>NZ_JAUERW010000014.1:0-155961 GCF_041060465.1 Pseudomonas sp. W2Oct36
GGGGCGGCTCTCGCGGCATCCATGCCGCTCGGCCCACGGAGCGAGACCTGCGTTCAGCCTGCACCCAAGTCGCGATTGGCGGTGACTGAGCCTTTTGCGTAGGAAGATCAAAAGCGCGCTTACGCTTAGTAGGACCGGCTTTAGCCGGGAAGAGGCCAGTGTGGCCACCACCCATTTCACTGGATGCACGCGCTGCTTTTTTGTGGGACCGGCTTTAGCCGGGAAGAGACCCGCTCAGGCGCTGATATTTGATCGTTCCCACGCTCCGCTTGGGAATGCAGCCTGTGACGCTCCGCGTCACCTCCCGAGGGTAGATGCGCGGTGGAAATTTTCGGTCGGACGCCGGTCCTGTGGGAGTCGAGCTTGCTCGCGAATGCTGTATTGCAAACACCAACTATCCGGCGGATGTACCAATGCCTCGCGAGCAAGCTAGCACCCACAAATACGCGGCGTGTGGAAACGATCAGAGACGCCGCAAAATTGATGGCGCACCCACCGGCCTCTTCCCGGCTGAAGCCAGTCCTACGGGGAGCGCCGCCGGTCCCACTAAAAAGCAACGCGGACAACCTGTAGGACTGACGGTGCCTCCCGTAGGACCGGCTTCAGCCGGGAAGCCTTTGCCTTTGCTTTTGCTTTTGATCTTCTACGCAAGAAGTCCAAACGACACAAAACGCGACTTGGGTGCAGGCTGAACGCAGGTCTCGCGCAGTGGGTCGAGCCGCATGGATGCGGCGAGAGCGCCGTCAGGGCATGGATGCCCGTTCGGCGCGGGCCCACGGAGCGGGACCGGAGTGAGGGTACTCCGACGAAGGAGGAGCCCAACCAGGAGCACAAGCCCTTGGTTACTTGGGGCTTTATCAAGTAACTCGCCGAAGGCGAAACAGTCTGCCCCCAGGCAGACGCTGTTGATCTTGATCCTGATCAAACATCGTCAATTCGAATGACCTCGTACGGAACGTCCTCAAGCTGCCGCACGATCTGATAAATATTCGCCACCGCCAACAGCGTCGTGCGCGGGATGTACTTGCCGGCCTTGACCTTATAAAGCGTCCGCGCCAGCCAGATACTCTGCACCACCGGAATCCCCGCCTTCTTCGCCCTCGCAATCAACGCCAGCGCCTCATCATCCTCACCCTTGCAATGAATCTGCGGCAGCGGCGTCGTGCCCGGCCGGTAATACAACGCCACCGCATAATGCGTCGGATTCACCACCACCATGTCCGCATCCTCCACCGGCTTGGCCGGCGCAGTCGGTGCCTGGTTCAACAACTCATGGGCCAGCTGCCGACGATGCCCCTTCACGTGTGGGTCACCCTCGGCCTGCTTGTACTCCTTCTTGATGTCCTCGTGGCTCATCCGCAGCTTCTTCGCGTGGAAATACTTCTGCAGCGCAAAGTCCACCGCGCCGATGACCAACAGCAACCCCAGCGTCGCCCGCAAAATGTGCCGGAACACCTGCAACAGCGCATGCCAATACGTCGTCAGGTCCGTGCTCGACAGCAAAATCAGCGTGCCCAGCGACGGCTTCACCACCACGTACAGCGTCACGGCGATGGCCGTGGCTTTCAAAATGCTGAGCAGCAAGGTCGTCAGGCTCTGCGCCGAGAACATCTGCTTGGCGTGGGCGAAGGGGTTGAGCTTGTTGAAGTCCAGCTTCAATGCCTTGGGCGCAAACAGGAACCCGATCTGTATCCAGCTGCCCACCAGCCGCATCAGCATCGCGATGCCGACACTGCTCAGGATGAAGCCGATCAACACGCTTGCGCCCTCGCTGGCGACCTGCTCGACGGTGTGCATGAAGGGCTGGCCAACCCCTTTGAACGACAGGTTCAGCAAGTTCAGCAAGCGCGCGACACTTTCGTCCGCCAGGCCCAGGGTCACTTCGCTGACGACCAGCAGCACCAGTAGTTTGCTCAGGTCCTGGCTTTGCCCGACCTGACCCTTTTCGCGGGCGTCGCGCACCTGTTTGGGCGTGGCTTTTTCGGTTTTTTCGCTCACGGCATATGCACCAGTTGACCGAGCAAATGCTTCAGGTCGGCGAGTTGCATGATCTGGCCGTTGCCCAGTTCCAGCAGCGTCGGCAGGTAGATGAGCAGGAACGCGATGCCCGCCATGCTCTTGGCCGGCATGGCCAGGATCGACACGTTCAGTTGCTGCGCGTACAGGCCGATGATCGCCAGCGCGGCCTCGATCAACAGCAACAAACCAATGAACGGTGCGGCGTAGAGCATCATGTGCTGGAGGGTCTGGTTGAGCTGTTCGAGAAACAGGTCCAGGCCGTCGACAGTCATGCCGGGTAGCCAGGCGGTGGGCGGCCAGACCTGATAGCTGTCCCAGATCACCTGCGTGATCAGCGACAACCCGCCGGACAGGATCACCAGCATGATCAACGTTTCCTGAAACAGCTCGCCCAGCGGCGTCGCGTCAGGCCCCAGCGCCGGGTTCAGCTGACCGCCGCTCAAGGCGCCGCGCTGGCTGTCGAGCAGCGCGCCCACCGAGGCGAACATCCAGAACGGCGCGTACAGCAACAGGCCGAGGAGGGTGCCGAGTACGGCCTCTTTGAGCAGCAGCGCGCCGATGGAAAACCAGTCGTCATTCATCCCCGACAGCGCGCGGCTGATGCTCGGCGCCGGCACCATCGACACCACCAGCACCACCGCGTAACGCAGCGGGCCCTTGAGGTATTTGAAGCAGAATGCCGGCACCAGAATCATGCACGGCAGGATGCGCGCCGCCGCCAGGCCCATGCCCAGCATCAGTTCGAACAGGCCCTGGGCGTCGAAGGGCATCTAGTGCGCGCCGCCGGACCGGGCGATCAGGTCGAAGGCCAGGTTGATGAACTGGATCAACTCGACACCGATCCAGCGCCCGGTCATGGCCAGGGTCAGGCCGACGGCGGCGAGCTTGATGCCGAAGGGCAGGGTCTGGTCCTGGATCTGCATCAAGGCCTGCAGCAGCGAAGTGATGACGCCGACCAGCACGGCGACCCCCAACGGCGGCGCCGTGAGAATCACCACCAGAAACATGCCCTGCTTGAACAACGCCAGCGCTTCCATCACCGCCTCACATGTACGAGTAGAAAAGGCTGTCGAGCAGGCGCGTCCAGCCTTGCACCAGCACGAACAGCAGCAGTTTGAGCGGCAGCGAAATGGTCATCGGCGAGACCATCTGCATGCCCAGCGCCAGCAGCAGGTTGGAGACGATCAGGTCGATGACGATGAACGGGATGTAGATCAGAAAGCCGATCTGAAAACCGGCCTGCAACTCGGACAGGACGAAGGCGGGGACGGCCAGCAGCAGGTCGCTTTTGCTGGCCTGATCGGCCATGTCCTTGGGCCACATGCGCTGGGTGTTGTCGAGCAGGTGGGCAACGACTTCCGGGTCGGTGTTACGGCTCATGAACCGTTGCAACGGCTCGATGACGGTGTTGGCGCTGGCCTGCAATTTCTCGGTGCTGCCCATCTCCAGCGGGCGGTCGTGAACCCGCTGCTGGATTTCGTGGGCGACGGGGGCCATGACGAACATGGTCGCGGCCAGGGCGATGCCGTACAGCGCCATGTTCGGCGGCACTTGCTGCACGCCGATGGCGTTGCGGGTAATCAGCAGGGTCATGGAGATCTTGAGAAAGGCCGTGCAGACGATCAAAAGAAACGGAATCAACGACAGGGCGCCGAGGAACAGCGCCAGCATCACCGGGTTCATCCCGTCCATGATCATGGGCGGGACGCCATGCGGGTGATCTGCAGACCGAGCCGGCCCTCGACGCTGACCAGCTCGCCCTCCGCGACGATGCGATCGCCATGGCACAGGGTGGCGAAGCCCGGCGTGACGCCGTTGACCGGTAATACGGTGCCGGCAGCGACGCGGCGCAGGTCGCCGAGGGTCAGTTCGAGGCTGCCGCAGCGCAGGGTCAGGGCCAGCGGCAGTTGATCGAGGGAATCGAGGGAGGGGTGGATTTCTGTTGATTGAGGCTCGTAAGAATCGTCCGCGTAGCCAACGGCGGCGGTTTCATCCTGCCACTCGTTTTCAGTGGATTGATATTCGGGGGCGCCGTGATGTCCAGGGTCCTCAAAAGCTTCCCGGCTGAAGCCGGTCCTACTCTGATCCGGCGCCTGATTCAGCGGTGGCTCAATTGACTCATCGTCGGCAAGATCCTCGATCTCGTCTTCGTACAATTCTTCATTGACCATGTCCCAAGTCTTCCTCGTGGCTGAACCGTACATACAGCTGCTCTGCGCGGCTGTCCGTCTGCACTGCCCATTGCCGACCCGCCAGTTGCAGGCGCCCGCCGCCTTCCTCGTCGAAATGACACAAAGACGGCAGCAGCACGTCCCCCGGTTGCAACGACGCCAACTGGTCGAGGCTCAACGACAGCTCGCCCAGCACCAGCGGCTGGCGGATGGGCCAGTCCTGCGCGACGTTCTGCCGGTGCGGCTGCCAGTGGTGGCTGCCGAGCAGTTGCAGCATGACCCGCGCGTCGGCGCAGAGCTGTGCGTGCAACACCTGCGAACCCAGCCGCAGGTGCAATCGGCAGGTCATCGGCGCGGTAGCCGGGCGTTGGCCATCAACGGACAGCGCAGTGATATCGCTGAGTGGCCGCAAGGGGCAAAGCAGTTCCGCCAGTTCGGTATTCATGCGTTGATTCACCAATTGCCAGTACCACGGCTGGTGCTCGCCGCCGAGGGTAACCGGCAGTTCGCCCAGCAAACTGAGCACTGCTTCGGCGTCGCTCAGGGCGAAGGGGCCGATGGCGCTGTCGAACCAGGTCAGCGACGACCTGGTCCCGGCTGAAGCCGGTCCTGCCAAGGGCGGGCCATCCCGGTTTGCATCGTCGGCTATCAATCGCAGGGTCAGTTCGCCGCGCTGGCCCTGGGCGGTGTAGCTGCAGCTCACGCCGGCGCCCAGCAAACGCGAGGCCTCGGCGACGTCGGCGCTGACTTCCCGCAGTGTCAGCCGACTGAACGACGGGTTCCCGGCTAAAGCCAGTCCTACAGGGTTCGGGCGGCTGATGTTCAGGGGGTTCACGTCCAATCCAGCCATGTCCACGTTGCTCACGTCCGAATTTATATCCGGGTTCATGTTGCCGCCTCCTCGTGCAACGACAGATCAACGTCACAGCCCAGCGCCTGTTCCAGCGCGCTTTCGCAGTTGCGTTGATGGGGCTGCAAGCGTTTCAGCACGCCCCGTCGGGCGAAACCCAGCTCGATGCTCCACTGGTTGTCGCGCTTGTTGGCGTTGACCTGCACCTTGCCCAGATTGGGCATCAGCAAGGTCAGGCTCAACGGGCCGTCCGGCTGTTGGGGCAGGCGTTGGGCGAGCTCGTCGATGAGCTGCGTCGGCACGCCTTCAGCGGGGAACAACGTGCTGAAACTGCTGCCGGCGAAACCCGATTCGCTTTGATCTTCCGTCACCGGCGGCACCAGCAGTTGGGAGAAAAACATCCCGTCCGCACTCAACGACGCAGGCGAAGCGGATTCATCGCACAGCCGGCGCAGGCGTTCGGCATCGGCGCGACGCACGTTGGGCTGCGGCTGGCGCGTTTCACTTGGGGAAGCCGGAGAGGGCGTACGGGGCGGTTCAGCGCGGGGCTGCGGTTGCGGGCGAGGCGGGTGTTGCACCGGGCTGTTCATGACGATTCACCTTGTTCGTTGAGGGCCTCGGCCAGGCAGGCAAGTTTTTCCACGGCGCGTTGGGACGCTTTCGCCGCGTCTTTTGCCTGGGCCAGACGCTGCTGCTGTTCGTCGATACCCAACGCCTGGCGAGCCATGTCCTGGCGGATATAGGCGAGCCGGTCGAGCATGCGGTTTTCCTTCTCGTGCCAGCGTTCGAGGTCGTCCAGCGACATTGCTTTGTTGACGTGGGCGCTGCTCAATACCTGCCGGCGTTCACGCTGGTTATGGCGTTCCTGCGCGTAGGAATCGCGAGTCTGTTGCAGGTGTTCGTGCATCTGCTCCAGGGTTTTCTGCGCCTGCCGCTGCGCCCGTTCGGCGCTGGCCTGGCGATGCTGACGCAAAGGCGTGAGCACGCTGATGACCTGCTCCATGGCGAGGGTTTGCGGATCGACTTCGAGCGCTTCTTCCACGCGACTACTCCGGCAGTTGCGAGGTGAGTTGCATCAGTGCGGCCAGGGTCTCTTGCAGCGGCACCGGTTCGCGCAGGTCCTGGCGCAGAAACGCGTTGATCGGCTCGTTCAGCCGCACGGCGCAATCGGTCACCGGGTCGCTGCCGGGCTGGTATTCGCCCAGGCGCAGGAGCATTTCCACCTGCTTGTACGCGGCCATCAAGCGACGCAACCGGTTGTTCGCCTGCTGGTGCTCGCGTCCGGTGACGTTGCTGATGATCCGGCTGATGCTGGCCTGCACGTCGATGGCCGGGTAATGCCCGCGCTCGGCCAGTTTGCGCGACAGCACGATGTGGCCGTCGAGCAGCGAACGCACCTCGTCGGCGACCGGGTCGTTCATGGAATCCTGTTCGATCAGCACGGTATAGAGCGCCGTGATCGAGCCTTTTTCGCTCATGCCGGCCCGTTCAACCAGGCGCGGCAGCAGGGTGTAGACCGAAGGCGGCAGGCCGCCACGGCCGAGGGGTTCGCCGGCGGCAATACCGATCTCGCGCTGGGCCCGGGCGAACCGGGTCAGGGAGTCGAGCAGCAACAACACCTTCAGGCCGCGCTCGCGAAAGGCTTCAGCGATGGCGGTGGCGGTGAAGGCCGCGCGGGCGCGCTCCATGCTGGAACGGTCGGAGGTGGCGCAGACCAGCACCGAGCGTGCGCGCAAGGTGGCGTCCAGTTCGTGGTCGAGAAACTCGCGCAGCTCACGGCCCCGCTCGCCGATCAGGCCGAAGACGATGACGTCGCAGTCCATGTTGCGCGCCAGTTCGGCCATCAAGGTGGTCTTGCCGCAACCGGCGCCGGCGAACAAGCCGACGCGCTGGCCTTCGCCGAGCAGAATCGCGCTGTCGATGGCGCGCACGCCCGTGGGCAATGCCCGGCTGATCCGCGGCCGCTGGGTCGGCGGCAGGGCGTCGGCGATCACCGGCAGGGTCACGCGGCGATCACCGGGCCCGGCGAATGCGCCTTCTGAATCCCCCAGCAGCGGGCGACCGAAACCGTCGAGCACGCTGCCCAGCAAACGGTCATCGACGCCGATGCGGTGGGCCATGCCCAGGGGCCGGATGTGCGCGCCGACCTGAATCCCGTCCGGAGTGCCGAGGGCACTGAGCAACGTGCAGTCGCGGGTGAAACCGACGATTTCCGCGAGCATGGTGCTGCCGTCGGATTTGCTCACTTCACACAGGTCACCGACCTTGGCTGCGGGGATCTGGCACTCCAGCAAAATGCCGCTGACGGCACTGACACGGCCGCTGACTTTCACCGCCGAAAAGCCCTTCAGGCGCTGAAGGTGGGCGGATTTCCATTGATCCAGCGCCGCGTTCACCAGCTCACCTCGTAGTGGCGGTCGCCGTCGAACTGGATGCGGTTGTCATCGATGCGGGTCAGGCGCAGCCCGGCCAGTTCGTCGCCGACGTACAGCCGGCGACCGTCCGCCGTGACCAGGTGGGCGTGGGGCCCGGACATGATCTGCACGATGGTGAACGGCAGGCCACTGGTGCCGGCGGCGACGTTGTCGATCAACGCGACCGGCGTGTCATAGCGGTCCTTGAAACGCTGCAGCATGCGCTGATACACCAGCTGCGATTCCGGCTTGAGATTGCCGCTCAACGCCAGGCCCTCGGGCGTCTGCTCCACGGTGACGTCGCTCAGCAGTCGTTCGCTGAGCATGGTGTTGAGCTGGCGTTTGACGTCATGGATGCTGGTCAGCCGGATGCGCTTTTTGGCGGCTGCTTCGGTCGGTTTGCTCTTCTCGCTCGAAGGCCTGGCCTGCTGTGCGAGCTGCTGCGCAGGGGAGCTGATCGCCAGTTGCTCCGAAGCGGGTGCGGCGCTGCGGCTCAGGCTCCAGGCGCTGCCGGCAATGCCCAGCAACAGGCCGATGACCACGCCGGTGGTGCGGTTGAAGAAGCGTGAGCGAGACTCGACCTTCTCCAGCGGCGCGCTGGCCGGCGCTTCGGTCTGTGCCGTCTGTTCGGACTGCGCTTGAGGAATCACCGCCGGCAGCGAAGGCCAGGGGTCCTCGGCCGGGGACACGCACAGCCAGACCGAACCCAGCACAAAAGCGGTGTTGGGGGTGAGCAGGGTGCTCCCATGAAGGTGGCCTTCTTCATCGGCCACGGCGCCGTCGGCCGCGTCGAGCCGCCAGTCTTCGCCCTGGCGTTGCAGGCGGCAGTGCAGCTGTTCGACGCCGGGATCGTGCAGCGCCAGATCCTGATCGGCGTCAGCGCCAATGCCCCATTGCTCACCCACCAGCGGCAGCGCGGCGCCCTGGTGCAGGCCGGTCAATACGCGTAATTCAAACATGTGACGCTCTCCAGGCACTCAAGCGGCGTACTCGTTATCCAGCGCGTGCGGGTCGTCTTCGTGATCGCTCTCGAAGTCGTCTTCCAGGTCGAAGCGCCCCAGCACCTTGACCTGCGCCGCGTTGCTGATCTCGGCAAACGACAGCACCGGCACGTGATAGAACTCCTCCTGCAGCAGGGTGCGCAGCGGGCTGCGCAAATCCTGGGCGACCAGCAACACGGCGCGCTGGGCGCTGCGCAGGGGGAAGGCGATGTGCAGCTGCTGCACCAGCAGCTGGCTGGTTTCGTTGTCCAGCGCGAAGAAGGTTTCGGTCTGGGTCTGGCGCAGGCCGTCGCGCAGAATGCCTTCGCTTTCCGGCGTCAGGACCCAGACCAGCAAACCCTCAGGGCCGGAGTACTGGTGGTAGATCTGCGACTTCAGGGCGATGCGGACGTAGTCGGCGAGCACCGTGACTTCACGCTCGTGCTGTCCGTGCTCGATCAGGGTTTCGGCGATCACCCGGATCGCCCGCAGCGGCACGCACTCCGAGGCCAGGCGTTGCAGCACCGCCGAGAAGCGCGCCAGCGGCAGCACGCGCTGCATTTCCTGGGCAAGCTCCGGCTGCTCCGATTCCAGCCAGCCGAGGATCGCCTTGGTTTCCTGCAGGCCGATGAACTGCGGCCCGCACGACTGCAGCGCGCGTTCCATGCGCTCAATGATCAGCGTGGTCGCGTCGATGCGCTCGACGTCCCCATGCTGCAATTGCGGCGAATCGGTCGGCAGCCACAACCACTGAGCTTCTTCGCGCTCAACGCTGCCGTGCACGGCCGATTCCAGCGAGGCCGACTCCGGCAAGCCTTCTACCGAGCGCGCGTCCACCGCGACGTGGGTCTGGCTGAGCGTGGCCCGAAGCAGCGGCACTTCGTAAACCGAAAAACGAAACTCGTCCGGTGGCAGCAGCTCGCTGGTTTCGATGATGAAGGAGGGCAGGGTCAGGCCGTATTGCACCACCAGCCGGTTGCGTCGCTGACGGATTTCGCTGACCAGCGCTTCGATCTGCGCCGGGTTCTGGCTGGGGTGAAAATGCAGCACGAACTGGCGGCTGGGAGAGAAGGTGCGCAGGTCTTCGCGGCCGTTCATTTCCGGCGCGACGGCCACGGCCTGGGCAAGCTCGGCCTTGGGCTTGGCGCGGTGCAGCTGGAGCAGGCCGCCGACCCCGCAGATGATCGAGATGACCACGAACACCGCCGTCGGCATGCCCGGTAGTGCGGCGAATCCCAGCATGGCCACCGCCGCGATGATCCACGCCTTGGGCTGGCTGGTGATCTGCTCGGCGATCTCTCGGCCGATGTTGGCTTCGACGCCGTTTTCACCGCTGGGCACGCGGGTGATGATCATGCCGCAGGTGACCGAAATCAGCAGCGCCGGAATCTGCGCGATCAGGCCGTCGCCGATGGTCAGCACGGTGTAGACCTGCAAGGCGTCGCCGGCGGTCATGTTGTGCTGCACCACGCCGATGGCGATGCCGCCGATCATGTTGATCGCGACGATGATCAGGCTGGCGATGGCATCGCCGTTGACGAACTTCATGGCCCCGTCCATGGCGCCGAACAGCTGGCTTTCCTTGCCCAGTTCGGCGCGGCGTTTGCGCGCTTCGTGGACGCTGATCAGGTTGGCGCGCAGGTCACTGTCGATGGACATCTGCTTGCCTGGCATCGCGTCGAGGGTGAACCGCGCGCCGACTTCCGCCACCCGCTCCGACCCCTTGGTGATCACCAGAAAGTTGACCACGGTAAGGATCAGGAAGATCACCAGGCCCACCGCCAGGTTGCCGCCGACCACGAACTGGCCGAACGCTTCGACGATGTGCCCGGCGTCCTGGTTGAGCAGGATCAGGCGCGTGGTGGAGATCGACAGCGCCAGCCGAAACATCGTCGTCAGCAGCAGCACCGCCGGAAACGTCGAGAACGCCAACGGGCGCGGCAGGTGCATCGCCAGCATGATCAACAGGCACGAGATGCAGATGTTGATGGCGATCAGCACGTCCACCAGCCCGGTGGGCAGCGGCGTGATCATCATGAACACGATGGCGATGACCACGAACGCACCGACGATTTCCGAGCGGCGCATGGCGGCGTGCGCGATCGAATTGAGCAGGTTAATGACACGATCCATCAGGCGAGGCCCCCCTGGAGCTGGTTCTGTTCCTGCCGAGTCAGTTCGGCCATGAGAATGAGCAGGTTGCCCAAGGCGTTCTGGCGGCTTTTCAGGTCGCGCCAGAGCAGAATCGGCAGCTGTTGCAGCATGGGCCGCAGCCCGTTGAGAAACGCCAGTTGATGCTTGAGCTGGTTGCCGCCGATGTGTTGCGTCAGTTGCAGGGTTTCGCCCAGGTTCATGCCCTTGCCCGACAGCGCCAGCAGGTGTTTGAGAAAGGCCGCTGCATCCACTTGCAGCGCGGGGTTCTTGTTGCGCATGCGGCCCAGCAGATGCTCGCAACTGCGCAGCAGGGTGGTGACGTGCCGGGCGGTGTTCAGGCCATGCATCAAGGTGCGCAGTTGCTGCGGCGACGTAGACGGCGTGAGCGATGAAAGATCGTCGGCGAGGGCGCTGCGCATGTCCCGCAGGTTCAGCTCGAATTCGCCGGGTTCTTCCTGCTCGTTGATCAGCGCGTCGATCAGCCCGGTGATGTTCTGCTGCCCGGCCACCGCCACGCTGTAGAGGTTGCGCAGGGCACCGCGGCGCTTTTCCGAGGTCGGCCGGGAAAACGCCTTGGCGCTGTTGATGCCCGCGCGGGTGCGTTTGCCGTATTGACGGCGCAGTTGCTTGAGCTGCTGACTCAGCACCACGTGTTCGCCCATTTCGCCGTCGGCCTGGGCCTGCTTTCTCGCTGCTTGCAGCATCACATGGGCCTTGGCCGGGTCGCCGTCTGTGTAACTCAGAATCTGCGCGAGGCTCGACGCGTTCTGCTTTTGCAGCTGCTTGCGCAGGTTACGCGCGGCATCGTCGAGGCCTTTGTCCTGACTGCCCATCAACAGCTGATACAGCTCGCCCAGTTTCACCGCCCGCGATTGCAGGGCGTTGCCGCTGGCGAGCAGCTCCCGCTGGCTGAGGCTGCGGCTCTGCTGAACCAGCGCCGACGCGAAGCGCGCGACCTGTTGCGGCGAGGTGCCGTTGACGTTCGGCGGATTGACATGCAGCGGCGCGGGCGCCTGCGTTTTTGCCGGCGTGATCGCAGGGGGTTGCAATGCCTGTGGGGCAACGGGGGCGGCGATCTTCATAAGTCGGCTCTGGATGGCTCGGTTCGGGGCCTGGTCATGGGTCCTGAGTGGAGCGCGGCGGCAAACGGTTCCATCTATTTGTGCGCAGATGTGGGAGCAGACCGATCTGTGCCAAATCTCGTCCGAGAAACAGCGTGTTCGCGCAAAGATTTGCACAGTGCTGTGCCTGAAGATTTATTTATTCATCTAAATTCAATGGCTTATGGGTTTTTGAGGGGTGGCACGCATATCGCTATACGGCTAATACACTCAAAACAAGGAAGAGCCCTGATGTTTTCCAACCTTGCGATTCTCGACATTGACTCCCCCGTGCGCCGTCCCGCCCAAGGGATACGTCACCTGACCAGTGATCAGATCAAGATGATTCGCGGCTTCATTCAGAAGCGGGTCATGAACCCGGAAGATGTCGACGACATTCTGCAGAGCACCTTTCTGGAAGCGCTGCGCAGCGAACACAAGTTTCAACACGCGAGCAAACCCCAGACCTGGCTGTGTGGTATCGCGCTCAACCTGATCCGCAACCACTTCCGCAAAATGTATCGCCAGCCGTACCAGGAAAGCTGGGAAGACCACACCCATTCCGAACCCGATAGCCATGGCGACATCGGCCATCAGGTCGACGGCCATCGTCAGTTGATGCAGGCCGTCAGGGCGATCGGCACGCTGCCGTCGAACATGCAGCGGGTGATTGAGGTGTCGCTGGAAATGGACGGCAATTATCAGGAAACCGCGTCGTCCCTCGGCGTGCCGATCGGCACCGTTCGCTCACGCCTGTCCCGGGCCAGGGAACAACTCAAGCGGCAGATGGACCCGTTTGGCTGAGTGCCGAGTGGGACTGACGGAACGCGGACTTTGTGGGACTGGCTTCAGCCGGGAAGGCGTCGGGCGCCACGCCGCAGGGTTGATGGTGTTCACACAGGCCTCTTCCCGGCTAAAGCCGGTCCTACGCAAAGCACCGCGTGCATCCAGCGGGACTGACGGAACGCGGACTTTGTGGGACCGGCTTCAGCCGGGAAGGCGTCGGGCGCCACGCCGCAGGGTTGATGGTGTTCACACAGGCCTGTTCCCGGCTAAAGCCGGTCCTACGCAAACCATTGCGCGTATCCAGTGAGACTGGCGGCGCCGCCGAGTTGTAGGACCGGTTTAGCCGGAAAGGCGTCGGGCACCACGCCGCAGGGTTGATGGTGTTCACGCAGGCGTCTTCCCGGCTGAAGCCGGTCCCACTAAAGCAGATTGCGTGCATCCAGCGGGACTGACGGAACGCGGGCTTTGTAGGACTGGCTTCAGCCGGGAAGGCGTCGGGCGCCACGCCGCAGGGTTGATGGTGTTCACACAGGCCTCTTCCCGGCTGAAGCCGGTCCTACGCAAAGCATTGCGCGTATCCAGTGAGACTGGCTGCCCACTCGGTGGTTGGGAAACAAACTGCAACATTTATCGGAACCGACGCGGCGCATCAGCCACACAGTCGCTATCCCTCATGCCCGGATGACGACTTCATGCGTATCTCAAGCACACCCTACAACGGCGTTGCCCCTCAACCCGCCGGCGCCGATGCCGCCCTGGGATCGCCGCTGACCGACCCCAAATCGGCGCTGTTGCTGAAGGGCGGGGTCGATCCGAATGTGCGCTTCGGCGCCTCGACCCAGCCGTCCCCGGCGAACGGTGCATTTGCCGGCGGTAGCCCGTCAGGCAAGGCTCAAAGCACTGAACAGCAGCTGCTTTCATTGCTGAACCAGCTCACTCAGCTCTTCAAGGGCCAGGCGCAATCGTCGCCCGAGTCCGCCACCTCGTCGCCCGACGCACCCGCGCAGAACGCGCCCACCGGCGGTGCCGTTGCCACTGGCAACCCCCAGCCCGTGGCTCAAGTCAACGCCCCAGCACCCGCAGCCCCCGTCGAGGCGGCGAAACCCGCCGAAGAGCCGAAATCCACCGAAGCAGCGTTTCTCGATGACTCGAAATACTCGTCGCCCAAGGAGCTTGAGCGTTGGGCGCCAATGGTCGCCAACCTGCCGGCGGATCAACGCGATCAGGCCGCCAAAGAGCTGAACCGGCCCATCGCCGCTGCACGCATGGCCGCGGAAAAAGGCCCGGACGCGGCCAAGGCCATGGACTTCATCAACGCCAACCCGTCGCTGAAAACGGCGGTCGATACCGGCAAGCACGGCGGCAAAGCGGACGGCAAGATCACCGACGGCGACCTCAAGGCCTTTGCCAAGAACATGCAGAAAGCCGCCGACAGCGCGGACAAGGACATCTCCAACTACCAGAAAGACCATCCGGACGCCGACCCTCAATCCCTGGAAATGGTCCGCAGCGCTGCGATGATGCGGGCCAACGAACCCCTGACGAAAGCCGCCGACCCCAAGCATGCGCTGGGCGCCGACGGCAAAACCAAGGTCGACGGCCTGACCAGCGCCGACGGTCTCAAGGCGATTCAGAACGACAACCCCGGCCTGGGCGGGCCCTTGAAGCAGGCAGCGAAAACCTGGTCGCAGCCCGGTTTTCTCACCCAGATCGACCAGGGTGGCCTGAGCGGTCGCTCGCTGGCGGCTCACAGCCCGGACAAGTTGTTCAATGCCAAGAACATCAGCGACTGGATCAAGAAGCAGGCCCCCACCAACGGCGGCGAATTTGCCAGCGTGCTCAGCGATGCGGCCACGCTCAACTCAGTGGCCAACGTCGATATCTCCAAACTGGGGAAAGACGTCTTCGACAATCCATCGGCCTACAGCGGCGAGCAGAAAGCCGCAGTCATGGTCAAGCTGCAACAGACCCAGCAGAGCGTCGTCGCCGGCCAGGACCTGCGCAAGACCGGCAAGACCGAAGATGCGCTGAACGAAAAGATCGGCCAATTACAGGCCGATCCCGACGTGCAGGCATTTCTCGACAAACAGATACCGCAGCAGTCGCGGGCGCTGGTCGACAGTACGCCGTCGTTGCAGGAAGCCGTCACCCGGCAGATGCAGAGGGTCAACAGTGGCGAGGCCCTGCAAGCGGACCTGAGCACGGCCGACAAGGCCACCAAAAAAGACAAGCCGAACGCCGATTACAGCAGCGCCCTGGGCGGGTTGTCGGCGCAGTTGCAGATGCAGAAAGACCTGCTCGGCGACGACGCGAACGTGCCGACCGAGCAGCAGGTACTCGGCCAGCGGCCTGATCTGCAGGGCAAGATTCAGGATTCGTACGTGCGCAACTTCAGTGAAGGCGGCGCCGTCAGGCAGTTGCTCGATCAGAAGAAAGCCGATGGCGAAGAGGCGCTGCAGACCGCCGACGCGCAGAAGGCCGCCTACGACAGCGTCCTGCCGAACACCTTCGTGCAGAGCCAGCAATCGCGCTATGTGGATTCGACCTTCCACCATCTGGAAGACACCAAGAGTGGTCGCAAGGTGCTGGAAAACGCCAAGGGCGACAAAGACCATGCGCCGTCGATGGCGGCTCAAGTGGCCTCAAACATGGGGCCTTCAGCGCTGCGCTCGGTAGCAGGCTTTGCCTCGGTCTCGGACATGCTCGCCCGCGGCGACAAGACCGATGCCGCCAAGACGATTTACGACAGTACCAAGTCAGGCCTTTCGGCCGCCAAGACCGGTTATGACGCCGTGGCCAAATCCGCCGGACGTGCGGGGCTGGGCGAGGTGGCGGCGAAAGTCGGCGGACGCGTTGCCGGCATGGTCGTGGGTGAAGCAGCGGGCCTGGCGGCCGGTGCGGCCATTGGCGCATCCATTCCGGTGGTCGGCTGGATCGCCGACGCGGCCATGGCCCTGGGTTTCGGCATCTCCGCCATCATCGAAGCCGTCAAGAAGCACAAAGCCCAGAAGGCCTTCGATCACAACGTCGACCCGGTCCTCGATCAGTTCGGCATCCCCAAAGCCCATTGATGTTTCCTGACCCGAAAGAGGTAAGTGATCATGAGTATCGGTATTTCCCAGAATCAGCCATTGAGCAATCCCGCCGCCCACGCGGATTTTTCGTCCCTGAGCGGCAAGCCTGGCCAGAGTAATTCGCTGGGCGGTGGCGGCGGTGCCGGTCAGGCCCTCGACGCCAGCTCGATTCTCTTTGCCCATGCCGGGCAGTCCCAGGTCAACTTCGGATCGCCTGGAAACCAGGACTCGAAAACCGACGCCGCCAACCCCCTCGCCAGCGGTGCGGATCAGAATGGCATTGCCCAGCAGCTCATGGCGTTACTCCTGCAGTTGATGCAAATGCTGATGCAGAACAACCCCAATCAAACCGGTAATCCCGCTGCGCAGAACAATGCGGTGACTGGCGGCGGCGGGGGAGGCGGTGGTGGCGCGACCGAGGGGGCTGGCGGCGGGGGCGGCGCTGCGCAAGGGGCGGGCGGTGGTGCAGAAGGCGCAGGTGCCGGCACGGGTGCTGCTCAAGCCGCCGCTTCGCCTGCCGCCAGCACTGGCGCGGTGTCGAGCGACACCTCCCTCAGCGGCTCGGGGGATTTGCACTTGCCGCCCCAGCTTGAAGACTACCGCAAGGACATCATGGAGGCCTCAAGCGCCACCGGCGTGCCGCCGAGCATTCTGGCCGGGCAGATCTGGGCCGAGTCACGGGGTCAGTTGGGCCAGGACACCACCAACGTCAACGGCAAGACTGACGCCGGCGTGATGCAGGTCAACGCCGACACCTTCGCCGCCCTCAAGCGAGACAACCCCAAAGAGCTCGGCAACGCCGACGTCAACAACTCCCACGACAACATCATGGCCGGCGCGCTGTACATGCGCGACCAGAAGAAGGAGTTCGGTGACTGGGATTCGGCACTGCGTGCCTACAACTCGGGCCCGGACAAGGTCAACAAAGGCAACCTCGCGGACGCCGGCGGCATAGGCGATCCGAAGTACGTCGAGAACGTCATGAACTTCGCAAAAATCATCGAAAGCGGTCAGGGGCAATTGCCGGCCTGATCTTTGGCGTGAGTCCAAGGGGGAGCGGGGCGGGCGCGCGTCGCATTCTTCTCAATGCGAGAGTTCGTGAAAAAAGATGGCCTCATGTTGTAGATATCCAGGCAGGATTGCCCTGCCTGGAATCATGCTTCATCGATTGCGAGTGACCCGCCACACGGTGTTCGCCAGGTCGTCGGCGATTATCAGTGCACCGCGAGGGTCCACGGTGACGCCGACTGGCCGGCCGCGGGTTTTGCCGTCGGCACCCCGAAAGCCGGTCGCGAAGTCAATCGGCGCACCGTTCGGACGGCCATTGCTGAAGGGTACGAACACAACTTTGTAGCCCACCGGATTCTCCCGGTTCCAACTGCCGTGTTCGCCGATGAACACCCCTTCGGCGTACTTGTCGCCCATCGCCGGGATGGAAAAATCCACGCCCAGCGCAGCGGCGTGGGACCCGAGGCTGTAGTCGGGTTTGATGGCGGCAGCGACCATTTTCGGGTTTTGCGGCTGGGCCCGCGTGTCGACGTTCTGACCCCAATAGCTGTAGGGCCACCCATAAAATCCACCTTCGCGAACCGAGGTCAGGTAATCGGGTACCAGATCGGGGCCCAGTTCATCGCGTTCATTGACGACTGCCCATAACTGCCCGGTTTGCGGCTGGATGGTCAGCGCCGTCGGGTTACGGATGCCGGTCGCGAACGCCTTGTGAGCCCCAGTCTCGGCATCCACTTGCCAGACCCGCGCTCGGTCGAGTTCGACCTCCATACCGCGCTCGGTGACATTGCTGTTCGAACCGATGCCGACGTACAAGGTGCGCCCGTCGTCGCTGACGGCCAGTGACTTGGTCCAGTGGTGGTTGATTTCAGCAGGAAGGTCAGTGACTTTGATCGGCGGGCCGCCGGCTTTGGTCTGGCCTTCTTCATAATCGAAACGCACCAGTTCGTCCTGGTTGGCCACGTACAGTTTGCCGTTGGCAAACGCGAGGCCGTAGGGCGCGTTAAGGTTCTCCGCGAACACCGTCTTCGTCTCGTAGACGCCGTCACCGTCAGCATCGCGCAGCAAGGTCAGGCGGTTGCCGCCTTTGACCTTGGTGTTGCCTTGAGCTTTGATATAGCCGGCGATGACGTCCTTGGGTTTGAGCTTCGCGGCGCTTCCGCCACGGCCTTCAGCCACGAGAATATCGCCGTTGGGCAGCACGAGGGTCTGGCGAGGAATCTGCAGGTCGGCGGCGATGGCCGTCACGCTGTAACCCTCAGGGACTGTCGGCTTTTGATCGTCCCACAAGACCGGTTCTGCAATCTTCATGTTGGGCAAAAGGCCGCGCTGGGGGGCCGGCATTTTCGGATCAGGCCCCAGGGCCTGGGTGGCATCCCCTCCGTCACCGCAGCCGCTTAACAGCAGCGCCATGCTGATCGCGGTCAGTTTGATCGAGTGGCTCATTGTCCTTCTCCCGAACGGATGCTGGTGAGTCCCAGCCACGCCGTCACGCCAATCAACAGCGTGGTCAGTGCGGAGAGAATGAGGCCCGACGGCATGGTGGCGAAGGCATCCTTGGCGTGTTCGAAGGCGTTGACGAGTCCCAGTGCCCAGGTCACCACCAACAACACGAGGTACACCACAGGGCGCCCGGCTTTGCGATCGGCCCGGATCAGATTGACCAGCGCGAACAGCACGGCGAGTCCGCAGAACACGAGCCCCCCGGCGATAAGCCAGGAGGCGAAGTTGCTCCATTGAATCTGGTAGGTCTGAAAGTAGGTGATGTCGCTCAGCAATGCGCCGAGAAACAGCGGGACGGTGCCGGCAAGCAAGATCGCGTGTAGCGGGCCTGGCGGGCTTCGGTAGTCAAGATGGGCGGTAGTATTCACGACGGCTCCCTATTTTACTGATGCTTACGCTGTGCAGATGAACTGACCCATCAGGGCCGCGCAGGGTGCGCATGGTTTGGGATCAACTCCCAAGGAACATAGTTCACCGCATTTAGGCGTCATGCATATGCAGTTACAACTGCCGTTCTGGTGGCCAGCTGAGGTGAACCGGACGTTACCCGTACGGCCACTGATGCTTAGCGATACGGCCGTCCCGCGCCAAACGCCTCATCGACCCGCGCCAGCTGCTCGGCGGTCAAGGTGCCGGCGTAGTAATGCAGCTTGATCCAGGCCATCAAGTACTCATATCGAGTCTTCGCCAGGTCCTGACGGGTGCTGTAAAGCTGTTGTTGCGCATTCAGTTCGTCCAGGTTGACCCGCTCGCCGCCCTTGATGCTGTATTGCGTGGACACCACCAATGCCTCCGCCGACGCCAACGCCTTGTCGTAAGCGCGAATCTTCCGTACGCCCGTAGCGCAAGCGTTGAACTGGCGGCGCAACTGGATCAGCGTCTCACGGGTTTTGCCCTCAAGGTCATACTCCGCTTGCTCCAGGCTACGACTGGCCTGGCGGCTGGAGGCGCTGACGCCACCCCCGGCGTACAGCGGCAGGCTGATTTCAAGGCCAATGGTGTTGGTGTCGTAACGCTGGTTGTAGGTGTTGCCGCTGTCGGATTCCATGCTGCGCACCGTGGCGTAGGCGTTGAGCTTGGGCAGATGCCCGGCGACGTTGCGTTTCACCTCCTGGTGCGCGACTTCCAGCAGCTGGCGCTGGGAGGCGAGGTCGGCGTTCTCACTCAAGGCGATGGCATTCCACGCCTCGTACGTGGTGGGCGTCAGGGCCAGGAAGTTGAACGGCGTCCGCAGGGGCGCCAGTTCGTCGATGCGCACCTCGGCCACGCCGATCAAGGCCCCCAGCTCACGCAATGCAGCGTCTTGCTCATTCTGCGCTTCGATTTCCTCGGCACCGGCCAGTTCGTAACGGGATTCGGCTTCCAGGATGTCGGTTCGGGTGCCTTCGCCCTGATCGAACATCTGTCGGTTTTGCTCGAACTGCCGCTCGAACGCTTTCTTCTTTGCCTCGGCAATCTCGATCTGGTCGCGACTGAACAGCGCCTGGCTGTAAGCAGACAACACCCGCACCAACAACTCCTGACTCTTGCCTCGAAAGGCCTGGTCGGCAAACAACGCCTGTGCCACGCCCTTGCGATAGTTGGCGTAGGCCTCGTAGTCGATGATCGGCTGCTGCACGCTCAGGGTTGAACCGAAACTGTTGTAGTGACGGTCCTCGCGGGAGCTGGGGCGATCGTCGCTTTTGTACGTGGCCCTGGAGTCGTTGCGTCCCTTGTTGTAATTCCAGGCCACTTGAGGCAACAGCCCGGCACGGCCGATATTCCGATTCTCCAGCCCCGCGTCACGCTCCTTCATGGCGCCGAGAAAGACCGGGTCGTTACGCAAGGCCTGCTCATAAACGTCAAACAAACCCATTGCCTGGGCCTGCATGTTGGCGCTGATCCACAGCAGCGCTGCCAGCCAGATTTTCATGTACCGAAACATCCTATTCCTCGGTCAGTGCCATGCCTGCGCGATCCATCAAAGGCTTGAACAGGTAATTGAGAAGAGAGCGCTCGCCGGTGCGGACGAACATCTGCGCCGGCATGCCGGGTTTGATCACCAAGCCCTTGAGTGTGGCCAGCGCCTGGTCGGTGACGGTGCTGCGCACGATGTAATAGGGCTGGCCACTGCGCTCGTCGAGTAACTGGTCGGCGGAAATCAGGCTCACCGTGGCGTTCACCCGGGGCGTACGGCTCTGATTGAACGCGGTGAAGAGCACATCCACCGGCAGCTGTTCGGCCACCTTGTCGACCATGTTCACCGGGAGGTGGCCTTCGATCTCAAGGCCCTCGCCCTGGGGCACGATTTCCAACAGCGATTCACCGGCATGCACCACCGCGCCTTCGGTGTGCACCGAGAGGTTCACGGCGATGCCATCGGCCGGGGCGTTGATTTCACTGTGGGTCAGGCTGAATTGTGCCGAAGCCAGTTGCTGGCTTAGCGTGATGCTTTTCAGCTCGGCATCGGCCAGTTGCCCGCGCACCTCCTTTTGGTACTCCTCGACACCTTGCTGCAGGCTCAGCCGCGATTGCTCGATCTGCTGAGCGACCCGCCCTGTGTCGCCGGTGTTCTGTGCCAGATCCCGTTGCACCTGGGACAGTTGCCGGTCGTAGTCCATCAAGCGGTTGCGGGCGATGTAGCCGCGCTCGGCCAGCGGCCGTAGGTTCTCCAGCTGCTGGCGCAACGACTCGGCCTGGGCCTGAAGGTCATTGCGCGCCTGGCGCATCCCGGCGAGTTGGGCAATGCCACCTTCGATGGTTGCATGGATGCCTGCCTGGGATCGCTGAAACGCCTGGTGCCGGCTGCTGAACAACTGCCGCTGGCCTTCCAGCACACCGAGCAGCTGTGCAGACGATTTTTGTAACAGGGCCTCGGGAAAGCGCACCTGCACACTGCCGTCGCGCTCGGCCTGGAGCCTGGCAATGCTGGCCAGGGCCAGTTCGTACTGGGCGCGCAACGATTGCACGTCGGCCTGCACCTGGGTGTGGTCAAGCTGGAACAGCGGTTGGCCCTGATGCACCAATTGGCCCTCGCGCACCAGGATGCGACTGACCACGCCGCTGTCCACCGATTGCACCGCTTTGCGCTTGCCCGAGACCACCACCGTGCCAGGCACTGCAATGCCTTGGTCGAGCGGGGCAAGTGCAGCCCAGAGGAAAAAGCTCCCGGCACCGAGCAGGGCCAGCCACCAGCCTGCGCTGACGAAAAACTGTGCGCTGCGCTCGGGTTTGAGGATGTGTTCATTCATGGCGCTGACCTCCTTGCTGCGCGCCGAGCTGGCGACTGGTACTGACCCCTTGCATCCCATGCGGCCTTTCGGGCGCAGGCTGGGCTCCGGAGAGCGCCCTCAAGACATCACCCGCGGGACCGAACAATTGCAGACGTCCGTCGTTGAGCACCAGCAGGCGGTCTGCCTGATTCAGTACGGCTGAGCCATGGGTAATCAGAATCACCGTGCAACCGCGGGCCTTGAGCTGCGCGATGGCAGCGGCCAGTGCGGCCTCGCCGTTGCTGTCGAGGTTGGAGTTGGGCTCGTCGAGCACCACCAGTTTCGGCTCGCCGTACAGCGCACGGGCCAGCGCGACGCGCTGCTTCTGACCGCCGGACAGCCCGGAGCCGCCGTCGCCCAATTGCGTGTCATAGCCTTGGGGCAGACGCAGGATCATTTCGTGCACCCCTGCCAGTCGTGCGGCGGTCACCACCTGGTGCGGATCGGCGTCGGTAAAGCGTGCGATGTTGTCGGCGATGCTGCCGCTGAACAGTTCGATGTCCTGGGGCAGATAACCGACATGGGCGCCCAGCGCGTTGCGGTCCCATCGGTGCAGCTCTGCACCGTCCAGACGCACCACCCCGGCCAGGGGTTGCCAGACCCCGATCAACACCCGGGCCAAGGTTGATTTGCCGGAGCCGGATGCACCCAGCACACCCAGGGTTTCTCCGGCATTCACGGTGAAACTCAGTTGCTGCAGCGTCACGGTGGTCCGCCCCGGTGGCGCGGCGCTGATTTGCTCGACACTGATATGGCCGGTGGGAGCGGGCAGGGGCATGGGCGCTGGACGCTCGGGATGGGCGATCAGCAGGGCGTCGAGCCGCTGCCAGGCCAGCCGCGCGGAACTCCACTGTTTCCAGACCGCGATGAGCTGATCAATTGGGGCCAGCGCACGACCCATGAGGATGGAACCGGCGATCATCATGCCGCCGCTCATCTGGCCTTCGATGACCAGCAGTGCACCCAGCCCCAGCACCAGCGATTGCAGGCACAAACGCAGGCATTTGCTGAACGAACCGATCAGCGCGCCGATGTCGCTCGCGCGGTTTTGCCGCTCCAGAAAACGGCTGTGCAAGGCGAACCAGCGCTGGCGCAACGGCACCAGCATGCCCATGGCCTGGATCGCTTCGGCATTGTTCAGGTGGCTGCCGGACAACTGGCTCGATGCCACGGAAAAGTGCCCGGCCTGGGCCAGCGGCTTGCGGGTCAGCGTTTCATTCAGCCAGGCGAGGGCGATCAGTGCCAGCGCACCCACCGTGGCAAACACGCCCAGCCAGGGGTTGAACAGAAAGATCACCGCCAGGTAGATGGGGAACCACGGCGCATCGAAGAAGGCGAACAATGCCGGGCCGGTTGCGAACTGCCGGACCAGGGTCAAATCGCCCAGCGCCTGTGCGGCATTGCCTTCGCCCTGGCTGAGGTTGCGTTCGAAAGCCGCCTGGTACACCTGTAGGTTGAGGCGCCGCTCCATATCGCTGCCGATACGGATCACCACAAAGCTGCGTATGGCTTCCATGAGCCCGATGAACATGAAAAAGGCGACCACCATCACGGTCAGCATCGCCAGTGTGGTTTCGTTTTGCGATGACAGCACCCGGTCGTAAACCTGCAGCATGTAGACCGAGGGCACCAGCATTAACACGTTGATCAGCGCGGTGAAGGCGCCGATGCTGAGCAGGATGCCTTTATAGGCCTTGAGCGTGGCCCACATGGGCGCGCGCGGCAGGGGGCTTGGCCGGCCTTGGGTCATGGGGGTTCATCCTTGAAAAAGAGTCAGGAGCGTGGGGTGGCGCTGGCGGGTTCGCGTTGCAGCAAAAGGGTGCGGCCATCGGGCAGTTGGGCCATGTAGAACCCTTCTCGCTGGCGACCCATGTGCACCAGGAGTTCGTCGTGGTCGTCGACCAGCGCGATGCCATCAGGCGTCGGGTACCAGGTTGCCGCTGTGCCGCCCAGCCAGTGACCGGCGCAGGCCAGATCTCCGGCGAGCCCCCCGTCCTGTTCCTGCAGAATCAACTTGCAGGGTTTCTGCGCATCGTCCTTGGGGTAAAACTGCCAGGGACCGGCCAGTTCGGCGGGGCTCGCGAGACGTAGGCTGCTGGCCATGAGGGGTGCTCCGCTTAAGGTGAAAAGCGTCGTGAACAGACACGCCGCGGTCTTCCAATTCATTGATCTGCTCCGGGTCAGGCGGGGACGGCGCTCGCACGCCGCCCCCTCAGGCTTAAACCACGATGTCAGTCGTGGCGGCCTGGCCTACGGTGTTCACCATGAAATCGGCCGCACGGTCGCCCGTGAGGTCGATCGACAAGGTGCTGCCAGTGCTGATCTGGGACAGCATGGCCTGACCTGCCGTACCGCTGAACGCACTGACGAACGTCAGCGGGATGTGGCTTGTCGCAAACTCCGGCATGGCCGACAGATCGATTTTGTCCTGACCGCTGACAAAGTCCATGAGCTGGTCCGGCGCCGACGGCCGTGAGTCACTGCTGGCCGCGAATACAAAGGTATCCGCGCCCGTACCACCCCACAGTTTATCGGCACCGCCGCCACCGAAGATGATGTCGTTGCCGGCACCACCACGGAGTTCGTTGGCTGCGCTGTTGCCAATGATCAGGTCATTGCCCGAGCCGCCGATGGCGTTCTCGATGACCACACCTTTGGCAATGGACACGTTGCCCACCAGGCCGCCGACATCCGAAAACGAAGCCTCGTTGAGGTTGATTTTCTGGCTGCTGGTGTAGCCGGAGAAGTCCAGAGTGTCCTTGCCACCGCCATCCCATACCGCGAACACCAGCTTGGACGACGAGGACGTCGCCGAGTAGTAGTCACGATCTGCTGTGGAGTTGAAGCCGTAGGTGGTGTCTGCGGCACGTGTCGCGAGATTGGCACCGTACAGCTTTTGTACGGCGGCAATATCGTCGAGCAAGGGTGCCGAGGCGTAAGCCCCTTTGGCGTTCTGCCCGGTGTTGGTTTCGCTCCAGTAGCTCATCACGCTGTAGCCGCGAGTGTCCTGGGCATAGGTGGCATCGGCATAGGTCGGGTTGCCGTTGCCGGCGTTGTAATCGCCGGGGTGCGACAGGCCCAGGGTATGGCCGATTTCGTGGGTCAGGGTCTGGCGCCCGTAGTTGCTGGTGCCAGGGTTGGCGTTGACCTGATAGCCGTTGTTGATCATGTACCAGGACTGACCTGCATACGAGCCGCTATCAGGGAGGTAGGCAAACGCCGCGCCGCCGTTGTCACCGCTGTAGTTGCCGAACGTCATGTGCCCGTCACCGCCGGAATTGGCTTGGGTGAAGGTGACTTTCGCGACATCGGCCCAGGACTGCATCGACAGCTTGGCCTGGGATTGTTGCAGCGCCGAAAAGGCGCTGAACGTGCCCAGGGTGCGATCGAAATCGGCGGGTCGGCTGGTCAGGAAGGTATAGGTCAACTCGATGGTGCCGCTCTTGTTCGAGTCTGCCCATGCGGCATGGTCGCGCAAGATGTAGTCGGCTGCCTTGTCCACCGTGTACGACGGTTTTCCGTTGATCGGGTTTCCGCCTCGATCGTATTGGTGGCTGAACGTGTTGATCTGGTTGTAGGCAGAGCTTGGACCCTGCGGCGTGACGCCGAGGGCATTGAGTTTAAGTTTCGACATTCAGACATATCCTTGTCTGCGTGAAAAAAAACGACCGAATGACCTCAGGTGCGAGGTCATCCAATCACTCGCTTGGTGCATGAAGCGAGGAAAAATTGGCACAGGGTTGGGACGATCGTCCAGCGATTTAGTTAAAAATGTATCAAGATTTCTCAAATATGTAACAAATTCGACAAACATTTGCCATCAAGTGACACGCTGGCGTTACACATGAGGCGGGGTAGGAGGGTTGCAAGCTCAGCGAGACCGCTTTGTTCGTGATGGCACATTGGGGGTGGTTGAACCGGTCTTTCCCTGACAGTTTTGAAGGGGAAAATGAGTGAGGGGCGGCCAGGCCTCTGTTGGTCTGAACTTTGCTACAGCCCTGTTACAGGCGGCCTTGATCACCGAAAATTGGCGCGAAGGCACTCCTGACATCACCTTTCGTTTTGAATCGGCATGCGCCACGACGCGCACGCCCAGGAGCCGGCCATGAGTACTCTCTCGGAAATTGCAGCAAACCTCCTGAAACGCGAAGACAGTCCCGAGATATCCGCTGCACAGGCTGGCCCCCGTGGGCCGATGGGCTGGGAACAACTGATGATGCTCTCGAAAGAGAAAGACATAGTGAAGTGGCAAGCCGCATTGTCCCGCCTCATCGCCGACAACCCGGGCCAGCGTCGGGTGACCGTGATGCGCGTGATTCAGGGCGGACTGTCCTGACATAACCCGGGTTATCGCTGATCCGCTTGTCGACACAACGTCTGGCAAGCGGCTCCCCCTGCGTCTAGTGGGACCGGCTTTAGCCGGGAACAGGTACTCGGTAGGTCCAGATCGGCCGAGGTGTCCGTTAGGCGCTATTGATCGACTTATTGGCGTTAGTCGGCACGTGCATTGCGCGCTAAAGTGACGGGCATGTTCCTGGCACCTTCGGATGACGCAGATGACCCGCCCCCGCTTTCTCCCCGACAACTTCACCCTCATGCTGATCACCGTGGTGATCATCGCCAGCTTCCTGCCGGCCACCGGGCAAGTGGCCGTTGGCTTCGGCTGGCTGACCAACATTGCCATTGCGCTGCTGTTCTTTCTCCACGGCGCCAAACTGTCCCGCGAATCGATCATCGCCGGGGCAGGGCACTGGCGCCTGCACCTGCTGGTATTCGGGCTGACATTCGTCCTGTTTCCCTTGCTCGGTCTGGCACTCAAACCCGTGCTGTCGCCCCTGATTGGCAAGGACCTGTACATGGGCATCCTGTACCTGTGTGCGCTGCCCGCGACGGTACAGTCGGCGATCGCCTTCACCTCACTGGCGCGCGGCAATATCCCGGCGGCGATCTGCAGCGCGGCGGCCTCCAGCCTGTTCGGGATATTCCTGACGCCGCTGCTGGTCACGCTGTTGCTGAACGTTCACGGCGAAGGTGGCTCGACCCTCGATGCGATCATCAAGATCAGCGTGCAGTTGCTGCTGCCGTTCATTGCCGGCCAGATCATGCGGCGCTGGATTGGCGCCTGGGTCGGACGCAACAAGAACTGGCTGAAATTCGTCGATCAAGGCTCGATCCTGCTGGTGGTCTACGGCGCGTTCAGTGAAGCGGTCAACGAAGGCATCTGGCAGAAAACACCGATCTGGGACCTGGCCGGGATGGTGGGAGTGTGCTGCCTGCTGCTGACACTGGTGCTCGTGGCTGCGACCCTGCTGTCCAAGCTGTTCGGCTTCAATCAGGAAGACCGCATCACCATCCTGTTCTGCGGCTCGAAGAAAAGCCTGGCCACCGGCGTGCCGATGGCCCAGGTGCTGTTTGCGGGAAGTACGATTGGGTTGCTGATCTTGCCCCTGATGCTGTTTCACCAGATTCAGCTGATGGTGTGCGCGGTGGTGGCTCAGCGGTATGCGAAGCGGACGGAGCCGGTGGTGGAGTTGATGGCGCAGGTTGATCCTTGATTCTGGGGATCAACTCACTGGCGTGATGGAAAAGCCCCGATGATTCGGGGCTTTTTGCGTTTGGAGTGGGTGGGTACACCCAGAGCGGATGTAATCATGCTTGCCCGTCTTGCCCGTATTTAGGATTTAAGCATCGGAAGGGAAGGCCCTACAACATTCGACTAGAAGGTTTCTTGCCGTTAACTATCAGCGCCTTGATGACCTGCTGATAAGCCGCCCCCCGGTACCTTCTCCTCAGAGAAGAGGATGTCAATTCAAGCTCGTGAAAATCCATAGTGAGTTTTATAGCGTCAGTCGCGATTTTTTTTAATGCCCCTATTTCATCGTAGTCACGTTCCAGGGTCACGACCTGATACCCATCCCTCCGGTTTCTATGGCTGAATCGCACTGCCAGCGAATCATCAAAAATTATAGCGCCGTCTTTATTGTCATGAAAAAAATAGAATGTCATGCGTTTGGCAACTTCAGGGTGGTGTTGACCATATCTGATATATTCTTTTAATAGTGATGTGAGCCTCACTCCCTTTAAAACTCTGAAGCCGCTAGCTACCTGCTGGTCCTGAAAAAAATAGGGCTTCAACACCACACCTACACTTCTATTGTGGTGGCTTACATTGTAAAGCTTCTCAAAAAAGTGATAGTCATCGACTTTACCTGCTAGCTCGAAGTCTTGAGAAATAAGCTCGATTGGTGAAAAACTTTCGAGTCCAAATACC
The DNA here is from genome assembly GCF_041060465.1 of Pseudomonas sp. W2Oct36. Classification (NCBI taxonomy): domain Bacteria; kingdom Pseudomonadati; phylum Pseudomonadota; class Gammaproteobacteria; order Pseudomonadales; family Pseudomonadaceae; genus Pseudomonas; species Pseudomonas sp. W2Oct36. Next base: position 27,582 of record NZ_JAUERW010000014.1, read on the forward strand.
TCAGGATGTCTTAGTGTTGCACCCGTTAAAAACTGGATGAAAATCTCAAAAAATGATGATGCCAATACGTTCATATTGCATTCCGTTATTATTTACTGGTCGTGAGTCAAAAGTTAAAGGGGTCCGTCCCCTCTAACTTTACGCTACCTTTGTCGTGCACTGAACCGTCAATAGGGCTTAAGGGTCTGTCCCCTTTATAATAACCCTTCAAGTTAATAATAGATAAGTTCGCGCGTGCTTTTGACAAACTTAATTGTCGCGTGATCCGCAATTATCTCTTTGAATTCGCTGAAGAAGAAATCTAGATTCGAGGAGAAAACGATAAATGCATCGCGGCCATGCTCGCCCGATACCACCCGCCGCATTACATAGTGGCAAGTCTTGTCTAAAGCTTCATATAAATCCTTCCCAGTGATCGACAAACGTTCGTCCTTAAGCATGCCGGCAAGTGTTGACATCGTAGGCATCACGGCAGGCCTGTGTCTTGAGATCACTTTATATTTTTTTAGGTCAGCTTCATATTTTGAATGTTCGCTTAGCAATGATTCAAACTTGCCATCCTTTTCCCGAAATAATAGTCGAGACATTCGCACGACGTCCCCTGCCTGCGGTCGTTTGACGCTTAAATGCTGTAAATCAACTGAATAGCATCTGGAAACCAGCGTGCGAATTGCGGCATTACCATGAGGTGTGGTATGGAAGCCAACATTATTTTGTAAGTCAGTTGCCATTAGTAGCGCAAACTCATCATGATTTCCCGCGGACATTTCGGTTATGAGATTATCCACTTGAGTTCTAAACTCTGAGAAATCCGCTTTGAAGCACATAATTTTATAGTATTTCATCTCAGTGTCCTTTACGGCCTGACGGATAGGTAAATATTAACACCTCACCTTTTTTATTTGTCGCGTGGACATGAGGCATTTCATGGTGCTCCGGTTGTCCAGGCCCAACCAAGTCAGGATGTCCATCTGGGTGGTCAAATACCTCTAGCTGCTGTTCTTCAACTTCGCGACCGAGCGTGGCAATTCCTCGTTTTTTTAGGCAGGCACAATTTACTCCACGGCTACTAGGGTGGAGTCGTTCCATTGGAATGTCCTTTCCTCCTCTACCTACTCGCGGGACTTGGGCATGTTGCTGCGCCTTCTTCATTGCGCTCCTACGGCTGTTCGTTGCGACAACTTTTTGCAAACCGAGTGGGTCTATCCAACCCGTCGGGTTCGGCACGTAGTAATAGAGGTTTAGCCCACCGTTGTAGCCAATCGGGTCCTTGCTGATAAATCGCCCGACCCTTGGATCATAGTATCGATGCCGGTTGTAGTGCAGGCCGGTTTCGTGGTCCTGGTACTGGCCCTGGAACCTGATCGGGTTGGTCAGGCAGATTTGTTGGGCGAATTCAGAGCGCTGTTCCTGCGCCTCCCCCCACGCTTTGTATTGCGCGCTCCAGGCGGTGTTGCCGTTTTGGTCGGTGATTTCCTGCGGGGTGCCGAGGTGGTCGCATTGGTACCAAGCGAGGGCGTCGATGGGCAGTACGGCCGGCTTGCAGTTCCAGAGCGGGTCTTCTTTGAAGTTGTAGCGACCTTTGTAGGTCGGTTGGCTGACGAGTCGGATGGTTTCGTGCCGGATGGCTTGGGCCACGGGCACGAAGGTGCCGGGCTCGTGGATGTAGTGGACGGTTCGTCCCAGGGCACCGGCGTATGGCGGAGGACTGCTTTCCCACGCCAGGTTGTCGCCGTCCCAGCCATACAGGGTGAAGCCGCAGCCGAGCTCGCGCTCTTTACGGGCGTGTTCGTTTTCGTTCCAGCCGGTACCGGCTTCGGGGCGCGGTCGGTAGTGAGCCTTGGAGAGTTTGTAGAGGCGACGTCCGAGTGGGTCGTAGCCGAAGTCGACGGTGAGGCGCGGATCTCGGAAATGCGCGAGGCGATCAAAGAGATCCCAGTGCAGTTCACTGCTCAGCCCATTAGTCCAGCGCTCGGTCTGGTTCCCACGTTCGTCGTATTCGTAGTGGTTGCCGACGTAGTCGCGGAGCAGGTTGTCGACGAGTTTGTTTTGAGTCGGCTTGGGGTCAAGTGGGCGGCGGACCGGCGCGGCGGTTTTGTTGAGCAGGTTGCTCGCGGGGTCGAAGGCGAAATTTTCGATGCCGAGGCGGCTGGTGGCGCTGAGCAGGCGGCTAACGGGATCATATTTATAAGCGAGAGGACCGCGGCGACTGTCGTTGATGTCAGTGAGTTGGCCGGCGGCATCGTAGGTGTACGCGCGTTTGATGAGCGTGGATTTGTCGTCTGCTCGGCCCAACAGTTGTTCCTGGAGGCGTCCCGCCGGGTCCCATTGCTGGGTTTGCAGCAGGTTATTGCCTTGGTGACGGCTGACTTCGCGATGCAGGTCATCGCGCTCGTAACTGAGCAGTTCGTGCTCATCAAGTTTCAACCCCAACAGATGACCACTGCCATAGGTCAGCCAGCTAACGCGATGGCCGTCGGGGCGAATGGTCGCGATGCGATTATTGAGCGCGTCGTACTCGTGCTGCCAGACGGCAACCAGCGGTTTATCCAGATTCGAGTAGTGCTGGTGCTCTCGCAGCAGGTTGCCAGCCGGGTCGTGAAACCATTGCAAGCGACTCACGGCGTTGGTTGCCATGACCAGATGGCCGTTGCCGTCGTAGGCAAAGGTTTCGCTCTGGGACTGTTCGCCGAGGGTGGCGCGGCGTTCGGTCAGGCGGCCCATGGGGTCGAAGGTCAAAGCAATGGAGCGCTGGCCGTTGATGGTCTCGGCAAGGCGTCCGGTTTCGGGATCGTACTGATAGCGGGTCGAGCGCCCGTCGAAGCCGCGCTCTTCCAAAAGTCTTCCGACCGGGTCGTAGTGAAAGTGGGCGCGGCGTTCGTTTTCGTTTTCCAGCGCAACGAGACGACCAAGTTTGTCCCAGCGGTAACGCAACGTTTGCTCGGCAGCGTCGACGCGTTCGGCGATAAAACCGGCGGCGCTATAACGCCAGGTGGTGCAACGTTCCAGGCCATCGGAGTGGGCCAGCAAACGACCTTCTGCATCGCGGCTGAAGCGTTCTTCGGTTTTGTCCGGATGCTTGATCAGGACCAACTGACCGGCTTTGTATTCGTACGTCGTGCTATGCCCAGCAGGATCGGTGAAGCGATCCATCTGGCCGCTTTCGTCGTACTCCCACGTACTGACCTTGCCCGAGCAGTCGGTGTACTTAACCAGTTGTCCGGCGTCGTTGTAGGCCAGCGCCTTGGTATTCCCGTTGGCATCCTTGATCGCTGTAGGAAGGCCGAACGAGTTGTAGGCGTATTCGGTTGTGTTCTCTAGCGGATCGATCGCTTCAACCAAATTGCCGCGAAGGTCATAGTCCCGTTTCCACAAGCCACCCTCGCCATCGCTGATCTTGATCAGATGGCTTTTGTCGTCGTAGGCGTAGTTCATCACGCTGTGATCAGCGCGAGTGTGTTCGGTCAGATTGCTGAGCTTGTCGTAGCGATACTGGTCGGTGCTGCCGTCGGTGTGTACGTGGCGGATGATGTTCTTCGCCGCATCGCGGAAGAACCACTCGGAACGCCCGTCGGCGTGGCAAATGCGATAGGTGTAACCCAGGCTGTCGTAGTAATGCCGGGTTTCATGACCCAAAGCGTCAGTAACGTAGGTCAGACGGATGTTTTCATCCCACGCCAATCGCGTGTCAAAACTGCCGTCGTCAGCCCATTCGCGGATGGCCTTCGCGTCGGGGCCGGATCCTTGCCATTGCAGGTTCAAACCGCGATTGGTGCGGTCGGTGTAGCGAGTGATCAGGTGATTTTGATACTGATAACGCCAGGCCGAGCCGTTCGCGTCTTGGGCCAGAACAAGGTCACCAAAATCATCGTACTGATACGCGCAGAGTTGGCGTTTGACGCCGCCGTCACGTATTTCCCAAAGGCCGGTTAGCCGCCCCTGATCATCGATCAAAATGCCCAGGCGAAGATGGACTTTGTTTAGATCTTTCTCCGAGTAAGTCACCAACTCGGAAAGAACCATCTGATCACCGTGCCGATGCTCGTAATGCAGCATCACCCCAGCGCCGTTGGGCAAAACCTTGTTGATCAGAACAAAACGACCACCCCGCCGAACATAGGTTTCCCTGTGTTCCAGGCCACGCATCAGCACCAACCGGTCCTTGCTGACGCGGCTAACGGTCAGGTTTTCAATGGCGTTGAAGTGAAAAAGTTTTAGCTTGGGAAGAGGGAATTCATGACTGCGCCCATCGGCGTCATGAAACACCAAACCATCGCCGACGAGATCAAAGCGCGTCGTAAACGGCGTAATCCAGCGTGCGCCGATAACGTCCTTATCGTAGGCATCCAGACTCGAGCAATAAGTCCGAGTCCACTCAATGGGAAACGGCCCCGGCAGCCTGAAATCGGTGTGACTGACCGACTCCGAGCCCATCGCAAAACTGATGCTGTTCCGCGTCGCCGCACACGCACACTCACAAGGACACGGGCACGCACATTTCTTCCGCTCGTTAGGCCGCCCCTTCGCAGGCCGCTCATGCTGAACAGCCTCCAGCTTGCCTTCACCCGCCTGGCGCTTGGCCTGATTGGTAACGCCAGGCTTGATGTTGAAAGACTGCCCATGCCCATTGCGCGAACGCCAACTGACAACCGCGCCGGCCAGTGTCTGCAGCAACGAACCGATGGAGTTCTGAACCTCTGGATCCGCCAGACGATTTATCTGAGTCCTGAGGTCTTTGCCCATAGCACGCAACGAGTCGGCGTGACCTTGGACTTTGGTTTCCAGCGCCTCGGGCAGCAGAGTCTCGACAACGTCATTGACCTTGTCTTTGCCTGCGGCGATGTAGAGTTCGGCAACCGCAGCGAACATGTTGCCAATCGAAGCTTTGTGGTCGTACGCCCACTGATCGCGGGAGACGCTGATCAGGTGTACCGCTTCATTTAGATTGCTTTCGGCGTCAAGCTTGCCGACGACCTTCCTCGCGCCGTGGGCAACCTTGGCCACCTTCTCAAGGCCAACGGCGATCTCGATAAACACGCTTTCGCCCAGTGCCACGGCGCCATCGAGAATCCCGGGAAGCTTGCCCTGCGCCTGACGCACAAAGTCATCAAGGGTCCCGACAATGGTGGCATTGAGGTGCCCGATCAGAATCTCGATCAGCGCATCGCCCAACACAACCTTGCCCGACCGACGCATTTCCTGACGCACCAGAAACAGCATCGGACGAAGGCTCATCCGCGCTGCTGCCATGGTGGGCGGGATTGGCATCATCCCGATCAGATTAATGCCGAGGCTTACCCAATCCAGAAGCTCACGCTCCGGACTTTTCGAGAGGGTGGCGATGTCATTCAGCGCATCAACCAGCGCCATGACGTTGCCCACCACCGGCAGAAACCCGGCCGCGCTTTTGATTCGCTCGAGCGTGACAACCCCGCCACTGATCTCCTGCAGCCAGGCGTCAACGTTGGCCGCACCGGCGCCAACGTCTTCTAGCTGAATCTGATCAAGCGGAACGATCGCCACTTGGGGTTCGCGTTTCTCACCACCAACGGGCAGATTTAAGGGGGTCGCCAAGGATGCTCTCCGTGCTCAAAAACCCACCCGGCGGGCGTGTTTGCCGAGTCGGGGGCCACGGAGATATCAAGGGCTGTGCCAGCCACGAATTAGCCAATTAAGATCAATGACTTAAGAGAGGAAAAAGCAGGTATTAGTGAACGCCGCACCTAAAGACAAAGAAATAGTGCGCAAGAAGTTGCGCACCCCTGTGCAACTTCTTGCTCACTCGCCTGCACGCCACAAACGACGTGGCCTCCCGCCGGTCAATCGCCCCATTTCCAACAAACGGGTGCGCAACTTCCTGCGCACACCGCCAAGACAGCACCCAGCCGGTCTTCACCAGAAACACCGCATCGCGAACAAGAACACGCGGCAGAAAACGCAGCCAAAAAAAAGCCCCGAAGAATCGGGGCTTTCAGCATCCAGAGCGGCTCAGGCTTCAGCCAGTTGCTCCTCGTACTCCTTCTGATACTCACTGGCCAGCGACTCTTTCTGCTTGTCGTCCAGCAGCTTACCCGCCGACTGGAAGAACTTCTGCTCTTCTTCCTTGAGGTGGTGGTGGACTTTCTCCGACAGCTTCTTGGCCGTGGCCAGCCATGAGGGGCTGGACATATCGGTCTCGTCGAGTTCTTCCATCATTTCGTCCATTTCATGGTGCTCGGAAATGGCATGGCGGCTGAGGTCGATGCCGTTGTCGAACTGCATCAACGGGATATAAAAGAAGCGCTCTTCGGCGGTTTCATGGGCCTGCAGCTCCGCTTTCAGCTGTTTGTAGGCTTCGACGCGTTCTTTGCTGTCGCCATGGGTTTGGATCAAGGCATCGGCATAGCCGCGTTGCCGGTCATGACTTTCTCTCAGGGCTTCAAAAATATTCACGGGTGCTCCTTGGTTCGGCGACGGGCTGATGTGCTTATCCCTAGACCGCAGCGGGTATTCGGCCGTTCCGTTGTACTTCGAGCCTGAACGTATTGCCATCCCCGGCCAAGATGAAAACCCGCTCCCATACAGCCCGCCGACAGCTCTGATCGAACACTCACGGGCTGACATTCGCGACATGCTGCGTATGATGAGCCCGACGTTTTTCGCAAAAAAGGCTCACCCCCATGATGAAATTTTTCGCCGCGCTGCTGTGCATGTTCACTGGCATGGCCGACGCAGAACCTGCGCTGCTCACCGATCTTGCGCTGCCGTACGTGGCAGCGGCGCCCGCTGAATCCAAAGACAAACCCCTGATCATTTTCCTGCACGGCTACGGCAGCGACGAGCGCGACTTGCTCGATATCAAAAACGAGCTCTCCCCGAGCTACACCTACCTCTCCGTGCGTGCGCCGCAGGAAGTCGACGGCGGCGGCTACAAGTGGTTCACCCAAGACACCGATCAGGCCGAATACGAAGGCGTGACCAGCGACGTCGACAAAAGCACCGATCTGCTGCGGACCTTTATCGAACAGGCCACCGAGAAATATCAGACCCAGCCCGATAAAGTGATCCTGGTCGGCTTCAGCCAGGGCGCGATGATGAGCTACCAGATCGGCCTGCAATACCCGGAACTGGTTCACGGCATCGCACCCTTGAGCGGCAAGATTCTCGCGTCCCTCCATTCACGTTTGAAACCTGATGAGCGCTTGAAATCGCTGAAAGTGTTCATTGGCCACGGCTCGGCCGACACCCGCGTGGCTTACTCTGGCGCGACGGATGCCAAAGCCGTGCTGGAGAATCTGCTGATCGTTCCGGAATTTCATTCCTACGCCGGGGCAGGGCATACGATTACAACGGCTGAGGTGGCGGATTTGAAACGCTGGCTGGAACGCGAGTTGAGGGTCAAGGGGGCTGATTAGCCGGGGAGCCAAGCGTGCAGAGAGCCGCGTTGCGGTTGATGTGTGATGTGGTCGCGAAAAATGCATTCGCTATAAATAAATAGTTACCGCACAGAGGCGCGGCGCTACCGCCATAATCTGCGCTATGGATGTATGGCGAGAGGGCACGTTATGAACATCAAAAAACGCAAGGCCAAGATTCGGGAAATGACGGAATTCAGTGCCAAAGCGCACAGGCGCGCTGCGGAATATGCTCAGGCTCAATTGCACTTTCTGCGCTTAGCGCTGGAGATCGGCAGAGACCTTGAACCCACTGGCCCCATGGCTGGGTTCAGGGGCTGAACCTTCACAAGAAAACCGCCGAATCGGCGGTTTTTTCTTGGGCGGCGAGCAGCGCCTCACGCCTTTGGTCTTAGCATCCTGCGCGTGCCGTGCTCCGTTCTTCATGGCCGTGAGTTCCTCAAAAAACCCAACAACGCCAACACCGGAAACACGCTCCCCACGATCACAATCCAGACCCAGCCACCATGGTCATACAGCGCGCTCGCCACCACCGAACCGATCGCGCCGCCGATGAAGATGCTGGTCATATACAGCGCATTGAGCCGGCTGCGGCTTTTGGCGTCGAGGGCGTAGACCGCACGCTGGCCGAGGACCATGTTCATCTGCACGCAGAAATCGAGAATGACCCCGGTCACTGCCATGCCAATCACGGCGTATGCCGGTTCGATCAGGCTCGGCAGGAAGCTCAGTGCGGCGAATAGCATCGCGCACAGGCTGGCGACCCGGGTGTGTCCGGCATCGGCCAGGCGGCCGGCGATGGGGGCGGCGATAGCGCCAATGGCGCCGACCAGGGCGAAGAGGGCGATCTGGCTTTGCGACAGGCCGTGATTGCGTGCCAGTTCCAGCGGCGCGGCGGTCCAGAACAGGCTGAAGGTGGCAAACATGCAGGCCTGATAGAACGCGCGCTGTTGCAGGACCGGCTGTTTGCGCAGCAGGGTCCATAACGATTTGAGCAACTGGCCATAGGTGGCAGTGTGCGTCGGCTGATGTTTGGGAATGGTGGTTGCCAGCACCACGCTGATCAGCAGCATCACCGCGGCCGCCGTGCCGAACACCGCGCGCCAGCCGAAGTGGTCGGCGATCAGACTGGCAGCGGGCCTGGCCAGCAGAATCCCCAGCAGCAGGCCGCCCATGATGCTGCCGACCACGCGCCCGCGTGTTTCTTCCGGCGCCAGGTTGGCGGCCAGTGGCACCAGAATCTGCACCGCCACCGAGCTGAAACCCACCAGCAGCGAGGCGATCAGGAACAGATTGGGCGTTTGCGCGAACGCGGCGCTGAGCAGACTGAGAATGGCGACGCCGGTGGTGACGATCATCAGGCGACGGTTTTCCAGCAAGTCGCCCAGCGGCACGAGGAAGAACAGGCCGAGGGCGTAGCCGATCTGGGTGATCGACACGATGAAGCTGGCCAGGGTGCCGGACAGCCCGATGTCCGGCGCAATCAGGCCAATGATGGGCTGGGCGTAATACAGGTTGGCAACGATCGCGCCGCAGCAGAAGGCGAACAGCATCGCCAGGCCCTTGGTTATCGTGGCGCCGTGGATTGCGGGGGAACTGGAGGTCATGGGGATACCGGTGAGGTCGCAGGCCTGACAGAGACGGCTCTGGTACGGCGTGCAGAATAGAGTGGCGCGAGGTTAACGCTTTTTCATTGCGTTAAGAAGGGGCCGCTGGGCAATCGGGCAGCGTTGATCAGCGCGGCTTGCGCCCCGAGCCCATGACCGCCCGTAAGCCGGGCAGCCCCTGATAAGAGTGACGCTCCGGTCGTTCGGCCGAAACTTTTCCGCGTGCGCTCCGGTCACTGCTTACACATACCCCCTCACACCCCATCGGAAATACAAACTATGCCTCGGGCAATCTGGAAAGGCGCGATCAGTTTTGGGCTGGTGCATATTCCTGTGGCGCTGGTGTCGGCGACGTCCCGGCAAGGTGTCGATTTCGACTGGCTGGACAAGCGCAGCATGGACCCGGTCGGTTACAAGCGCATCAACAAGGTCTCCGGCAAGGAGATCAATAAAGAAAACATCGTCAAGGGCGTGCAGTACGAGAAGGGGCGATACGTCGTCATCAGCGAGGACGAGATTCGCTCGGCGCACCCGAAATCGACCCAGACCATCGACATTTTCGGTTTCGTCGACAGCGATCAGATTCCGCTCCAGCACATCGACACGCCTTATTTCCTGGCCCCCGACAAGCGCGGCGAAAAGGTTTACGCGCTGTTGCGCCAGTCGCTGGTCGACACCGGCAAGGTGGCGCTGGCCCATGTGGTGATTCGCACCAGTCAGCACCTGGCGGCGGTGATGCCGCTGGAATCGGCAATCGTGCTCGTGCTGCTGCGCTGGCCTTCGGAAGTGCGCGGGCTGGACAGCCTCGAACTCCCCAAGGAAGCCACCGACGTCAAGCTCAGCAAGAGCGAACTGGACATGGCCAAGCGCCTGATCAAGGACATGAGCACCGAGTGGACGCCGGACGCCGACGAGTACCGCGACACCTTCCAGGATCAGATCATGTCGCTGGTGGAAACCAAGGCCCGCGAAGGCAAGATCGAGAACGTCGAGACTGACGCCGGCGACACCGAGCGCAAGTCGGCTGATGTCATCGACCTGACCGAGCTGCTCAAACGCAGTCTGGGCGGTCGCAGCGGCGCAGCCAAGGCACCTGCAAAAGCCAAACCGGCCAGCAAAAGCAAAGCCGAGTCCAAGGACGATGCGCCGGCAAAGCGCCGTGCACCGCCCCGGAAGAAGACCACCAAGGCTTCTTGAACGCGAGTCGTGTTGTAGCGTTAAAAGATGCAGCGTTCCAATGCGCAGAGGTTCATCGTCATGGCAAAACCTGTGAGTGAATACACCCGCAAGCGCAACTTCGATGTCACGTCCGAGCCGGCCGAAGGCGAGGGCAAGGCAAGAAGCAAGAAAGGCAAGGCGCTGAGTTTCGTCATTCACAAGCACGATGCGCGCAATCTGCATTACGACTTTCGCCTTGAGCTGGAGGGCACGCTGAAAAGCTGGGCGGTGCCGAAGGGGCCGAGTCTGGACCCGAAAAACAAGCGCCTGGCGGTGCACGTTGAAGACCACCCGCTGGACTACGGCAGCTTTGAGGGCAGCATTCCCGAGGGCGAATACGGCGCCGGCGACGTGATCGTCTGGGATCGCGGCATCTGGCAGCCCCACGGCGACCCGCAGGAAACCTACAAGGCGGGCAAGCTCAAATTCACCCTGATCGGCGAAAAACTCACCGGTGACTGGGCGCTGGTACGGACCCGTTTGCCGGGCAACAGCGACAAGGAGCAGTGGCTGTTGATCAAGGAAAAGGACGACGCCGTGCGCGCGGGCGAAGACTACGACATCGTCGTCGACAAACCTGAGAGCGTGGTCAGTGGCGCAACGGTGGGCGAGGGACGTAACCCGGCCAAGAACGCCAAACGTCAATCGGCGGCGCCTGAACCCGCCAGTAAAACTTCGGCCAGTACGAAGCCCGCAAAAAAGCCAGTGGAAAAGAAAGCCAGAGCACCGTCGCCCAAACAGAAAGGCGTGCCGGCCAAGCTCTCGCCGCAGTTGGCGACGCTGATGGACGCGCCCCCCGAAGGCAAATGGCTTTACGAAATCAAGTACGACGGTTACCGGATCCTGACCCGCATCATCGATGGCGAGGTGAAGTTCTTCACCCGCAACGGCAACGACTGGACCGAGCGCCTGCCGCTGCAGGCCAAGGCCATTGGCGGTCTGAAGCTGGACAACACCTGGCTGGACGGCGAAGTCGTGGTCCTCAATGCCGCCGGGTTACCGGATTTTCAGGCGTTGCAGAATGCGTTCGACATCGACCGCAGCATGGACATCATTTATTACCTGTTTGACGTGCCTTTCCTGAACGGGGAAGACCTGCGCGAGACACCCGTCGAAGACCGTCGCGCGGCGCTGAAGAAAGTCCTTGGGCGACAGAAAAAAGGCCTGCTGCGGTTCTCCGAAGCCTTCTCGGCAGGCCATCGCGACATCATCGAGAGCGCCAGTCTGATGTCCCTCGAAGGCGTCATTGGCAAGCGTGCCGGTAGCGTGTATCAGTCCAGTCGCAATGCCGACTGGATCAAGCTCAAGTGCAAGTTACGGCAGGAGTTCGTCATTGTCGGCTTCACTAAACCCCAGGGCGCGCGCAACGGTTTTGGCGCGCTGCTGTTGGCGGTGAACGAGGAGGGCGCAGGTCTGGTGTACGCCGGTCGGGTCGGCACCGGATTCAATCAGCAGATGCTCGGCGACTTGCTCGAGCAGATGAAGCCGCTGGAACAGGACACATCGCCCCTGGAGAAAAAAGTGACGAGCGCCCAGGCCCGGGGCGTGCACTGGATAAAGCCGACCTTGGTGGCGGAAGTCGAGTTCGGCGAATGGACCCGCGACGGCATCATTCGTCATTCGGCGTTTGTCTCGTTGCGCAGCGACAAGCCGGCCAGCGAAGTGGTCCACGAGCACCCGATACCGCCGAAGGACATCAAAGCGCCGTTCAAGCCCCGTGCCGCCAAGGCCTCAGCGCCCGCGAAGAAGTCCGGGGCCGGTGACAATGCTGGCGCCGAGAAATCCAGGCCGACCCGTAAGCGCGCAGGCAAGGACCGCATCGAAGTGGCCGGCGTGATGGTCAGCCATCCCGAACGGGTGATTGATGCGCAGAGCGGCCTGCACAAGATCGAGCTGGCGCAGTATTACGAGTCGGTGGCCGACTGGATTTTGCCGCACCTCGACCACCGTCCCGTGGCGCTGCTGCGTTGCCCCGAGGGCGTGGAAGGCGAGCAGTTTTTCCAGAAGCATTCCGAGCGCATGGCGATCCCCAATATCAAGCAGCTAGACCCCAAGCTCGACCCCGGCCACGCGCGGTTGATGGAGATCGACAGCGTCAAAGCACTGGTCGGCGCGGCGCAGATGGGCACCATCGAGCTGCACACCTGGGGCGCGACCTATGATCAGATCGAGCTGCCGGACCACTTCGTTCTCGACCTCGACCCAGACGATCAGCTACCTTGGCGCAGCATGATCGAAGCCACACAACTGACGCTGTCGACCCTTGATGAGCTGGGCCTGGACGCGTACGTCAAGACCAGTGGCGGCAAGGGTATGCACATCGTCGTGCCACTGGCGCGTCGGGCCGATTGGGAGTCGGTCAAAGCCTTCGCCAAGGCGCTGGCGCAATTCATGTCGCGAGAGTTGCCGGACCGATTTACCGCCACGTCCGGGCCGAAAAACCGGGTCGGCAAGATTTTCATCGATTACCTGCGCAACAGCCGCGGCGCCAGCACCGTGGTGGCCTATTCAGCGAGGGCGCGCCCGGGGTTGCCGGTGTCGGTGCCGATCAGCCGTGACGAGCTGACCGAGGTGAAGTCCTCGGCGCAGTGGACTGTCGCCAATCTGCAGCAGCGGCTGCGCAAGTTAAAGGCTGATCCGTGGGCCGGTTACAAGCGCACCCAGCGCCTGACCAAACCGATGTGGAAACGCCTGGGCGCAACGCCGCCAGCTTGAGGCATCGGATCAGGCGTCGATATGGTTGGTCAGGCTGCGGCGCAAGTCGCCACCGCGACGTTAAATCACTTGACCCCGTCGATCCTTTCGCCCACTTCCGCTGGATAAAACTCTCCCTCAAGCCCGGCAGTCAGCAGGCGTTCACGCACTTGGGTTTCGACTTCCAGGACTTGGTCGGGGTTATCAATGTTGTCGACGACGAGCCAGACGGGCATCACGTTCTGGCCATGGGTGCCTTCGCTGAGCATGTCGTGGGAGAAGACTTGATTGGCGCGCCACAGGCACAGTTCGTCATCGGTGTGGTGGGGTTCGCGCACGGCGGTTGGCGAGGTGAGCCAGATTTCGGTGTAGGGGCGAAGGTCGGCGTTGGCGAGTTCGTTCAGGGTGATGACGGTTTTCATTTTGTGTCCTCCAGTGTTCAAGATGGAGTTGTGACGCATCAGGCCGAGCAGCGTTCCCGCTATTTGCTTCGATGGTCGCGGTATTCGGCGAGATCGAGCGCGTCTGCCTGACGGCAGACTGTGAAGACCAAAAGCGCAGCGCAGATCAAGAGCTTCCCGGCTGAAGCCGGTCCTACGCCGCCGCCGGGGTGCCTCTGGATGCACGCGCTGCTTTTTAGTGGGACCGGCTTTAGCCGGGAAGCGGCCAGTGCAGGCGCTGATGGTCCTGCGGACTTGAACCGAGGCCGGCCGCGTGGGGTCGATCAATCACTGTGCGTTCACGTCAGCCCGACCCGGAGAGATGCCCGTGACCGACCCACACCCGCTCACCCGCAGAAGACTGCTCACCCTGGCAGCCGGTGCCTCGGCGGCGCTGGTGTTTGACGCCGTCAGTCGCCATGCGCAGGCATCCGAAGCCCCGCAACCCGGTCCTTCGCCCGGCCAACCTGGAGAACGGAACATGCTCACGCGAGACATTCCATCCAGCGGCGAAGCATTGCCGATGATCGGCCTCGGCACGTATCGCGGGTTCGATGCCGAGCCCGGCAGCGACGCGTACAAACTGCTGCCCTCCGTGGTGGACCAGCTGTTCCACGCCGGCGGCACGGTGATCGACAGTTCGCCGATGTACGGTCGCGCCGAGGAAACCACCGGCGAGTTGCTGGCGATCCATCAGCCGTCGTCGCCGGCTTTTCTGGCGACCAAGGTCTGGACCCGGGGACGCGACCAAGGCATCGCCCAGATGGAAGCCTCGTTCCGGCTGCTGCGGACTGAGCGCATCGACCTCATGCAGATCCACAACCTGCTGGACTGGAAAACCCACTTGCCGACGTTGCGCCAGTGGAAAGAACAAGGGCGCATTCGCTACATCGGCCTGACGCACTACACCCCGTCGGCCTACGCCGAGGTGGAAGCTGCGCTGAAGGCCGAGGCATTCGATTTCCTGCAGATCAATTACGCCCTGGACGATCGCGCCGTCGAAGCGCGGTTGTTGCCGCTGTGTCGTGAGCGCGGGGTGGCGGTGATCTGCAATCGGCCTTTTGGTGGCGGCAGTCTGCTCGGCCGCTTGCGCAACAAAACCCTGCCGGGCTGGGCGGGGGAAGTGCAGGCCAGGAGCTGGGCGCAGCTGGCGCTGAAGTTTTTGATCTCTCACCCGGCGGTGACGTGCGCGATTCCCGGTACGGGCAATCCGAAATACATGAAGGAAAACGCCGAGGCAGCCAGAGGGCCTTTGCTCACCGATGCCCAGCGCCAGCAACTGATTACCCTGATCGGCTGACGCTGCCTACCGCCGGTTGGGCCGTTTCATATCATCGGCGCAAACTGAGGCGATCAGCGTTTGACCGGCGCAGGCAGAGTGACCAGATCTACGTACGCATCCCAAAACTTCTGCTGGTCCACGGCGTACACCACTTTCGCCTTCTGCGTGCCGACGGGCGCGCCCTTCTTGTAGCCCATGGAGCGGCCGTAATCCGGTCCGAAGTGGGCGTCGACGTCGACCCACAGGTCTTTCGACTCAGTGACCAGTTCCGGATGCACCAGGTACAGCGCGGGCAGGCTGTCCCAGGTGAAGCTGTGATGGTTCGGGTCCTTGTCGAACTCAGGCCCAAGCACCGTTTTGTACAGGTCCGGAATCACGCCTTTGCTGGCGACGATGCGTGTGTAGACCGAGGCGTCGAAGATGACCTTTTCGCAGACATCATTGGGGAAAATCACGTGCTCGATGGGCGAGCGCAGGACGATTTTTGCCGCCTCGGGGTCGAACCACCAGTTGAATTCCGCCGCTGGCGTCGTGTTGCCGGGGATCTCGATAGCGCCGCCCATGTACACGATGCGTTTGATCAGCGGCACGATTTCCGGCGCGCTGCGAATCGCCAGCGCGATGTTGGTCAATGGGCCAACGGCCAGGAGGGTCACTTCGTGAGGGTTTTCCTTCACGCTGTCGACGATGAACTGCGCGGCGGATTTACTGCGCAATGCAGTGTGCGTAGCCAGCCCGTCCGGCGGCGAAACCAATTGTGAGGCCGAGGTCGGGCGCGGGGTCTTGAACGCCCCCGGCCAGCCTGCGCCGAACAGGGCTTTTTCCTGTTCATAGGTGGCGAAGTCGTGCAGCAGCGGGTAGGCCGCGCCGGAGTACACGCCGATGTCCTTTTCCACGCCCATGCGCTCGACCGCCTTCAGCGCATCGACCTGCTCCTGATCGACCCACGCGTTGCCACTGACAAGGGTCATGCCCAGCAGATCGATGCGCTGTTGCGCGTGCAGTTGCGCCAGCATGATGAAGGCCTGGCCGTCGTCGTTGAGCACGTTGAAATCGGTGTCGAAGATCACCTTTTCCGCCGCCTGCAAGGAGGTCGCGGACAGTCCCAGCGTCAGGGCCAGGGCACAGCTTTTCACAAACGCCTGCATGAGCGGTTTCCACCGTTGTTATTGGATGAATGCGATTAGCAGTGTAGGAGCGTGGCTTGTCCCGCGATCGGCTGCGCAGCAGTCGTAAAGTCAGACGCCCTTTGCACCTGATACACCGCATCTACCGGATACACGACGACTGCGTCGCCGATCGCGGGACAAGCCACGCTCCTACAGGATTTAGATCTGATTATCTGTTCACCAGCCTCGCCGGCAACGCCACCACCAGAAAACTGCTCAGAATCAGGCACCCGGCAAAGAACCACAACGCCCCGGCGCTGCTGCCGGTCACGTCGATGGCGATGCCCATCATCGAGTTGCTCACCAATCCCGCAACGTTCGCCAGCGAGCAGGCCAACGCAAACCCTGTCGCGGCCGCCCGGCCTTTTAGGAATGTGGCCGGCAGGCTGAAGAACACCGGCACGGCGCCAATGATCGCGGCCGACGCCACGGCGAACAGCGCGACGGTCGCGACCAGGTTATGGGTGAAGAACGGGCTGGCGGCCATGGCCACGGCGCCGATCCAGAACGGCACGATGATGTGCCAGCGACGTTCACGACGACGGTCGGAGCTGGCGCCGATCATCAGCATGCCGATCAGCGCCGCCACGCTGGGCAATGCCGTCAACACGCCGATGTGGAAGGTGTCGGTGACCCCGGCGTTCTTGATGAACGTCGGCATCCAGAAACCCATGGCGTAGGCGCTGAGCAAGATCGAGAAATCGATGCCGCCCAGCATCCACACTTTCAGATTGAAAAACCCGTCGCGAAAGCTGTGCTTACTGTCCTTGCCCTCGGCATCGTCCAGGCGCAGTTCGCCTTCCAGCAAGGTTTGCTCGGCGCCGTTCAGCCATTTGGCTTCCTTCGGGTTATTCGGCAGCGCCCAGAACGTCATCACCCCCAGCAGCACGCTGGGAATGCCCTCGATCAAGAACAGCCACTGCCAGCCCCGTAGTCCGGCGGTCTGGTCGAAATGTCCCATGATCCAGCCTGACAGCGGACCGCCGATAACGCTGGAAAGCGGCAGGCCGATCATGAACAGCGCGATGATGCGACCCCGGCGATAGGTCGGGAACCAGGTGGTCAGGTAGAACAGCACCCCCGGCAGAAAGCCCGCTTCGGCGGCGCCGAGGAGAAACCGCAGCACGTAGAACTGCGTCGGCGTGCTGACGAACAGCGTGCAGGACGACAGCAAGCCCCAGGTGATCATGATCCGCGCGATCCAGATTTTCGCGCCGACCTTTTCCAGCACCAGGTTGCTCGGCACTTCGAACAGGATATAACCGACGAAAAACAGCCCGGCGCCGAGCCCGAACGCGGTCTCGCTGAAGTGCAACTGGTCGAGCATCTGCAGCTTGGCGAAGCCGATGTTGATGCGGTCCAGGTACGCGGCCAGGTAGCAGAAACACAGGAAGGGGATGAGCTTCCAGGTGATCTTGGTGTACAGCGCTTTGATCGGGTCCACGGTTAAGTTCGCGGAGGTTTCTACATTCGCAGAGGGCATGGGTGTCTCCTGGCGGTTCTTCGACCGGTGAGCGCGGCGGCGGCTGATTTTGCCTGTGTTTGCGGTGTTCTGATATGGGTGAGGCAGGCTGCGAACTTCAGCGGCAAGCCACAAGCTTCAAGCTGCAAGAGGGGAACGCGTGCGCTTCACTTGCAGCTTGCAGCTTGCGGCTTAACGTTTGGAGCTCACGGCCCGCAACTGCTCAATGGCTTCCTGCTTGCCAACCACATCCCCGTATTTGCTGTCGATGTCGAACAGGTTCGCTTCGTGGGGATCGGGGTGACGGTCGCCCACGCATTCGCGCACGACGATGGTCCGGAAACCGTGCTGCACGGCATCCACCGCAGTCGCCCGGATACAGCCGCTGGTGGAGCAACCGGCCAGCACGACGGTATCGATGCCTTGGGCGTGCAGCATTGATGCCAGTGAGGTGCCGAAGAACGAACTGGCGTACTGCTTACTGATGACGACCTCTTCGGCCAATGGCTGCACGGCCTCGCAGAACGCGGCCAGCGGATTGCCTTCGACCATGTCCTTCATCACCGGCGCTTTTCTCACCCACATGCCGCCGTCCGCGAAATGCGTGGGGTGGTAGCGGATATTGGTGTGCACCACCGGGATGCCGTGTTCCCGCGCGCAGGCCAGCAGCTCGACGCTTTCGGCCGCGGCGCTGACCACGCCCGGCGCATATAAAGGTGCACCGGGTTGGGTGTATCCCTGCATGAAGTCGATCATCAGCAAGGCCGGTTTCGCACCAAAACCGATGCGATTGCCCCAGACGCCCTGATAGTTGGCGTCCGCGCTTTGTGAATCGGTCATTGGGTTCTCCTGTTCATCGTTATAAGCCAGGACCGTTAGTTAAGCGGCGTGCCCAGGAAATCGCCGAACGCGGCGAAAAATCCCGGCAGGTTGTCCCACGGAATCATGTGCCCGGCGTTTTCCACTCGCGCGATCAGAATGTTCGGTTGCAGCTGTCGGATCTCGGCCTCATCTTCCGCCTGAATCACACCCCCACGCTCAGCGACGATGAGCAGGGCAGGGACCGGAAGATTCGGCAGATCCCGATGGAAATCCACGTCATGGAAGTCATTGAAGGCGCGGACGATGGCCGGTTCGTAGCAGGTGTGCAGCCACTCGGCACGCAACTGCAACTGCTCCTCGGTCCAGGTCGGGCAGAACGTGCGCATGTCCTCGGCGCTCATGCCCTGTTGCGACTGGCGGATCGAATCGACGTACCACGGCAACTTCGCCGGGTATTCTCGACGCCCCGGACCGGACACCGGTGGATCGATCAGCACCAGGCTTTTCAGTCCTTGGGGACAACAAATCGACGCCCGTACCGCAAAACGTGCGCCCATCGAATGACCGGCCAGGTGGTAGCTGTGGATGCCCATGGCCGCGGCGAACGCACCGATGTCATCGGCGCAGGTGTCGACGCTGTAATCCAGATCCGGCCCGGTGGAGGAAAGCCCGCGACCCCTGGCATCCAGCACATAGGTGTCGAAGAACTGGCCCAGGTGCTCGGCAACGAACCCCCAGGTGATCGCCGGGCTGGTGATGCCCGGAATCAGAATCAGCGCCGGTTTGCCCGAATGCGTGTCGCCGCCGTAGCGCAGGTAATGCTGACGGATACCGTTGGCCTGGACGTTGCCGCCATGAATGAATGTGCTCACGCCGCCACCCCCGATTTCAGCGCCTGGCCGTACAAGTCATAGCCGTAGACCCAGGCCGGATCTTCCTGGGTGCGCAGCCAGGTGTTGGCGTTGGAAACCGCTTGCACGCGAGAGGCGCGTTCCTTGCGATTGGCTTCGTACAGCTGGAACGCGGTGCGGTAGTCGCTGAGGCCGGTTTCCTGCAGGCAGCGGGTGAGCATCGCGGCGTCTTCAATGGCCATGCCGGCGCCCTGGGCCATGTGCGGCTTCATCGGGTGGCAGGCATCGCCGAGCAAAACGAGGCGGCCGCGACTCCACAGGGGCAGCGGGTTCCGGTTGAGCAGCGGCCACTTGGTCACGCTGTCAGTGGACTCGATCAGGGCCTGCACGGTGGGGTGGTAGCCGGCGAAGGCTTCGTACATTTCGTCCCGGCTGCTGTCGACCCAGTTGCCCTCGAAATCCCACGCCGCATGGGGCACGCCGGTGACGTAGTAGTACTCATCGCGCTTGCCGGTGGTGTGATAAACCATCATGTGACGGTCCTCGCTCCACCATTTCACGCAGTTCTCGAACTCCAGGTTGTACTTGGTGAGTACCTCGCTGGGGATCAGCGCGCGGTGGGCGACCCAACCGCTGTACAGCGGTTTCTCATGGCCCAGCAGCTCTTCGCGGATCTTCGAATTGATGCCGTCGGCGCCGATCACGATGTCCGCGTCGGCGTGGGTGCCGTCGGCAAAGTTCAGGCGCACGCCGTTGTCGCGTTCCTCCAGCGTGGTCAGGCATTTGCTGAAATGCACGCTGCCGGGCGCCAGCGTCGACATTTGCAGCGCATGCAAGTCCCCGCGGTGCACGGTGATGTAGGCCGCGCCGTACTCTTTGAGGGAGAACTCGCCCAGGGCGATGCGCGACAGGTAGTCGCCGGTCGCACCGTCGCGGCTGAACCAGAAATCCGGGTGCGAACCCATGTCGCTCAGCTGTTGCTCGATGCCCATGCGCCGGAAGATTTTCATGATGTTTGGGCCCATGTGGATCCCGGCACCGATGCGTGAAAACGCGGGGGCCTGCTCGTAGATGTCGACGTGGAAACCGGCTTTCTGCAACAGCGTTGCAGCCGCAGCGCCCCCCAGACCGGATCCGACGATGGCGATTTTTTGCGTGGTTGGCATGGCGCGCATTCCTTTGTGTTTCATGAGCTCTGAATGACAGGAGCTCTGGATGACGGCGAGGCGAAGAAGGGCTGTCGCGTCGCTGGGGTTTTAAAGTGTATACGCTGATATTTTTAAAAGTGAACCGATATTTCCAGAAACGGCCGGAGGTGTCGCAAACAGACATGTCACTCGCTGTAACCCATATATACGGGTATCTGTGTGGTTAGGTAACAGAGTGGCGTGCCTATTGCAGCGGCGTCCGGATTGATGTCTTATCGCTTTAAATAAGTGTGTACGCTTTAAAAAATGCACTGGTCTGATGCGCGACGCCTTGCAATGGTGCATCCGACCGGTCATCCCCCGAGAGGAGAGAAGAGATGCCGGTTAGCGATTGCGAATTGACCCAGATGTTCGAACACGTGCTGAAACTGTCGAAAGTGGACGCGACCCAGAGCGTGGCGGTGCTCAAGAGCCACTACTCCGATGGGCGCACGGTGCGCGCGGCGATGGACGCCGCCCAACGCCTTGGCGCGAAGGTGTATGCGGTCGAGCTGCCGTCGTTTAATCACCCCAAAGCCATGGGCAATGACATGACCGCCTACTGCGGCGACACCGCGCTGACCGGCAACATCGCGGCGCAACGTGCCCTGGAGGCGGCTGACCTGATCGTCGACACGATGATGCTGCTGCACTCGCCGGAGCAGGAGCAGATCCTCAAGACCGGCACGCGGATTCTGCTGGCGGTGGAGCCCCCGGAAGTGCTGGCGCGCATGCTGCCGACAGTGGCCGACAAGGAGCGGGTGCTGGCCGCCGAACAGGTGCTGAAGGCGGCGCGGTCGATTCAGGTGAAGTCCCGCGCCGGCAGCGATTTCCGTGCGCAACTGGGGCAATACCCGTCCGTCACCGAATACGGTTTCGCCGACGAGCCAGGCCGTTGGGATCACTGGCCCAGCGGTTTTCTGTTCTCCTGGCCCAATGAAGAGACCGCCGAGGGCACGCTGGTCATTGATGTGGGCGACATTGTGCTGCCGTTCAAAACCTATTCCCGCGAGCAGATCACCCTGGAGATCGACAAGGGGTTTATCACCGGGATTCACGGTGGATTCGAGGCGGAGTACCTGCGCGAATACCTGAAGTACTTCAATGATCCGGAGGTCTACGGCATTTCCCACATCGGCTGGGGCCTGCAACCCCGCGCCCAATGGACGGCCATGGGCCTGCACGACAAGAACGACGGCATGTGCATGGACGCCCGGGCGTTCTACGGCAATTTCCTGTTCTCCACGGGGCCGAACACCGAGGTCGGCGGCACCCGCAAAACCCCGTGTCACCTGGATATCCCGCTTCGCCGTTGTGACATATATCTGGACGACCAGGCCGTGGTGCTGGCAGGCGAAGTGGTGGCCCCCGAGGCTTCAAAGGCCTGAGGCAGATATACATCCCACCGCGGACCTGTAGGCGCGTGGCTTGTCCCGCGATCGGCTGCGCAGCAGCCGTAAACCCGACAATCGCGCTCTTACTGACGTACCGCGTTGGCAATATCACTGCCGCTGCGCGCCAGATCGCGGGACAAGCCACGCTCCTACAGTCGATATCGCCTTATCCATACGCGCATCTCTGGCGCGATAAAACACGCTCGTTCCGAAGATTCCCCTCAACCCGCGCAAACGTTACTGTAGCCACCACTTCCCAGATCCTGCCGAACGAGCCATCCGTGTCCACTGACAACCCTTCCAACAATAACTCGTCCTACACCTTCTCCGAGCAAGTGGGCCATTTGCTGCGCAAGGCCTATCAGCGGCATCTGGCGATCTTCCAGCAGAACGTCGGTGATTCGCAGCTCACGGCAGTGCAATTCGTGACGTTGTGCGCGCTGCGCGATCACGGCCCCAGCTCCCAGACCGAGCTGGTCAAGGCCACCGCCGTGGACCAGGCCACCATTCGCGGCATCGTCGATCGCCTGAAAGCCCGGGACCTGATCAGCCTTGAGCCGGACCCGCAGGATCGCCGCAAAGTCATCTGCAGCCTGACCGACAGTGGCCTGCATCTAGTGCAGGAAACCGTGCCCCGCGCCGCGCAGATCAGTGAGCTGACCCTGAGCAAACTCAATCCTGCCGAGCGCGTGGCTGTGCTGTTTCTGCTGCGCAAACTGATCGACGAGGGTGATGAATAACGCCGGCTGACGCACCCTTTTAGGAGCGCCCGCGAACTCGGTCTGCCCGCGACATTTATGTGCCTGATCCACTGCATTCGCGAGCAAGCTCACTCCCACATGGACGATGTTCAGTCGGCCAAATCGCGACGTCGAAACGACTGAACCCACCGCCAAAACTCCAACGTCCTACAGCCTTTTCTTCGCTGGCATGCTTCCTGCTCTCGTTTCATGAAGTAATCACTTCATCAAATGCAAGCTACAGCGGGTAACACATGAAGGCTGACACGAGCGAGCTGCAGCGGGCGGCGGAGAAGACCGTGACCCTGAACGTCAACGGTCAGGCCACACGCGTCACGGCAATGCCTGACACGCCGCTGTTACTGATCCTGCGCAACGACCTGCACCTCAATGGGCCCAAATACGGTTGCGGCCTGGGCGAGTGCGGCGCCTGCACGGTGATCATCGACGGGGTCGCCGCACGTTCCTGCGTGTTTCCTCTTGCCGGCGCACAAGGGCGTGAGATCACCACGCTGGAAGGCATCGGCTCGCGAAACCGCCCCCACCCGGTGCAGCAAGCCTTCATCGACGAACAGGCCGCGCAATGCGGCTACTGCATGAACGGCATGATCATGACCGCCAAAGCCTTGCTCGACCGCAACCCGCACCCCACCGAAGCGCAGATCCGCAACGAACTGTCGGCCAACCTGTGCCGCTGCGGCACGCACCTGGAAATCCTCCGCGCGG
Source organism: Pseudomonas sp. W2Oct36 (assembly GCF_041060465.1). Lineage (NCBI taxonomy): Bacteria > Pseudomonadati > Pseudomonadota > Gammaproteobacteria > Pseudomonadales > Pseudomonadaceae > Pseudomonas > Pseudomonas sp. W2Oct36. The sequence goes on from NZ_JAUERW010000014.1 coordinate 50,568, forward strand.
TCATGCGTGCCGCGCGTCATCAGCCCAGCCCGGATCCCGTCCAATGACCCAGACTTTGCCCACGCGCGATGAATTGCTCGCCCAAAACGGCGTGCTGTTGATCGTCGACGACATCCTGCCGCCGTCCGGTCCGGTGGCCAAAGGCGGCATGCCCACGGTCCGGCCCATGGAGCTGGGGCTGTTCATCGCCATCGATCAGAACAGCCGCGTCTACGCTTTCAACGGCCACGTCGACCTCGGCACCGGCATCCGCACCTCGCTGACACAGATCGTCGCCGAAGAGCTGGACCTGCAGATGGATCAGGTGACGATGATTCTGGGGGACACCGAGCGTGCGCCGAATCAGGGCGCGACCATCGCCAGCGCCACGCTGCAGATTTCCGCCATTCCGCTGCGCAATGCCGCCGCCGAGGCCCGGCGGTACCTGCTGCAGCAGGCCGCACAGCGCTGGGCGGTCGGCGTGGATTCGTTGGTGATTGAAAGCGGGGCGATCAAGGCGCAGGACGGTCGCGAACTGACCTTTGGCCAACTGCTGGTCGATCAGCGCGTCGAGTTGCGCATCTCCGGCAATGCGCCACTCAAGCGGCTGGAGGACTACAAACTGGTGGGGCAGGGCGCCGCTCGCGTGGACATTCCGGGCAAGGCCACTGGCGAATTGACCTACGTGCACGACATGCGTTTGCCGGACATGCTCCACGGCCGCGTCGTACGTCCGCCCTACGCCGGTTACGACACGGGAGACTTCGTCGGCACCAGCCTGCTGGACGTCGACGAATCTTCGATCGCGCACATTCCCGGCATCGTCCGCGTGGTGGTCATTCGCGACTTCGTCGGCATAGTGGCGATGCGTGAAGAGCAGGCGGCCAAGGCTGCGCGCGAGCTCAAGGTCACCTGGAAGCCGTGGCAGCATCAGTTGCCGGACATGGGCAACATCGAGCAGGCGATTCGCGACAACCCGAGCATTGAGCGCGTGGTGCTCGATCAGGGCAATGTCGAAGAGGCGTTGGCTCAGGCCAGCGAGCGGATGACGCGAACCTATCTGTGGCCCTATCAGATTCACGGCTCCATCGGACCTTCGTGCGGGCTGGCGTACTACAGCGAAGATGGCATTCGGGTCTGGTCCGGCACGCAGAACCCTCACATGCTGCGTGCCGATCTGGCCTGGCTGCTGGAATACCCGGAAGAGCGCATCGACATCATCCGCATGGAAGCGGCGGGTTGTTACGGGCGCAACTGCGCTGACGACGTTTGCGCCGACGCGGTGTTGCTGTCCCGCGCCGTGGGCCGGCCGGTGCGCGTGCAACTGACCCGTGAGCAGGAACATGCCTGGGAGCCGAAAGGCACCGCTCAATTGATGGAAGTCGACGGCGGGATTAATGCCGATGGCGGCATCGCCGGTTATGACTTCAGCACCTGCTACCCGTCGAACAACTCGCCGACCCTGGCCTTGCTGCTGACCGGGCGCGTGGAGCCGGTGGCGACGATGTTCGAAATGGGCGATCGCACCTCGATCCCGCCCTACGACATCGAGCACATGCGCGTCACCATTCACGACATGGCGCCGATTGTGCGGGCGTCGTGGATGCGCGGCGTGTCGGCGCTTCCCAATACCTTTGCACACGAGTCCTACATCGACGAGTTGGCTTTCGCGGCCGGCGTCGACCCCGTCGAGTACCGGCTTCGGTATCTGCACGACGAGCGCGCTGCTGAACTGGTTCGTGCCACCGCCGCCCGGGCCGACTGGGCGCCGCGCACCCAACCGATGCAGATCCCGCAAGAAGACGGCGTCTTGCGCGGGCGCGGTTTTGCTTACGCGCGCTACATCCACAGCAAGTTTCCCGGCTTCGGCGCGGCCTGGGCGGCATGGGTCGCGGACGTGGCGATCGACAAGCACACCGGCGATGTCTCGGTGACCCGGGTGGTGATCGGCCACGACGCCGGCATGATGGTCAACCCCGCGGGCGTGCAGCATCAGATTCACGGCAACGTCATTCAGTCCACCAGCCGCGTGCTCAAGGAACGGGTGACGTTCGAGGAGTCCACGGTGGCGAGCAAGGAGTGGGGCGGCTACCCGATTCTGACGTTCCCGGAAGTGCCGAAAGTCGACGTCATGATGATGCCGCGCCAAGCCGAGCCGCCCATGGGCGCCGGTGAGTCGGCGTCGGTGCCGAGCGCGGCGGCCATTGCCAATGCCGTGTATGACGCTACCGGGATTCGCTTTCGCGAGCTGCCGATCACGGCGGAACGCATTCTTGCCGCGCTGAACAGCGCAGGCACGCAGGCCAATAGCCAACCCCCGCAATCGCCGAAAGCCAAACGTTCGAAATGGCTGTTCGGTTCGTTGTTCGCAGCGTTCGGTGCGCTGCTGGGCATGGCCGCGACCGCATTACCCTGGCTTGGGGAAATCGCGCCGATCACGCCGCCTTCATCGGGCACCTGGTCGTCGGCGACCCTGGAGCGCGGGCGTTTGCTGGCAGCGGTCGGCGATTGCGCGGTCTGCCACACCGCCCCGAATGGCGCCAGCAATGCCGGCGGGCTGGCGATGCAGACGCCATTCGGCACTTTATACAGCAGCAACATCACCCCGGACCCGGAGACCGGCATCGGCAACTGGTCCTATCCGGCGTTCGAAAGGGCGATGCGTGACGGCATCAGTCGCGATGGCAAACACCTTTATCCGGCGTTTCCCTACACCGCCTTCAGAAATATCGAAGACGCCGACATGCAGGCGCTGTACGCGTACCTGATGTCGCAGACGCCGGTAAAACAGGTACAGCCCGCCAATGACATGCGCTTCCCCTTCAATGTGCGACCGTTGATGGCCGGTTGGAATGCCTTGTACCTGCGCAAAGGCGAGGTGCAGACGCAGCCCCAGCAAAGCGCGCAGTGGAATCGCGGTCAGTATCTGGTCAATGGATTGGGGCATTGCGCAGCGTGTCATTCACCCCGGGATCTGCTGGGGGCGGAGAAGGGCGGCACGTCGTTTCTTGCGGGCGGCACGGTGGACGGCTGGGAAGCGCCGGCGCTCAACAGCCTGTCGAAGGCGCCAACGCCGTGGACCGAGGATCAGTTGTTCAACTACCTGAGCAGCGGGTATTCCGATGCCCACGGTGTGGCCGCAGGACCGATGGGGCCGGTGGTCTCGGAACTGGCGAAACTGCCGAAGAGCGATGTGCGGGCGATTGCGGTGTATCTGGCGGCGTTGAATGAGCCGGCGTCCGGCAGCGCTGATGCCCGTCCGGCGACGGCGACTCGTCTGGCAGAGATGCCCAGCGTTTCGCCCCAGTCGTTGAGCAATGGCCAGCGGGTGTTCGAAGGCTCGTGCCAGGGGTGTCATGCCGACGGTCTGGGGCCGAAGCTGTTTGGCGTGAGCCCTTCGCTGGCAACCAACACCAATGTCCACAGCGCGTTGCCGGACAATCTGATCAAAGTGATTCAGCAGGGAATAGACAGGCCGGCGACGGCAGATCTGGGTTACATGCCGGGCTTCAAGGACAGCCTGTCAGACACCCAGATCAGCGACCTGGCGGCGTACCTGCGCAGCCGATTTGCGCCGAATGAACCGCAGTGGACGGGGTTGTCAGAGAAGGTGGCGCATTTGAAAGCCAATCCCGGAACGCACTGATTGGGTAAGCCTGAGGGATTTACTTACTCTTCAGGGACTGCGCTGGACCTGTGCTGAATAAAGTCCGTGTGGGAGTGAGCTTGCTCACGAAGACTGCATTTCGACCGCTAAATATCTGGCGGATGTACTGGCCCCTGTGGGAGTGAGCTTGCTCACGAAAGCGGTATCTCAGCCACAGAATATTCAGCGGATGTACCGGCGCCTTCGCGAGCAAGCTCGCTCCCACAGTTTAGATGTGTGGCGTCTGAGCGGCCTTCGCCACCCCGCGCATCACCAGGTCCTGAATAAACGCCAACCAGTCCGTGCGCTCGCCCTCCGCGGCCATGTCCTGACCCAGGAAGGAGCTGAGGGTGTGCAGGTTGGAGTTATAGAAGTAGCACAGCGACGCGATCATCAAATACACGTGCTTGATGTCGAGGTCCTGCCGAAACAGACCCTGCGCCTGACCGGCCTCGATGATCGGTCTGAGCACGCCGACGGCTTCGCCTGACAGGCGTCGCAGCTCACCGGACTGGCGCGCGTGCTTGCCCTTGTGCAGGTTCTCGATGCTGAGGATGGCAACGAATTCCGGATGGCTGACGTAATAGTCCCAGACGAACGCCACCAACTGGCGCAGCGTCTCCACTGGCGTCGACGGATCCAGTGAGAGCAGGCTTTCGGCGCGGTTGAACTGCTCGTAGGTGTGCTCAAGCACCTTGACGAACAGCTTCTCCTTGCTGCCGAAATAGTAATAAATCATCCGGTCGTTGGACTCGGCTTCGGCGGAGATCTTCTCGATGCGCCCGCCGGAATAGCCGTCGCGGGTGAACACCGTGATCGCCGCCTGGAGAATGCGCGCCCGGGTCTGATCGGCCTGTTGCGCGCGCACGCCGGTGCTTTTGCCCATGGGCTTACAGAATCCGGTAGAGCAGGCGCTCGACGCGGACCCGGCTGACACGGCGCAGGAAGGTGCGCACGCCGACCGGGTATTCGCTCAGGGTGTCGAGCTCGTCGAACTTGCCGACCCGATGGGTATCGCGCATCAGCAGCGCGATCTCTTGCGCGCGTGGCTTCAGCCATTCGCCCTTGGGGTCATCGATCAGCACGGCGTTTTCCAGGTCCAGCTGAAAGGCCCGCGGGTTCAGATTGTTGCCGGTCAGCAGGGTGTAGCGGTCGTCCGACCACAGGCCCTTGAGGTGATAGGTGTTGTCGCCGTCTTTCCACAAATGAATATTCAACTGGTGCTTGGCGATCGCCGTCTGATGCTTCTGCATGAAGCGACGCAGGCTGATCTCGTACAGATACGGCAGCGCGGAGATCACCTTGAACGGCTCCTCCGGCGAAATGAAAAAGTCGTTGGCGGTCTTGTCGCCGATGATGATGTCGACCTTCACGCCTCGCTTCAGCGCGCGGTTGATCTCGCGCTTCACCACCAGCGGCATGTTGAAGTACGGCGTGCACAGCGTCAGTTGCTCGTTCGTCGCGGCGATCAGGTCGCAGAGGGTTTTGCTCAGCGGGTTCTTGTTGCCGATGCCCAGCAGCGGAATGACGCGGAACCCACCGTTGTCCCGCACACCGTCGTTGACGTCATAGCTGGCGCGTTTGAGGTGCTGACGGAACTGACGAATCTCCCCGCGCAGGCTGCGTGAGCTGGGCGGCGAGGGCAGGTCGAGGCGATGCACCGCGTCAGACGGCAGAATATCCTGCTGCACCAGGCGCTGGAACGAGTCCGCCAGGCCTCTGCTGTCGATCAGGTGATAGCGATCGAGCCGGTATTTGCCGAGCTTGTGCAGATAGACGTTATTGATGCTGGCGCCGCTGTAAATCACGCAGTCGTCGATGACGCAGCCCTTAAGGTGCAGCACGCCGAACAGCTCGCGGGTTTGCACCGGCACGCCATACACCGGCACTTCCTGGTCGTGTTCCAGGTTCTGCGCCTGATACCACGCCGAGTTCCCGGCCTGTTTGCCCGCGCCGATCAGGCCGCGTTGGGCGCGGAACCAGTCGACCAGCACCACGACGTCCAGCGCCGGCCGCGCAGCCTTGGCGGCATACAACGCATCGAGAATTTCCTGGCCGGCTTCATCTTGCTGCAAGTACAGGGCAACGATGTAAATCCGCCGGGTGGCGGCGGCAATCTTTGCCAGCAGCGTCTGCCGGTAATCGGCGGCACTCGGCAGAATCGTGATCGCCGTGCCGGAGGATTCAAAACCGCGCAGCGCTGCAAGGGTAGAACGTCGGAAGGGAGCCCGCATAAGCCTCTCGATGGGTCGGATCAACAGCGCACGAGCTTACACCAGAGTGCGCCCTCTGGTGGTTTTGGCAGCGTTATCCGTGAGTTGTTCAGCGGATTATCAGCGACGGCTCACCCCTTGCGGTCTCGCCTTCACCTCATACCTTCAGAACCAGCTTGCCGCTGTTTTCGCCCTTGAACAGCATCTGCAGGGTTTCGGGGAAAGTCTCCAGGCCCTCGACGATGTGCTCTTTGCTCTTCAGCTTGCCCTGTGCCAGCCAGCCGGCCATTTCCATCCCGGCTTTGGCGAAGTGTTCCGCATGGTCCATGACCACGAAACCTTCCATGCGTGCGCGGTTGACCAGCAGCGACAGGTAGTTGGCCGGGCCTTTGACGGCTTCCTTGTTGTTGTACTGGCTGATGGCGCCGCAGATCACCACCCGCGCCTTCAACGCCAGGCGCGTCAGGACCGCATCGAGGATGTCGCCGCCGACGTTGTCGAAATACACGTCCACGCCCTTGGGGCATTCGCGTTTCAGGGCGGCGTGGATGTCCTCGTTCTTATAATCGATGGCGCCGTCGAAGCCGAACTCATCCATCAGCGCTAGGCATTTTTCCTTGCCGCCGGCGATGCCGATGACCCGGCAGCCTTTGATTTTGGCGATCTGACCGGCAATGCTGCCCACCGCACCGGCCGCGCCGGAAATCACCACGGTGTCACCGGCCTTGGGCTGGCCGACTTCGAGCAGGGCGAAATACGCCGACATGCCGGTCATGCCCAGCGCCGCCAGGTACACCGGCAACGGCACGAGCTTTGGATCGACCTTGTTGAAGCCCTTGGGCTCGCCGACGAAATAATCCTGCACTCCCAGCACGCCCTGAACGTAATCGCCCACCGCGAATTTCGGGTGCTGCGACTCGATCACCTTGCCCGCACCCAACGCGCGCATCACCGCACCCAGCTCGACCGGTGCGATGTACGACTTGCCCTCGTTCATCCAGCCGCGCATGGCCGGGTCCAGGGACAGGTATTCACTTTTCACCATGATCTGTCCCGGGGCGAGGTCGGCAACGGGCACGGTCTGGAAGGTGAAATCTTCGCGGCTGGCGGCACCCACCGGGCGGCGCGCAAGGAGGAATTGGCGGTTGTTCAAGGCAGTCATGGCAGGCTCTCGTTTGCGGTGGCTGAAGGTTTTACGGATCGCAGCAGTGATAGACCGTAACGGTCCGGACAGCAAGGAATGCCACTGTACCGAATGCCCGCCGATCCATGCTGCTGATGGCCCTTGTGGGTCATCATCATCGCCACCAATGGCCCGGCAACCGGCCTCCTGATAGTGCTGACGCCGATTGTGTCGCGACCGCTAAGCTGCGGCGCATCACAGGCGTTTGCCGAGCCCTCCATTAATAAGTACAAAAAGGACGATCCCATGAGCATGACGTTTTCCGGCCAGATTGCGTTGGTCACCGGCGCCGCTGCAGGCATTGGCCGAGCGACCGCGCTGGCGTTCGCCGAACACGGCCTGAAAGTGCTTGTGGTGGATCTGGACAGCGCGGGCGGCGAGGGCACGGCCCAGTTGATTCGGCAGGCGGGAGGCGAAGCGCTGTTTCTGCCGTGTGACGTGACCAAGGACGCTCAGGTGCAGCAGATGATGGCCCAGGCCGTGGACGCTTACGGCCGTGTCGATTACGCCTTCAACAACGCCGGCATCGAAATCGAGAAGGGCCGCCTCGCCGAAGGCAGTGAAGCCGAGTTCGACGCGATCATGGGCGTCAACGTCAAAGGCGTCTGGCTGTGCATGAAACACCAGTTGCCGCTGATGCTGGCCCAGGGCGGCGGGGCGATCGTCAACACCGCATCGGTCGCCGGACTGGGCGCGGCGCCGAAGATGAGCATCTACAGCGCGTCCAAGCACGCGGTGATCGGCCTGACCAAATCGGCGGCCATCGAATACGCCAAGAAACACATCCGGGTCAACGCCGTGTGCCCGGCGGTGATCGACACCGACATGTTCCGCCGCGCCCACGAAGCCGACCCGCGCAAGGCCGAATTCGCCGCGACCATGCTCCCGGTCGGCCGCATCGGCAAAGTCGAAGAAATCGCCGCCGCCGTGCTCTACCTGTGCAGCGACGGCGCCGCGTTCACCACCGGTCACTCGCTGGCAGTGGACGGGGGCGTCACGGCGTTCTGATCGATCAGACCCTTTCAGCAAAAAAGCACACTGGCGCTCCCTGCGAGGTATTCAGCTAAGCTCCACGGGCTGTTCACCCTCAGGGAACGTCGATGGATCATTTGTGGTTCGCCTATCCGCTGATCAGCGCTGCTGTGCTGCTGGTCATCGACCTCACGCTCTGGCAATGGCTGCACCCGCGCTGGCTGCGGCGCAAGCTTGTGTGCCGCCTTGTGCTGTTCGTGCTGTTCAGCATGGCGCTGCTCGATGGCGGGCTCAGTCCGCTGTATGCGGTGCCCGCCGACTGGTCAGTTCCCCGGCATGTGCTGGCCACCATTCTGACCATCGCCTGGTGGCTGTTTGGCGCGCGGACCCTGACCGTGCTCGCGGTCGTGGTCATGGAGCCACGGATTGGTGGTAAGGGCCACCTGCTGCAAGACGTCATGGGGGCGATCATCTTTCTCGTCGCATCAGTGGCGGCGGCCGGCTACGTGCTCGACCTGCCGGTCAAAGGCCTGCTGGCCACCTCCGGCGCCGTGGCAATCATCTTCGGCCTCGCTGTGCAAAGCACCCTGGGTGATGTGTTCTCCGGCATCGTCCTCAACGCGACCAAGCCGTTTCGGGTGGACGACTGGATTCGCGTCGATGACATCGAAGGCAAGGTCATCGAAATCGATTGGCGCTCCACCCACCTGCTGACCGCCGAAGGCAGCATGGCCGTGATCCCCAACGCCATGGCCGCCAAGACCCGCATCGTCAACTTCAGCCGACCGGACCATTTCCACTCCGTCACCCTGTCCATCGAGCAGTCCATCCGTCTCCGCCCCAGCCTGGTGCTGGACTCCCTGGAGAAAGCGCTACTCGGCTGCCGCGAGTTACTGGCCCAGCCCGCGCCATCGGCAGTGGTGGTCAAATCCGGCCTGCGCATCGTCGAGTATGAAGTCACCGGCTACGTGAAGTCCCGGGACCGGCGTTCAGCAGTGCGCAATCAACTGTTCGACCTCATTCACCGGCAGCTCGCGTCCACCGAAACCCGCCAGGACCAGCAACGCCCCGCAACGCGACAGTCTGCCGTGCTCAACACCGTCAATGCGCTGCGCATGCTCAGCGACGCCGACCGCGCGCAACTGGAACAGCACATGCGCTTGGGCGCCTATCCGGCGAAAGACATCGTGCTTGCGGAGGGGGTGGTGCCTGATGCGCTGTTCATTATTGAGTCCGGGGTAGTGTCGGCTTCGCTGCAACGGCCGGATGGCTGGCTGGAAGTAGGGCGCATGGGGCCGGGTGAGCTGCTGGGTGAGACGGGTTTCCTGGACGCGACCCCGACGGTAGCGCGGTTCTGCGCGTACACCGACTGCATGATTTACCGGATCGACAAAGCGGATCTGGAGCCGTGGTTGGCGGAGCATCCGGAATTGATTGGGGCGTTGGCTGGGCTGGCGAAGTTTCGGGCGAAGGCGCGGGCGGCGATGTTGGAGGCTAAGCCGCTGGTGGCTGATGCCAATGGGTTTCTGGGTTGGTTGCGCAAGAATGTCAGGCGGTTTGAGGTGACGCGGGGGCAGGGGGCTGATGATAAAAAGCGCTGACAAAGACCAGCCGTATTTGGCTCTTCGTCCATCACTGCCAGCAGGAGCTGTCCTTGGAAGTCCGTTCACCGTAACTTTTCGTTTGCTTGAAATTCATTAGCATCCTGTTCTTCCTGTTTTCACAGTCGCGTGAAAAACTACGCGCTGTTTGCGCTGAATGTTTGTCATTTTTGATTGAACCACGGATGGACATCATGGATACCCAGCAAGAAAACACCCTCGAACAATCACTCAGGATGGCGGCGGATGAACCGGCCCATCGACCTGACTTTTTCACGACGCTGTTGAATTCCACCGTCTACGTGCTTGGCACTGCCGGGACCGGCAAAGGTCATGTCATGCTCGAAGCGGGTAGCGACATCAGCATCGCGAATTGGCACAAAGCTGACGGCTCCCCGGTCATCCCGTTTTTCTCTTCATTGCAAACACTCCAGGCATCCATAGAGAGCGAAGAGTCCTACGTAGAGATCCCGGCAAGATCGCTGCTTGAAATCACACTGGGCGCGCCGCTTTTCCTCAATCCAAAGTCTCCTTACGGTAAAGAGTTCTTGCCGGAGGAAGTGCGCCATTTGCTCTCCGACGGGATCGGCCAGAAGCCGGCGCAGCGCACGGTCGAAAAAAACACGAACGTACTGCTCGGACAGCCGTCGCAATACCCGTCAAGGATGGTCAATTCGCTCACGCAGTTACTCGCCAAACATCGCAACGTAAAACGTGCATTTCTGGCGTTGATGCATGACGCATCGATTGATCAAAAGCCTCATTTGATCATTGGTATTGAAGCGGACGGAGACATTGAACGGGTCATGCGCGAAGCCGGTAGTGTTGCCGGAGATACCGCTCCGGATGGCGAACCCGTTGACCTCTATCGCGTGACCGAAGGGGGGGAAGGCCTTAGCGACTACTTCCTCAAGGAAACCACGCCTTTCTACGAAAGGAAGTCGGCAGGGTGGCTGCGGTCATTGCTTGGCTTTGGTAAAGCGTGAAAGAGATCGAACCAAGACAATGTCACAGTCTTTTCTACCAGATGTGAGATCCGAATCAGTTCGCCAAATCGAATGTAGCGGCCTGTCGTTTTCGACCACACAAATTTACCAGCGCGTTCTTGCTACAAAGCGCTCAACTTGAGGTTTAACCTTGGGACTGTTCTCCAAAATATTCGGAAAGCCATCCGGACCTGTTCTCTACACTCTGTTTTCGGTTCGCCCCTCAAGCGATCTGGGCGCGTGGGCCGCCAGCTTTCCGAACCACACAGAGGTTTTGGGTTACTCAAGCCTCGGCCATTTCTTTCTTCGCAACCCTCACGACTCAGAGTACCTCGTGCTGCACCCTTTCAAGTGCGCGGCAAAGTCGTACGGAAGCCACCCGTCAGTCGAAGACTTTGAAGCGGAGGTACTGAAAGAGCCGGGGTTCGAGCTGTATGTGTTGGATTCGGACCACGTTGCCGATCTATTCCGACATCTGGGCCCCCTTGCCGAAGATCAGGTCTACATCCCGCAGCCGTATCCGTTCCTCGGCGGCAGCGAAGCCCTAGAGACGTACGAAAAGGGGGATGCCTGGGTCTTTATGAACATAGTGGCCCAAATGCACGACCTCGACGGCGGCGCCTGAACGGCCGCCCATTGACGCCGAACGACGGTGGAATCACGTACGGCAGGGCATCCCATCCTGTGTGACTGGTCGGAAGACGCCTTGTGAGCTAGATAGGTCTGCACTCCATCAAGGAAGACACATGAGCCAAGTCGACATTCAACTGGTCACCCATCTGCCCACACAGATTCGGGCGCTAGAGAAAGAGGCGGTGCGCGAGGGCTTCAGGTTCCTTACCCGCCTGATTGACGAATGGAACTCAGGAGCAAACCGCTTCGATGCCCCCGGCGAATGTCTTATGGCTGCGTATCGAAACCAGCAGCTGATAGGTATCGGAGGCCTTTCAGTTGATCCCTATACCCAAGACAACATGGCGAGGCTGAGACGGGTCTATGTCAGCGCCTCATCGAGAGGGCATCACGTTGGAAGAATGCTGGTAACGGCGCTTGTTGCAGATGCCGCTATGCGCTTTCAGAGCGTGTGCCTTTTCACGGATACCGCTGAAGGCGACGCATTTTATCTACGGTGTGGCTTCATGCGGATAGATCATGACCATGCCACCCACGTAATGTGCTTAAGCAACAGCTAACTCAGACGAGCAAAAAGGTGACGGGTTGTTTTTTCAAGCAAAATAAATCAGTCCCCTTATCTCCAGTCCCCTTATCTCGTCCTGCACTTCCGTACAGCTGGGCCCCGCAGACAGTTATCATTCTTTCTCAGGTACGAACATTTCGGCTCTAGACAAAACTTGGGGATTTTGGCATATCTCCGCAAGCGCTTTCAGCGAATCCCCGGAAACTTGAAAGTAAATATTCTCCACCTCATTCTGGTCATCAAGAAATATGGACATACCAATATTGTCGCCTACGTATCTTTTGATCCCTGAGTACATCTCAACAAAGTTGAGCCTGAATGCTGCGATCAGGTGTTCTGAAACCTCCTTGGATAGCCGCTCAGGGCTCTCAAACTCCCAACCATCCTCGCCTAAATTTCTACCTGCGCCGACAGGAATCAAAAAGGCTGCCGTATATTTTTTTATCGTCATATCTACTGAAAGCTCGCTTTCTGGTCACGCAAGGGCGCTTCTGGTTCCAAACTGCGCAGCTCCCACGACTCTGACTTAAACTGAAAAACTGTACGGTTCAAGGGGACCACGTTGGAACAGAAAAGCAAAATGCTCTACCGCGTTTGCTTTCTCTAAATGATCCAGGGCTAGGGATCCACCCGGTGTGAGCGCGCTCTGCCTCGCATAAAGATCGCATCACGATTCCTGCAACTAACGCCTGTCGAAGCCAATATCTGAATCTAACTCAGTCTTAAAACCAAAAATCAAACCGACCTCTAGAAGTTTTATTGCTGCTTTTCCAGATGATTTAAAAGGAAACACTTCAAGCATGGAAACGACGTTTTTCATATGCCAGGCCATACTCTCCCGCGTCATTAACCCACCCAGACAATTGATCGGTTTGCTCCTGATAAAATAAGGATTCGGGAGGGAAGAACGAAGCCACCTTCGGCTGAGATCCGAGCTCTGCAAGGACGAAGCTGAGGTTGTTTTCAATGAGTTGGTAATGTGTATTCATAGCATAGGTTCTTTAAGTGTCAGCCGGGCGTCCGGTCACTGCCCTTTCTATCGCCTTATCATAAGCCTCTCTTATGCCAACACCTACGTGACTCGGAGAATCTGTCATGTAGTCGCGCATATTCACGATGCATAGCGCTCATGAAGGTAATCGTCAATGTATTCTGCTAAAGGCTTACCCGTCCCTAATTCGAACAACTCACCGCTATTCCGGTCAATCAGAAATGGGCTATTTCCCGCTAACTGATCAGACGAGTCGCCAGTTCGTAAATACTCAGCTGATTGATAGCAAAAGAACCACCCCTCCGCGAACTCACCCTCATACGTAATCTGCAAAGGTATCTCTGAATCCTCAAGATACTCTTTCGCCTTATTCAGAGCATATTCATAGTCGAACATCAATTGGTCCTCAATAACTGCAACGTATCAAAATTTAGTAGATTTGCGGACTTTCCGGTCTGCCCATCCAAATACCGGACAGCACCACGCTGATTGACAACGTTAAAAACATGCCCCGGCTGCCCTGGGCCGTACGAGCCGAAAACGATCCCTCTCGCCCCATCCCCGGCTTCAACCATTTGCTGAGAAATCTTCTCAGGCGTTGTCGCCAAGCCAAACTTGCCCCCGAACTGCCTCTCCAAGACACTAATCGGCACTCCTTTGGTTGATTTGATTGGCAACGCTGATGCAGGAGCCCCCGATAAGGTTGCATCAGTAGCAATCGAACAGTTAACACAATTATGGGTTCGTCCTGGCTCTGGATAGCCTGGGTTCACCTTTTTTATTGATCCGGCCTTCTCTTCTATCTCACTCGCCGTCTTCTGAACCGGGCGCGTCTGTGGCAACTCCAACTGGTGTTGTGGTCCCATCCCGCCTTTGAGCGGCTCAGCCTTCTGCAGATCGGGCCTACTCTTCAACGCATCCTCATGCTTGAGCATCCACTGCCCAATGTTTGCGCCTTTGGGACTGGCTCCCATCTCCTGAGCTAACCTGCCTGCGTTCCCGCGAGCACGCGTCAGGTATTCAACGATGGCACCTAGCAGCAGAACGACGACCTCTACATGGCCGAGTGCGATGTTATGGGCAGCACTGCTCACAGCAAAGGGGTCATCCTGGCTGAAGGGGGTCAGTCCTTCTTCGCCTCGGGGGCCTTCCCATGCAGCTTGAATCCCGGTCAGGTAATACCCGCCAACGCGAGGTAGGCCTTCGACGAAGAATTCTGCAACGGACTGCAGGCCAAGTATTGTCAATATCCAACTGCTGACCTGCATACCCAGTGCAGCTCCAGCAGTACCCATCGGGATAGCACCCGCACCGCCGAAAAATGCGCCCACGCCTGCGCCAATGGCGCCGCCTGTCAGGGTGCTGCCCGCGACGATCATTGCCATCTGCGTGACGACATCAATCAGATCATTGAGGATGAAAGAGATGTCGAGGTCAGCAAAACGTCGTCTCAATAGATCGCCCGCCTGCCATTCAGCTTGATAAAACGCAGTCCTGACGCTTTCGACACGGCGGATATTCAGGCTAAGGGACGGGGCAGGTTCGCCCCAATGATTTCTAAACTGAGCACCACCTTGGTAGCCCATTTCCTGCCTTATCCGGTCTTCGATCTGATGCCACGAAGGCACGATATGCCAAAAGAACATTCAACGTCTCCCTGACAATTCCCAGCTTGGGACGCCGCTCGCTTTTTATCATGGTTAAGCGAGTGCAAGAAATTTGGAAACTGAGTATTTCATGACCCAAACGGCCGCCCTAGGTCCCGCCTTCCCGCGATCACGTAGGACGCTTCTGAACTTAAGCAATATCGTCCGCCCCTCAAGCCGCGCTTTGCGGCGGAGTGTGGTAGACCGATCCGGTATCTGAGGAACCCGACGTCGCAGTGTGATAGCTGGATGCGTCGTCAACCGAGCAGTCATCTGCCCGCACCGAGGGTTGAGCCTGGAGCGGGGCAGGTGCCGCCGAAGACGCCGACCCAGGCCGCGCCGCCTCGCTGGAGGTCCGGCGCTGATCGTGGGTTGCGCTTGCTCGCCCTTGAGGCTTGTTCGAACACTGCCCGCCGGAGACTTGGTAGGGCGGGCGCAGTGTTCTCGGCATTTGTGATCCGGTTGCCGGTGAGGCTGTTTCACTGAAGAGAGTTCCAGTCAGAAGGGACCGTTAGGCGTTGACCGCAGCGCCTTGACCGGCTTCCGGCGCGGCGATACCACCGGTCAGTGTGATGACATTGGCGGCGCCGGGAGGGGGTAAAGGTGGCTTTGGCGGTTCTCGATACCGCCCGGAGCGGATCGTTCGCCAAGTTGCGGCTGGCGTCGGCCAGACGTCCCGCTCCATTGGCGGGAGGCGTACCGACGGTTTTCGCGTCCCCCAATGCCCTCAACGCGTCGAGCGATTGGGTTTCCTGACTCAGGTCCTGTTTGGGGTCGGCATTTCTACGTCCCAACAGCAGCGCGGGGCCACTGGTGCCTTGCTCGGTGCGCCAATTGTGGGTGAGGTACCCAGTACCGGTACCGGCGGCGAGACCACCTGCAATCGCAAGGGCTGTGTCCACAATGGCCTCGGCCTTCGGATTGATCGCCGCCACCACCGGGCCTACCGCCGTCCTGATGCCATTCCGGATCGTGAACGTCTGCGCCTCTTTGGCGTTCTGGATGGCCAGGTTCGCGGTGGTATCGATAGTCGCCAGCGCGGCATTCAACGACTCATGCAGTTTGTCTGCGGGCGCATGCAGGAAGTACGCGTCTTCTCGAAGTTTCTTAATGGAAGCGCCGCCGACCTGATCCACCGCTGATGCCGCCGCGAGTGAAATCGTCCCCAGGACCGCCGCTTTTGCCACCGGGTTTGGTATGTTCGCCCCGATTCCCGTGATCACGGGAATGGCCGCCTGGAGCGACGACGCCACCGCAAAAGGCACGCCGCTAGCTGTACCTGACACCATTGAAGCGTTGCGGTCCATTTTCTCGACTTTTTCCATCAACGTTCCAAGATCTTGGAACGAGATGTTCTCCTCCATCAGCTTGTTGACTCGGCTCTCTATGATTTGATCGATTTCTTCCCGGTGCCCCGATTCCTCATCCAGACGATCTTTGTAGGCCTGGAGCTGACTGCTCACGTCGGTCGTGAGCAAAAGCTTCATTTCACGGGCTTGGATCTGCGCCGCTGCGCTGACCTCACCGGATTGAGGATGACCCTGCCCCACGGAAGCGTGGCCGGTGACGGATGTTGAGTTTGACCGTTGCTGAAGTTCGATGGGGGGTGAGGAAACGGGGGGTTGCTGGCCAGACACGCGCATGGTGAGGTCCTCTCTGGTTCTAGGGATGCAGCCGGATATCGCTGCTATGAAGGGTGGTTTTCCAGAGGGTGTGTGGCTGAGCGGACTATTCCGTTTCCTGTTCAACCGGCGATATTTGACGGCTGTGTTTCAGGGTGATGACGCTTCCAGGTCGACGAAAGTGCGTACGAAGGGATTCAGGTGCAGCGTCATTGATACCCGGGCGCGTTTCCGGAAGGTATTCATGACACCAGGGAGATTACAAGCGGGTCATGCACATTAAGCTGGATTCCGTGATTGATCGTCTTGCTCGCGAACGCACCAGTAAGCGTGCATAACCTTGCGGTTTGCAGTATGGCGCGCCAGAAACACCCGGCAACCCAACTGATGCGGCAACTTAATAACTCTCCCCAACAATGGCGTTTCGTGGTGACGGGTGAAAGGCGTCCTGCACCAAGACTAACTATTGAAGTGACACAGAGACAAGATCTGGATAGGATTCAGCTGAGGAGACTAAAGTTTCTGGAGCAAACACAGCTCATGGACGTATGATGCTGAATTTTTTCAAGCAGCTTAGGGAAGAAAATTTGTGGCGAAAGTTCAAGAAAAAATAATTACAAAATTTTCTGATTACATAAAACATCTTGAAACGCTTCAAGAGGGACTAGATTCCCAGTTATGGTACAGAGGGTCAAATAATAAGAGCCATAATTTAGTCCCCGGACTCTATCGCCACAAGAAGCGCACGGCAATGGAGGATCTAAGTAAGCTTGAAAAAGAGCTAATATCTCGGTTTAAGCAAAGAAGTATGCCCTTTACAGACAGAGTGTTCGATGACCAATGGGAACTTTTATTTTACATGCAGCACTATCGTATCCCTACAAGACTTTTAGACTGGACTGAAAACCCCTTTGTTGCGTTTTATTTTGCCATCGGTAATTCTGCCTACATCACAAACGAAGAAAAAGAGTTGGTCTTTCAAAATGATGCGACAGTCTGGGTTTTGAATCCCGTCGTATGGAATAGGCATGCCTTAACCCATCAATCATACGAGGGAGGGGTTCTTCTCACAATTGATGAGGAAATGAAAGGCTATCATCCGTCAGCTGCGATTTCTAAGATGAACAATCAACCGGTAGCTTTGTATGGCATCCATAACAGCCCCCGAATTGTTGCTCAGCGTGGCGTTTTTACTGTATCAGGCCAAATAACTGATGGGATGGACTTGTTGTACAATACGTCCAGATTCCCCAAAAACTCGTTAACCAAAATAGTCATACCAAAAGAAAATATCAAAGAATTACGACTGGCTCTTTTTTCCTATGGCATAACAGAGTCTGTGGTATATCCAGACCTTGATGGCCTTGCACTAGAAATCAAAAGATTCTACGAGTTTGAGGTATAGCATGTCTAATCTTGAAGATAATTTTTCCATACGCACAATGGACGCAAAGCCCCTAACTTGGTGGAGGACAAGGCGCAGTAAAATTGATATGGAGCCTTCATATCAGCGGAGGGGTAGACTTTGGTCTCAAACCGACAAGGCTTATTTGATTGACTCAATATTAAATGGCTTTGATATACCGAAACTTTACATGGCAGATTTCACCGTTGGTGAAAATTCGAAGCTCAATAAAAATAAGCTGACCTATGCCATTATTGATGGCAAGCAACGATTTGAAGCAATCTTTGATTTTTTCGACAATGCTGTCGTTCTCAATGATGATTTTATCTACAAGGCCGACCCTATGCTAAGGCTAGGTGGCCTGAGCTATAAAGATCTGGTGGCAAACCATTACGAGGTTGCAGAAATTTTCGACACCTTTAATTTAACAATCATGGGTGTCCACGCGACAACAGAAGCCCCTATTAATGAATTATTTGTTCGTTTAAATCGAAACAAGCCCTTGACTGGCGCAGAAATCAGAAATGCAATGTCAGGCCCTGCACCCCACGTAATTCGAAGTATCAGGGACCACGATTTCTTTACAAGCAACATTGCCTTTTCATTTACAAGAGGTGCAGACTTAAACGCCGCTGCGAAATTATTACGTTTTGAATTCATTGGCAGGCCCGTTGATACAAAGAAGAAGGTGCTCGACGATTTCGTCCTTAGCCTTGAAGGGCAGGACCAGAAAGATCTACTTGAGCTAGCAGCAAGGAGAGTTAATGATAATCTTGACACTATGTCTGAAATATTTCTTCCAAGGGACAAGCTATTGTCTAGTGGCGGTTTACTCCCCGTTTACTACTGGTTCTGCCGAGAACAGGATGACTCCAGTCACCACTTGATTCGGGAGTTTCTCGTACAGTTTGAAGAAGAGCGTAAGTTCAACAGAGCGTCGTTCTCTGATACAAATACAAACAAGCCAGGCACTATAAATCAAGACTACGTGGCGTTTGATAACTTCAACAGAAGCACAAACGATTTGAATAGCCACATTGGGCGATTTGAAATACTTAGGAAATTATTTGCTGAGTGGCTAGCTAAGTCGGCAAAAAAGCCAACCCGAAAAATATTCAGACGGACTTTCATCTGAGCTTAACTGCAGGTCCACGCCTAACGGGGATGACGTATGTCGCATCCCCGTTAGCTAAAGTGAGCCTGAATGCCGAAAAAATCTTGAAAGAAAGATCAGGAAATTGCTTTGCTGTGTGCGCTTTGAACGTCGCAAGTACCGCTTTCTCAAGCTTCTGCTTTACGCCCATACCTATCCTCCGCAAAGGTCGGCTTTGGGGTCGGATTTTACAGCTCGTCATAGGCAGCAAGCTACCCAAGTAAACCCTTGGGATGCGGTGAAATAATTGAGCGGCCCAACGCCGCGTTTCTGAATGCAGCAACGTCCGGCACTGCAATTCTCCTGACTAGCATTCATCAAAGCTGAACCGCTAAAATCCCGCATCCTCCGCAACCCATCAAAGCCAAACAATGTACATTTGCGCCCATAAAGCGCGCTATCAGCTGCGCCGGGCTGGAAAGACCAGACCGGTTTGAAAGGGAATTGGGGTCATGGATAAAAAATCGCTTTCCGAGCGGGACATCTGCAGCAAGTACATCGCGCCAGCTATTCAGCAGGCTGGCTGGGACATGCACAAGCAGGTTCGTGAGGAGGTCAGCTTTACAAAGGGTCGTATCATCGTCCGAGGCAAGCTGCACAGTCGTGGTGAGGCCCGCCGAGCCGACTTCATCCTTTACCACCAGCCCAACCTGCCACTTGCCGTGATTGAGGCGAAGGACAACAAGCACTCCGTAGGCTCCGGCATGCAACAAGCCTTAGGCTATGCGGAAGCGCTGGATGTGCCATTCGTATTCTCCAGCAATGGCGATGGTTTTCTGTTTCATGACCGTAGCGGCACCGGCAGCCAGTTGGAAACCCAGCTGAGTCTCGATCAGTTCCCCAGTCCTGAGGAGCTATGGCGGCGCTACTGCCAGTGGAAAGGGCTGGACGGACAAGCTCAGCACAAGATCGAAGCCCCTTATTACGATGACGGCTCCGGTCGTATGCCGCGTTACTACCAAATGAATGCCATCAACCGCACGGTTGAGGCGGTGGCATGCGGGCAAGATCGTGTGCTTCTGGTGATGGCGACCGGCACGGGGAAGACCTACACTGCCTTCCAGATCATCTGGCGGTTGTGGAAGTCCAAGCAGAAGAAACGCATCCTCTTTCTCGCCGACCGCAACATCCTGGTCGACCAGACGAAGAACAACGACTTCAAACCCTTTGGCCAGGCGATGACCAAGATCGCCAAACGCCAGATCGACACCTCCTACGAGATCTATCTGTCGCTCTATCAGGCTGTCACGGGCAACGAAGAAGAGATGAACATTTACAAGCAGTTCTCTCGCGATTTCTTCGACCTGATAGTGATAGACGAATGCCACCGTGGCAGTGCTGCTGAGGATTCTGCCTGGCGCGAAATTCTCGCCTACTTCGCCAACGCCACCCATGTCGGCCTTACCGCCACGCCAAAGGAAACCAAAGAGGTGTCCAGCATCACCTACTTTGGTGAGCCGGTTTACAGTTACACACTCAAACAGGGCATTGAGGACGGCTTTCTTGCCCCCTACAAAGTAGTGCGCATCGACTTCGATAAAGACTTGCAAGGTTGGCGGCCACCCAAGGGGATGCTCGACAAAAATGGTGAATTGATCGAAGACCGCATCTACAACCTCAAGGATATGGATCGCAGTCTGATTATCGAGGCGCGCACTCAACTGGTGGCTCAGAAGGTCACCGACTTCCTCAAAGCCACTGACCCGTACCAGAAAACAATCGTTTTCTGCGACGACATCGACCACGCCGAGCGCATGCGCCAAGCGCTAAGTAACCTCAATCCTTTGCGGGTTGCTGAGAGCCGCAAATACGTGATGCGGATTACCGGTGACGACAAAGAAGGCAAGGCCGAGCTAGACAATTTCATCAACCCGGAAGAGCGTTACCCAGTCATAGCCACCACCAGCAAGCTTATGACTACTGGGGTAGATGCGCAGACCTGCAAGCTGATCGTGCTCGATCAGCACATCAAGTCGATGACTGAGTTTAAACAGATCATCGGTCGCGGCACACGTATCAACGAGGACTTCGGCAAGTACTGGTTCACAATCATGGACTTCAAGAAGGCGACCGAACTGTTTGCCGACCCCGACTTCGACGGCGAACCGGTCGTTATCTACAACCCTGAGGGTGACGCCTCGCCCGTTCCTCCAGACAGCCCTTTGGAAGGTGAAGATGGCATTGTCGATGGGGGCGACTGGCTACCTGAAGAAGGGGCCGAGGGTGATACCTCATCCGATAAAAGGCGCATCAGATACGTTATCGACAACTTGCCTGTGTACGTCATTGCCGAACGGGTGCAGTACTACGGCCCGGATGGCCGGCTGATCACCGAGTCATTGCACGACTACACCCGTGCTTGCGTAAAAAAACAATTTGCCTCGCTGGATGACTTCCTGCGGCGCTGGAGTGATTCCGAGCAAAAGAAAGTGATTATCGAGGAGATGGCTGTTCAGGGCGTCATGTGGGAGGCGTTGGCGGAGGAGGTGGAAAAGAAGCAAGGCCTAGCACTCGATCCGTTCGACCTGATCTGCCACGTCGCCTTCGATCAGCCCGCCCTCACACGTCGCGAGCGCGCCGAGCAGGTGAAAAAGCGCAATTACTTCGCCAAGTATTCCGGCTCTGCTCGCTTGGTTTTGGAGGCTCTGCTGGATAAATACGCCGACACGGGCGTTGAGCACATCGAGGACATCAAGATTCTACAGCTTGATCCCTTCAGTCAGATCGGCGCGCCCATCGAACTGGTCAAAGCCTTCGGCGGAAAGGCCGGATACACCAAGGCTATTCACGAGCTGGAAGACGAGCTCTACGCCGGCTGAAAAAACCATTACGACGGTATGTCAGGACAGGAAATCGACCTGTCCTGTAGAATTTCGCCCCCACTGCGGCACGCGTTGAGAGAATTTCATGTCCATCAGCTCCACCATCAAGTCCATTCAGGACATCATGCGTAAAGACGTAGGCGTCGACGGCGACGCTCAGCGTATCGGCCAGTTGGTCTGGCTGCTGTTCCTGAAGATCTTCGATGACCGCGAGCTGGAATGGGAGCTGATGGACGATAACTACCGCTCACCCATTCCCGAAAGCTGCCGCTGGCGAACTTGGGCCGCCGACCCGGAAGGCATGACCGGTGACGCGCTCAAGGACTTCATCGACAATAACCTGTTCCCCCAGTTGCAGAATCTGCACGAGTACAGCAACACGCCGTCGGCCTATGTGGTGCGCAGTGTTTTTAAAGACGCCTACAACTACATGAAATCCGGCCAATTGCTGCGTCAGGTGATCAACAAAGTTCAGCAAGGCGTGGACTTCAACAAGGCCCAAGAGCGCCATGAGTTCGGCAATCTTTATGAGCAACTGCTACGTGACCTGCAGAACGCCGGCAATGCGGGCGAGTTTTACACCCCGCGACCTGTCACCGAGTTCATGGTGCGCATGGTTGATCCTAAGTTGGACGAGAAAGTCATGGACCCGGCATGCGGCACGGGCGGCTTTCTTACCTGCGCCATCGAGCACAAGCGCAGTCGCTACGTAAAAACCGCCGAAGACGAGCGCACCCTCCAGGCGAGCATCTTCGGGGTTGAGAAAAAGCCGTTGCCGCACCTGTTGGCAACCACCAACATGATCCTGCACGGCATTGAAGTGCCCAGTCAGATCACGCATGACAACACGCTGGGTAAACCCCTGATCAGTTGGGCACCGAGCGAGCGCGTGCACTGCATCGTCGCCAACCCGCCGTTCGGAGGTATGGAAGAAGACGGTATCGAAACCAACTTCCCCGCAGCCTTCCGTACTCGCGAAACTGCCGACCTGTTTCTGGTGCTGATCATGCATCTGCTCAAGGACGGAGGTCGCGCCGCAGTGGTGCTGCCTGACGGTTTCCTGTTTGGCGAAGGCATCAAGAGTCGTATCAAAGAAAAACTACTGACCGAATGCAATCTGCATACCATCGTTCGTCTGCCCAACGGCGTGTTCAACCCCTACACCGGTATCAAGACCAACCTGCTGTTCTTCACCAAAGGCACACCCACGGAAAAGGTGTGGTTCTACGAACATCAGTACCCAGCCGGGGTGAAGAACTACTCGAAAACCCGGCCCATGCGTCTCGAAGAATTTGCCGTGGAACAGGACTGGTGGGGCAGCGAAGCCGATGGCTTTGCCGCACGGGTAGAAAACGAATTCGCTTGGAAGGTTAACGTTGAAGACCTGCAAGCGCGCAACTGGAACTTGGACTGCAAAAATCCACATATCGCAGAGGGGATCAGCCTCGACCCGGATGAGCTGCTGCGTGACTACGCTGCACTGCAAGGCGAGATCAGCGATCTGCGCGACCAGCTTAAAGCGGTGCTGTCCGAAGCTCTGGAGAGGCAGGTATGACGGCGTTGCTCACCGATAATCTGCCGCTGCTGGCCGGTGCGACCAATGGCGTTAAAAAACTGCGTGAGCTGATTTTGGAATTGGCGGTGCGCGGCAAGTTGGTGCCGCAGGACTTAAGTGACGGGCAAGCGAGCGATTGGCTAGGGCGTATCGAATTAGAAAGAAATCGGCTTTTTAAAGCCGGACTGCTCAAAAAATCAAAGCGAACGCTAGATGCCGGGTTGGATAAATCAGTTAGCGGAGTTCCAAGATCATGGTGCTGGGTAACGCTCTCAGAAATTACGCTGCATATGGACTCTGGCTGGAGTCCAGCTTGCGAGCCAAATCCGTCACAAAGCGCTGAAGTTTGGGGAGTGCTGAAAACTACTGCTGTTCAGGTAATGCAGTTTCTCGAAGAGGAAAACAAAGAGCTGCCTGCTCACTTTGAGCCTAGGCCTAATGCTGAGGTGAGAGCTGGAGATATTCTTTTTACTCGTGCAGGGCCGACCAACCGGGTAGGTATTTCTTGCCTTGTAGAAACTACAAGACCACGCCTCATGATTTCGGACAAAATCATCCGTTTTCATCCAATTGAAGCTGGAACATATGGCCGTTATATAGCGCTATGCTTAAATGCGGGGAGCACAGCTAGATACTTGGAGATAGCCAAATCCGGTATGGCAGCTAGCCAGGTAAATATCTCGCAGGAAAAACTGAAACTAGCGCCTATCCCTTTAGCTCCGCTACCTGAACAACACCGTATCGTTGCCAAAGTTGATGAGCTGATGGGCCTATGCGACCATCTGGAAACCCAGCAAACTGGGGCCGAAGGCGCGCAAGCCCAACTGGTGCAAGCGCTGCTCGACAGCCTGACACAAGCGACTGACGCCACCGACTTCGCTGCCAGCTGGCAACGCCTAGCCGAACACTTCCACACCCTGTTCAACACCGAACCCAGCATCGACGCCCTCAAACAAACCGTGCAGCAGCTAGCAGTGATGGGCAAGCTAGTGCCGCAGAACCCCAACGATGAGCCGGCCATCGAGCTCGTACGACGTATCAGGATTGAAAAGCAGCGCCATCTGGAAAAACTGAAGGCTCGTAAGCAAAAGAGTCTGGCTACCGAGTCGTTGCTTGAATCGCCCTATGAAATACCTACTGGCTGGGAGTGGCAAAGCATTGATGATGTTTTGCATGTGACTGGCGGCGTCACCCTAGGGCGGAAACTTAGCGGCCGCAAGCTGGTATCCGTACCCTATCTGCGGGTGGCGAATGTTCAGCGTGGGCACCTGCAAATGGATCAGATTAAGGAGATCGAGGTTCCAAAAGACGAAATCGAAAAGTACCTGCTACGAAACGGTGACCTGCTAATTACTGAAGGTGGTGATTGGGATAAGGTCGGAAGGACCGCGATTTGGCGTGATGAACTGCCCGAGTGCCTTCACCAGAATCACGTCTTCCGGGCCCGTGCAGTGATTGCAGACTGGGAGCCACGATGGGCAGAGATGTACCTGAACTCCACCTCAGCAAGGGAGTATTTCGCGGGCTCGTCAAAGCAAACTACAAACCTAGCCTCAATCAATATGACCCAACTTCGGGCATGTGCATTTCCCTTGCCGCCGCTTGTTGAACAACGTCGCATCGTCGCCAAGGTCCATCAACTCGTGACACTTTGCGACGAACTAAAAACCCGCCTAATTCAGGCAAGTCAGCTCAATGAACTGCTGTCTAGCACACTGGTCCAGCGCTCTCTTGCGGGTGATGGCCAGAAGGCTCCCATTGTTTCAGATCAAAAAACCGCACGCACCCTGCTCGCCGCTGAAGTCACTCACAGGCTTCACGCCCAACGTACCTTTGGCCAACGCAAACTGCAGAAGGTGGTTTACCTGGCTGAGCATGCAGCCAGGCTCGCGACCATTCGGGCCACTTACTTACGCAACGTGGCCGGCCCACACGACCGCCAACTGATGAACCAAGTCGAAACGGAGATGAAAAGTCACCAGTGGTATGAACGCATTGAGCGCAAGACATTAGGCCATGCGTATCGCCCGCTTTCCCAAGCGGGGCAACATCGCCAGGCTTACAACCGCACTTGGTCAGCCGAAGAGCAGGCGAATATTGAGCAAGTCATTGAGCTAATGCGTGACTGGGATACGGATCGCTGCGAAATGACCGTGACCCTCTACGCTGCCTGGAACGATTTCATCATCGAAGGCCGACCGGTAACCGATGAAGTCATTGTGGATGAGGTCATGCACCGATGGAACGAAGCTAAGCTGCGCTTCAGCAGAGGCGAGTGGATGGTCGTGCTTACTGAGATGAAACAGCACGGCCTGTTAACGCCTACTGGCTTTGGCAAACGCACGAGCGGCGGCACGCTGACCCTGCCTGGTTTCGAGTAAGCCATTGCCTCTCTTAAGGCTACGCCATGGCTCCGATGAACGTGGCCCACACGTTCATCGGAGCCATGGATGCTTATGGAATCCAGATGCGCAGCTGCTAGCTGTCTCTGGGAATAGGGTTTTGGACAATGACAAGAAGACTGTGATGCAGCAAAGCTGCGTACCCCGAATTTTCAATACACGCTGCGACAGCCTTGATCCACCAAAACCCACTACATCACGCACCCACCAATTCGCAACCACTTCGCCCGCCGATCCTACACATCAGATCGGCATCCCCCACTGGCTTCGCTCCCCCCACTGCTCTACATTGCACCATCACCAAACACCCGCCGAGCCTCCAAAAATGCCTGCCTCCCGCACAACCCTCCACCCCCAAGTCCTTCGCGCTGGCGACGCCGTAGCGCTGGTATCCCCAGCCGGCCCGGTCGCCGAAGCCCGGGTGGAAGCAGCCGTGCGGGAACTCACGGCCTGGGGATTACGCCCTCGCGTCTACCCCCACGCTCTGGACAACATCGGGTTCCTGGCAGGCACCGACGCCAATCGCATCTCCGATTTAAACGACGCCCTGGCCGACCCCGAAATCCGCGCCGTGCTCTGCAACCGGGGCGGCTACGGCGTTCAACGCATCCTCGGCCAACTCGACTACGACGCCGTCCGCCGCGACCCGAAACTGGTCGTCGGTTTCTCGGACATCACCGCCTTGCACGCCGCACTCTGGACCCGCACAGGCCTCGCCACAGTTCACGGCCCAATCGCCGCGCAGCTGGAAAAAGGCGGCATCTTCGCCAGCACGCTCAAGCACGCATTGATGAGCACCGAGCCTTCCATCATTCATGCCGACCCGGCTGAACCCACTTTCACCGTGCGTACGTCGGGGACGGTGGAGGGCGTCTTGCTTGGCGGTAACTTGAGCATGCTTAGCACCTGCATCGGTACGCCGTTCATGCCGGATCTGGAAGGCGCGATCCTGCTGCTCGAAGACGTTGGCGAGCTGGCGTATCGGGTTGACCGCAATATCACTCACCTACTCAATTGCGGGATTCTGCAACGGCTCGGCGGCATCGCGTTGGGTCAGTTCAGCGAGCCGGGTCACGGCAATAATCCGATCCGGCCGCCCGATGTCTTGATCGAGCGTCTGGGTGATCTGGGCATTCCGGTGCTGGGCGGTCTGTCCATCGGCCATGGCGACCCCAATTTGGCGGTGGCGTTGGGCAGTCGCGCGGTGCTGGACACCGAGGCGGGCACGCTGACGGTGGCTCCGGCCACGCGCTAGTACGACGATGACCGTTCTGGAAGCGACTTCGATCTAGCTATTTGCCATCATTCTGCCGTCAAGACCTTGTTTTGCGCTGTGGGCATTGCGAATCTTCACGGATATTGATTGGCCGTGCGCGGGTGGCCTTGCCATGTGCGCCCTCAAGCTGTGGAGCGGAAACTGATGATGTCGGCCGTGAAGACGCGTTTCGCCAATCTGGGGATGGCCAAGAAGCTGGGCATCGGGTTCGTGCTGGTGCTGCTGTTGACGGCGCTGGTCGCGGCCATCGGGGTCTGGTCGTTGCGGTCCATCAGCGCGCATTTCGACAGCCTGAAGGCGATGACGGCACTCAACGGCGACGCGAATCGCGTGCGGTTGCTGGAGCAGGATTACGCCTTGCACGGCGATCCGAAGGTGGTCGATCAGGTTCACACCGGGCTCGATGGCTTGAATGCCCAGGCGGAGCAGCTCAAGGCGGGCGCGCCGATCAACGCGCAGGTGATGGGCGAGGTGCAGCAAGCGCTGGCGGCCTATCGTGCGTCGTTCGACGAGTTCGTCAGTATCAGTCAGAGCAAGGACCTGGCGCTGGAAATGGCCAGTTGGTCGGTGTCCAGCGTCGCCAATAACCTGGACGTGTTGCAGGCGGGGCTGGCCGACGACGGTGCCTACACGCTGAAGGATTCCCAGGGCCAGCAGGGCGCGGAATTCATTGAGCAGGCCGGTCAGGTCAGCCAGGTGTCGAAACTGATGATGCAGGCCATGGATGAAGCCCGGGTGCGCCTCGACAAGAGCCGCAAGACGGGCTCGGGCGAGGAGGTCAAGACCGGCAAGATCGAGCAGGCGGTGCAGGCCCAGGAACTGGCCGAGCAGCTCAAGGGCGTGATCAAGGACGCCGGTTACCTCACGGTGCTGACCGAAGTGGGCGGGCACATCAGCAATTTCAGCGACAAGCTCAACGAATACACCGGGCTGCTGGAGTCGGAAGCGAAGGTCTCGCAACAACTGGCGAGCAACGCCAAAGCCGTGGTGCAGCAGGTCAATCAGGCCTATGACGCGGAAGGGCAGTCGATGCAGAGGGAGTTGCAGGCCAACGCGATGATGATCATCGGCTCGTCCTTGTTGGCGCTGCTGGTCGGGCTGATCGCGGCGTTGGTGATAACGCGCCTGATCGTCGCGCCGCTGCGCAGCGTGATTGCCACGGCTCAGCGGATTGCGGCCGGGGACCTGAGCCGCACCGTGAACGTCACCCGCAAAGATGAAATCGGCCAGTTGATGCAAGCAATGCAGCAGATGGGCGCGGGCTTAAGCACCATCGTCAGCGGCCTGCAGGCGGGCATCGAGCAGTTGGCGACGTCCGCCCATTCCCTGTCGGCGGTGACCGAGCAGACCAATCTGGAAGTCAGCAGCCAGAAGGAAGAGACCGAGCAGGTGGCGACGGCGATGAACCAGATGACCGCCACCGTTCACGACGTCGCACGTAATGCGGAGGAAGCGGCGCTCGCGGCGCAGACTGCCGACACCAAGGTCGATACCGGCCAGGCCGTGGTGCGCCAGAGCATGCAGCGGATTGAACAGTTGGCGTCGTCTTCCCGTTCCGCCAGCGATTCGATCGAGAACCTCAGCGCGGAAATCCACAACATCGGCACAGTGCTCGGCGTGATCAAAAGCGTCGCCGAGCAAACCAACCTGCTGGCACTGAACGCTGCGATCGAAGCGGCGCGGGCGGGGGAGCAGGGCAGGGGTTTTGCGGTGGTGGCCGATGAAGTTCGCGCGTTGGCCAAGCGCACGCAGCAGTCCACGGAAGAAATCGAGCGGCTGGTTACCCGCCTGCAAAGCGGCGCCCAGGCGTCAGTGGCGCAGATTCAGAGCAGTGGCGAGCTGGTCAAACTGGCGGTGAGCGATGCGCTGCAGACCGAGAGCGCGCTGGGCAGCATTGCCGCGGCCGTGTCGATGATCCAGCAGATGAACCAGCAGATTGCCGCCGCGGCGGAGGAGCAGAGTTCGGTGGCGGAAGAGATCAACCGCAGCGTCACCAGCATCCGAGCCAGTGCCGATCACTCCGCGCTGGCGATGCAGGGCAACGCGGCGTCAAGCATCGAACTGGCATCACTGGGGTTGGAGCTGAAAGGCATGGTCGGGCACTTCAAACTGTGAATCCGGCGGCCCGTTCTTTGGGCCGCGCGGCATCATCCTCAGGCCTTGCGGCCGTTCAATATCACCAGCGTCAACACCCCCGCGACGATCCCCCAAAACGCCGAACCGATGGAAAACAGCGTCAGCCCCGACGCGGTGACCATGAAGGTGATCAGCGCGGCTTCGCGTTCCTTGGGCTCGTTCATCGCCACGGTCAGACCGTTGATGATCGAGCCGAACAGCGCCAATGCGGCAATCGACAACACCAGTTCCTTGGGAAATGCCGCGAACAATGCCGCCAGCGTCGCGCCGAATACCCCCGCGATGGCGTAGAAAATCCCGCACCAGATTGCTGCCGTGTAGCGCTTGTCACGGTCTTCGTGGGCGTGGGGGCCGGTGCAGATGGCGGCGCTGATGGCCGCGAGGTTGATGCCGTGGGCGCCAAACGGCGCAGTGATCAGCGAGAGTATGCCGGTGGCCGTGATCAGGGGCGAGGCGGGGACCTGATAACCGTCTGCGCGCAGCACTGCGACGCCCGGCATGTTCTGCGAGGTCATGGCGACGACGAACAGCGGGATGCCGATGCTGACGGTCGCAGCGATGGAGAACGAAGGCGTGGTCCACACCGGCATCGCCACTTCGAGGGCGAAGCCGCTGAAGTTCAGCAGACCCAGCATGCCGGACAACGCCACACCGACCAGCAAGGTCACCAGCACGGCGTAGCGCGGCGAGTAGCGCTTGACGATCAGGTAGGTGAAGAACATGCCCAGCACCAGGCCGGTGCGGTGTTGCGCGGCGACGAAGATTTCGCTGCCGATCTTGAACAAAATGCCCGCCAGCAGGGCCGCCGCCAGTGACGTCGGCAGACGCTTGACCAGCCGCTCGAAGCTGCCGGTGACCCCGCAGATGATCACCAATACCGCGCAGGTGATGAACGCGCCGATCGCTTCGGGGTAGGCGACGCCGCCCAGGCTGGTGATCAGCAATGCCGCGCCCGGCGTCGACCATGCCACGGTAATCGGCGAGCGATAGCGCAGCGACAGGCCGATGCTGCACACCGCCATGCCCATGAACAATGCCCAGATCCACGAGGAAATCTGCGCCGAGGTCAGCCCGGCGGCCTGACCGGCCTGAAACATCAGCACCAGCGAACTGGTGACACCGGTCATCATGGCGATGAAGCCGGCAACGATGGCGGAGGGCGAAGAGTCGGTCAGCGGTCGCAATGGCGCGAGGGGCACGTCAGTCATGCGGGTCTATCCTTGGCGCAACGGTTGAACAGAGCAGCCAGCCTATACGCAGTGGTCATGCCCCGTTGCAATACAGCCATCGGCGCAATGGTCGGCACAGTTTCGGCAGTGCCCTGTAACGCGCCCGATCAGCCGCGGGTCATCGTGTTGCCAAGCGCCTGGTTCACCGCCATCCAGCCGTCCACCGCTTCACGCCCGGCTTCGGCGAACACCCGTTGCAGCAGCTTGACCTGCTCGCGGCGCAACGACTCTTCAAACGTGCGGCCCTCGGTGGTCAGTTGCAGCAGGCGCTTACGTTTGTCGTCCTCGGGCGCCACGCTGAGCACCAGCTCCATCTCGATCAACTGCCGCAGCGGCGTGTTCAGTGCCTGCTTGCTCACCCCCAGTTTGCCGAGCAGTTCCTTGACGCTCAGGCCCGGATAGCGGGCGATGAAAAACACAATGCGCTGGTGCACCCGACTCAGGCCACGGCGGTCGAGCATTTCATCGGCTTTGGCAGTGAACGCCTGGTAGCCGAAGAAAAACGCTTCCATGGCAATTTGCTGGGTCGATGAATTTTTAAGGTCAAGCATATTGACGTATCCGTGCGCGGCATCGTAATTTCGGTCAAGCAGTTTGACGTATTCCCCTTTCTTTCCGCCAGCGGTGATCCGATGCCATTTTCCGAACGCGTTACCCGTTTGAAGAGTTCACTGATTCGCGAAATCCTCGCCGCCGCCCAGCGCCCGGAGATGATGTCGTTCGCGGGCGGATTGCCGGCCGAAGCCATGTTGCCGAACAGTGAATGGTCTGACATGCCGCGCAGCATCGGCCAGTACGGCATGAGCGAAGGCGAGCCGCAGCTGCGTGAGGCGCTGGCCGCCCAGGCCCGGGCGTTGGGCATCGACTGCGACGCGAGTCAGGTGATGATCGTCAGCGGTTCCCAGCAGACGCTGGACCTGGCCGCCAAGCTGTACATCGACAAGGGCACCGAAATCCTCCTCGAAGCGCCGACCTATCTGGCCGCGCTGCAGATCTTCCAGCTGTTCGGCGCCGACTGCCTGACCGTCCCGTTGCTCGCCGAAGGCCCGGACCTTGCAGCGCTGCGCCAGCGACTGGAGCAGCACTCGCCCTCGTTCGCCTACCTGATTCCCACGTTCCAGAATCCGTCGGCGGTGCGTTACAGCGAAACCGCGCGGGATGCGGTGGCGGCGTTGCTCGACGAATTCGGCGTCACCCTGATCGAAGATGAGCCTTACCGCGAGCTGACGTTCGACGGCGGCAGCGCGCGGCCCATCGTCAGCCGCCTGAAAACAGCCAGCTGGATCTACACCGGCACCGTGTCGAAAACCCTGATGCCGGGCTTGCGCGTCGGCTACCTGATCGCCACGCCTGACTTGTTTCCGCATCTGCTCAAGCTCAAGCAATCGGCGGATCTGCACACCAATCGCGTGGGGCAATGGCAGGCGTTGCAGTGGATCGGCAGCGAGCACTACGAACAGCATCTGCTGGAGCTGCGCAGCTTCTACCGGACCCGTCGCGATGCATTCGAAGCCGCGCTGCAGCAGCACTTCGCGGATCTCGCTGAGTGGAACAGCCCTCAAGGTGGACTGTTCTTCTGGCTGACCCTCAAACACAAGCTCGACACCCGCACCTTGCTCGACAGCGCCCTGGCGCAGAACGTGGCGTTCATGCCGGGCGAGCCGTTCTTTGCCGACCCGGACGCCAACCCGGGGTATCTGCGGCTGAACTTCAGTCACATCGACCCCGAGCGCCTGGACGAAGGTTTGAAGCGGCTGGCCGACGTCATTCGGCAAACACAGCTTTCACAGGCGGCCTGATACATAACGCACACGCACGACCGGCAAGACTGACGGCACACGATTGAGGGGAGAGGGTTGATGTACAAGGTTTACGGCGATTACAACTCGGGCAACTGCTACAAGATCAAGCTGATGCTCAACCTGCTCGGCGCGGAATACGAGTGGGTGCCGGTGGACATTCTCAAGGGCGAGACCGAAACCGAGGCGTTTCTGGCGAAGAACCCGAACGGCAAGATTCCGGTCCTTGAGCTTGAAGACGGCACCTGCCTGTGGGAGTCCAACGCGATTCTCAACTTCCTCGCCGAAGGCACGCCTTACCTGCTGACCGAACCGCGGCTGCGCACGCAAATGCTGCAGTGGCAATTCTTCGAGCAGTACAGCCACGAGCCAACCCTGGCGGTGGCGCGCTTCATTCAGTTCTATCTGGGGATGCCAGAGGAGCGGATGGAGGAATACCACTCGCTGCACCGGCGCGGTAACAAGGCCCTGAAAGTCATGGAGCAGCAGTTGCTGCGCACGCCGTTCCTGGTGGGCGACAGTTTCTCCATCGCCGACATCGCGCTGTACGCTTACACCCATGTTGCCGATCAGGGCGGCTTCGATCTGGCGCAGTTCCCGGCGATTCAAGGGTGGCTCGCCCGGGTCAAGCAGCAACCGGGTTATGTCGGCATGCTGGACTGAGGTTTGGCGCTGTTCACTAAAAGGAGATGAGACATGCAGTACAGGATGATTGCAGTGGGAATGATGATGGCGTTGGGCATCGGCTGCTCGGCCCAGGCTCAGGACTGCGACGCCAACCAGGCGTCGATGAACCAGTGCGCGAGCCAGGAGTACAAGGCGCTGGACGCGGAATTGAACACCCAATACAACGCGCAGATGGGCTACCTGAAGACGCCGGCGCGCAAGAAGGCGCTGCAGGATGCGCAGAAGAAGTGGATCGCGTTTCGTGACGCCGATTGCCAGTATCAGGCCGGCAAGCGGGAAGACGGCGGGAGCATGTGGCCGCTGGTTCAGGCGCAATGCCTGTCAGCGCAGACCAAAGTGCGGGTTGAGCAATTGAAGGCGTATACGGCGTGTCGCCAGGAAGGTTGTCCGAAGTAAGGGCGTAAGAGGCCAGGACATTCGCTAAATCTCCAGCGGTTGAAACGGCCCTTTCCCGGCTAAAGCCGGTCCTACTCAGCGCATGGGGTGTGTCAGTGGGACCGGCTTTAGCCGGGAAGAGGCCAGTCATTACACTGGATCCCCATCGGCAGACATGCCACCTTCGCGAGCAAGCTCGCTCCCACAGGTTTTGCGGAATGGCTGAGAGGGTGAGTCGATCGCCGATCACGTTGGAGCGGCGTTGACGCATCGGCTATGTAAGCAGCATCGTCAAACTGCGGAGAATCGCTTCTCCAGGTAATCAACGATCACCTTCGATTCATACATCCACACCGTCTGACCTTCTTCCTCGATCCGCAGGCAAGGCACTTTGATCCGGCCGCCGCCACTCAGCAATGCCTGGCGATCCGGCTCGTTGTTCTTCGCGTCACGAAGGGCCACGGGCACGTTCAAACGGCGCAGCGCCCGGCGGGTTTTCACGCAGAACGGGCAGGCGTGGAACTGATACAGCGTCAACGCTTTCGCCGACGCATCGACGGCAGCCTGCGCTTCGGGAGAACGCTTCTTTTTGCTCGGCCGGGTCAGAAAATCGCCCGCGATCACGAGCTGTCCGAGCCCGACTCTCACTGCTTTCATCAACACGCTAAAACCTCACTCGGCGGCACGAACCGCCAGACAGCCGCAGCCTGATGCTGCGGCCTTCAGGACGCCGGGATCATTTGATCAGGCTGAGAAACTCGGTGCGGGTCGCGGCGTTTTCGCGGAATTCACCCAGCATCACCGACGTGATCATCGACGAATTCTGCTTTTCGACGCCGCGCATCATCATGCACATGTGCTTGGCTTCAATGACCACCGCCACACCCAGAGCGCCGGTGACCTGCTGAATGGCTTCGGCGATCTGGCGGCTGAGGTTTTCCTGGATCTGCAGACGACGGGCGTACATGTCGACGATGCGCGCGACCTTCGACAGGCCCAGCACTTTGCCGCTCGGGATATAGGCGACGTGGGCCTTGCCGATGAAGGGCAGCAGATGGTGTTCGCAGAGCGAATACAGCTCGATGTCCTTGACGACCACCATTTCGCTGTTGTCGGAGCTGAACAGCGCACCGTTGGTGACTTCTTCGAGGGTTTGCTCATAGCCGCGGCAAAGGTACTGCATGGCTTTGGCTGCGCGTTTCGGGGTGTCGCGCAGGCCTTCGCGGGAGACGTCTTCGCCGAGTTGACCGAGGATGGCGGTGTAGTTCTGTTCCAGAGTCACAGGGGTGTGTTCCGTGTGGGTTCAAAAAACGCAGGGTTGCAGGCCTGCAAAGGCGCACATAGTAGCGTAGCTGGACGCGCAGGGGTACGGCAGGCGGCCCGGACCCCTGCGGCATGGCGCCGCCGGGGCAGTGTCAGCTGACCTTTACCCAACCTTTACCGAGGGGATATGTCGGAATATGTCGGCGTGATGTCTGACGTAACGGGTGACAGATGCCCGGATGAAGAGAGTGCTCATGATGGTTAGCCGAATCGCGAAAATCGCACTGGTGATTGCCCTGGCGTCGTCGGTTTCGGGGTGTTTTTTCGGACCGGGTTGGGGCCGCCACGGCGGTGGCTGGCACGAACACCGTTATTACGACGGCGGCCCCTACGATGGCGGGCGGGGCGGTTATGGGCCCGGACCTGGACCTGGGCCGGGTTACTACCGCCGCTGATTGTCACTGATCATTTGAACGCGTAAAGCAAAGGCTGCGACGGGATTGCCCATGCCTCGCGGCCTTTTTTGTCGGCAGCTGCTTCGTACCTGTTTCGATACCTGATCGCTACCAAACCACGACGCGGATTCACGGGCGTGCGCTGTCAGAAGCAGCAGGTGATGAATGCCTGAGATCAAGCCCGTTTTGAGAGAGAAAACGAAATGTTGAGTCGTATAGCGAAAGTCGCGATGGTCATCGCGGTGATGTCAGCCATGTCCGGATGCTGGCCATTCTGGGGCCCGGGCGGGGGAGGCCACGGTGGTCACGGAGGCGGTGGCGGCGGCGGTCACTATGAAGGTGGCGGCCCGGGTGGTGGCGGCGGTGGCGGCGGTCCTGGTCCAGGTCCGCGCTGATCGGATAAACGGCCAATGAGCGGTGGGAGCGGGCGGGTTGGCGCTCCCACAGGGACTGGTCAGCAAGTCCCCGCGTTACTCGTCACGCCCTTCCATCATGGTGCGCTTGAGGATCACGTACACCGCACCGGCGCCGCCATGCTTGGCGATGCACGATGCGAATCCCAATACCTGCTGATGCTGGCGCAACCACGTGTTGACGTGGCTCTTGATCATCGGCCGCTTGCCGTCCAGCCGCACGGCCTTGCCGTGGGTAATGCGCACGCAACGCACTTCAAGCTTGGCCGCCTCGGCCAGGAATTCCCACATCGTCTCGCGCGCCATTTCGACGCTCATGCCGTGCAGGTCCAGGCTGCCTTCGAAGCTGATCTGCCCAAGCTTGAGCTTGCGCATCTGGCCTTCCTGCACCCCGTCACGGGCCCAGTACAACGTGTCTTCTGGGCCGACATCGATCACGAATTGGTCTGACAGGCCATCAACGGTAATCGTCGCATCGGAACGCACGGTGGCCGCCTGACGAAGCTTGGCCAGGTTCTTACGGTCGGTTTTGGGTTTTCCTACGTCCGCATGTTCAGTCTTGATGGGCTTTACGCCGCGAATCTCACTTCTGAACAGGGAAAAATCGTCGTCTTGCATGGTGGTCTCCGCGAAGGGGGCCAGTTTAACCGCGTCACGCCATAATCGGCGCGACTATCGATGATTTAGACTCTCGATGATTAAACGGCAGCGGATGACGCGAAGGTCAGTCGTGTTTCTTCATCAGATGGGGAGACATGTTGAGTTCACCGGCACGACGACGGCGGCGGCGACTGCGGCGCCAGAACCAGATACCGACGTACAGCATCAGCAAACCGACAATCACCGTCACCACGGCGCCCGCGGGACTGGCGTTGAGTTCGCCCAGCGCAACAGGGTTGCCGATCAGACTGGCAATGCCGGCCATGGCCAACAGCACGCCAGCGGTGGCCAGAACGGCCGAAATCGCAGCGATTATGCGCATCCGCCAGCTGCCCTGGCCCTTGGGGCGCAGGCGACGGGCATCAAAACCATCGGACATTTTCATTCCGATTTCCTCTATGAGTATCGGCGCTCTGACCAGCGCAGTGTGGGGGTGGTTCCCGCCTGGCCAGGTTTCAGGGGCATCACGCATTGATTACGGATAGGCGGTCAGGTGAACAGGATTACCCTGCCTGACGACTGCATTTGTACGCCTTTTCTTCAGGAACTGCCGGAAAATGATCCGCGCGAGGGGCCTGCGCAGTCAGCTCGGTTGCAACAGCTCCTGTCGAGGGAGGAATCAGATCAGGTCTTTGGTCAGCGCCAGTTTGGCGAAGTTGTCGTTCATGATTGCCATCTCCGCCTGCTGCACCAGCTCGGCTTTGATGACACCGCTCGGGGTCGGCAGGTCGCGGGTGGCGCAGGCGTCTTCAACCAGCGTGCAGCGAAACCCGTAATCCTTGGCCGCGCGCACGGTGGTGCTGACGCTGGAGTGGCTCATGAAACCGCAGACCACCAGGTCCAGACGGCCACGGCTTTCCAGCAAGCTGTGCAGGGTGGTGCGGTCGTCGGTGGAGACCGTGCCATTCAGCGCGTTGGGCAGGCGTTTTTCGATGATGACTTCATCACCCTGTGGCTGCAGTTCGGGGACAAATTGCCCGCGCTCGCCCTGGGGATCGAACATGCCGCCGACGGTGCCGAGATGGCGCACGTGAATGATCGGCGACTTCGCAGCACGGGCTGCGGCGACCAGTTTGACGATGTTGTTGATGGCGTCCTGAACGCCGGTCAGGGCCAGGGGGCCGCTGAGGTATTCCTTCTGCGCATCGATGATGATCAGCGTGGCATTACTCAATGTCGCCGCTGCGTATTCACGGCCACTGAGTTGAAACATGGTCTTTGGACCAGTGTTTGAAACAGACATCGGGGGGCTCCTTCGAGTGGGGCTTTTGCCACATTGTCCACTGGCAGAGCGATTCTGTGAATCGCCGTGCGCACAGACCTCGCTATTTTGCCGGGCTTCAAGCCGTCGAGCAGGTCGCGGTTGCTGTCATAGTGCCTGCAAAACGAGGCAAAGACTGCGGAAAATTTTGCGCGGGGCCGTCGCGCCCGGTGCGGGATCGTTTGTTGCGTGGATGGCTGATAGAATCGCCCGTCGTTTTTTCAAGGAGTCTGCCGTGATCACTTCCCGCCTGCGCACCCTGCGCGATCATATCCGTTGGGCTGTCAGCCGATTCCACGGGGAAGACCTGTTTTTCGGTCATGGCACCGACAACGCGTGGGACGAAGCTCGCCAGCTGGTGCTCGGCGCCCTACACCTGCCGTGGGAAATTGCCGACAGTTACCTGGATTGCAACCTGGAAGACGAAGAGCTGGTGGCGGTTCAACACTTGATCAAGCGACGCATCGAAGAGCGCGTGCCCACGGCGTATCTGCTGGGTGAAGCGTGGTTCTGCGGGATGTCATTTATCGTGGATGAGCGCGTGCTGATTCCGCGCTCGCCCATCGGTGAACTGATCGAGCAGCGGTTCGCACCGTGGCTGGCCAGCGATCCGGCCCGCATTCTCGACCTTTGCACCGGCTCCGGCTGCATTGGCATCGCCTGCGCCGACGTGTTCCCCGACGCTGAAGTGGTGTTGGCCGATCTGTCGTTCGAGGCGCTGGAAGTGGCGAATCAGAACATCGAGCGCCATGGCGTTGATCAGCGCGTGTACACCGTGCAGGGCGATGGTTTCGACGGCCTGCCGGGCCAG
Source organism: Pseudomonas sp. W2Oct36 (assembly GCF_041060465.1). Classification (NCBI taxonomy): domain Bacteria; kingdom Pseudomonadati; phylum Pseudomonadota; class Gammaproteobacteria; order Pseudomonadales; family Pseudomonadaceae; genus Pseudomonas; species Pseudomonas sp. W2Oct36. The sequence continues at coordinate 88,307 of NZ_JAUERW010000014.1, forward strand.
CGTTTTGACCTGATCGTGTCCAACCCGCCGTACGTCGATGCCGAAGATTTCGCCGACATGCCCGACGAATACCAGCACGAACCCGAGCTGGCGCTGGCCTGCGGTGACGACGGCTTGAACCTGGTGCGGCGCATGCTGGCCCAGGCAGCGGACCACCTGGAGGAAAAGGGCTTGTTGATCGTGGAAGTTGGCAACAGCCAGGTTCACGTCGAAGCGCTGTACCCGGAAGTGGATTTCGCCTGGCTGGAATTCGAGCGCGGCGGCCACGGCGTGTTCATGCTGACAGCCGAGCAGTGCCGCAATCATCAAGACCTCTTCGCGGCGCGGATCTAGTCAGGCCATCCGCGGGCCTCTTCCCGGCTAACGCCGGTCCTACTGACCGCGTGCAGCTGTAGGACCGGCTTCAGCGGGGAAGGCGTCGGTTGGGACGCCACACATCTGATGGCGAGCACACAGGCCTCTTCCCGGCTAAAGCCGGTCCCACGAGGACACGGCATCCATCCAGATTCACCGCGCATGCTGGATGTAGGACCGGCTTCAGCCGGGAAGGCGTCGGTCGTCACGCCGCAAATCTGATGGCGAGCACACGGGCCTCTTCCCGGCTAAAGCCGGTCCCACGAGGACATCGCATCCATCCAGATTCACCGCGCATGCTGGATGTAGGACCGGCTTCCGCCGGGAAGGCGTCGGTTGTCACGCCACACATCTGATGGCGAGCACACTGGCCTCTTCCCGGCTAAAGCCGGTCCCACGAGGACACCGCATCCATCCAGATTCACCGTGTATCCTGGATGTAGGACCGGCTTCAGCCGGGAAGGCGTCGGTTGTCACGCCGCAAATCTGAGGGCGAGCACACGGGCCTCTTCCCGGCTAAAGCCGGTCCCACGAGGACACCGCATCCATCCAGATTCACCGCGTATGCTGGATGTAGGACCGGCTTCAGCCGGGAAGGCGTCGGTTGTCACGCCACAAATCTGATGGCGAGCACACGGGCCTCTTCCCGGCTAGAGCCGGTCCCACGAGGACACCGCATTCATCCAGATTCACCGCGCATGCTGGATGTAGGACCGGCTTCAGCCGGGAAGGCGTCGGTTGTGACGCCGCAAATCTGATGGCGAGCACACGGGCCTCTTCCCGGCTAAAGCCGGTCCCACGAGGACACCGCATCCATCCAGATTCACCGTGTATCCTGGATTTAGGACCGGCTTCAGCCGGGAAGGCGTCGGTTGTCACGCCACACAGCTGATGGCGAGCACACGGGCCTCTTCCCGGCTAAAGCCGGTCCCACGAGGACACGGCATCCATCCAGATTCACCGCGCATGCTGATGTAGGACCGGCTTCAGCCGGTAAGGCGTCGGTCGTCACGCCACACAGCTGATGGCGAGCACACAGGCCTGGCTTAACGCCGGGTCACCGGTGCGTTGCAATCCAGATCAGGAGGCCGGCCTGAAACACGGCAAAGGTCACCAGGCAGGCGATGGTGAAGCGCAAGCCGGCGTCGTCCCGGCGGTATTTGTTGACCTTGTCTTCGGTCTTCTTGATCGTAACGTCCTGTTCCTGAATCCTCTGTTCGGCCTGTTGCAGCATGTGCGCGGCGTCGAGGATCTGCACGATCTGGATTTTGTCGGCGTTCCAGGTGTTATTCAGGTTGCCGACCTTGGCGTCCTTGATGGTGCCTTTCAGGTGCTGCGCATCGGCGTAGACGACTTCGAAACCCTGGGTTTTGAGGAAGTGATCACGACGCAGGCGCGTGTCCTCGTTGAGCGCATCCTTGTTGGCCAGCGCAACGCCTTCGATCTTGTACGCGGCGCAACGTTTCTGCGCCCAGGTGATGCCCTGAGCCAGCATGAAGCGCCCCAGACCGCGGTTCCACGGGTCGATCTGCAAACCGGATTCCGGGCCGACGCGGACGCTGCGATTGGCGTGGTCTACCCAGATATCCAGTCGATTCTGCTCTTTACGGACCTTCTGCCCCGGCAGCTGATAACTCATGCGCAGCAGGCTGAATTCCTTGTTGTGGCGCTCGGCCTTGCCGAACTCGACGAACCGCAGCGGGCGTGCGCCGGTGGCGCGGTCGGTGGGCAGAGGCGCCAGACGCAGCATCGAGAAGTGCTCGGCGTGGACTTCTTCCCACAGCACAGGCGCGGCGACTTCGCCTTCTTTGGCATCGGCCGGATCGACCGCGTCGGTTTGCATGGTTGCTTCTGTCATCACGGCGATCCTGTTATCGACATTGCCTGGCACATGGCACCGGCACACGATGCCAGCAGACTGCTATCGGCCGTTTCTGACGAAGCTGAAGGGATCCTGCGTCGAGCTCGAATCGAAGAGCACCGACCTCAGGCGGCCGGTATCGAGTCGAGGAATTTCAGGATGCGATCGGTGACTTCGCTGGCCAGCGGCAGCTGTGGATCCTTGTAGGACGCCAACTGCCGCTTGATGTCCATCGGCACGATGCGCAGCACGTGGTTCATGCCGTCGATGATCGCCAGTTGCGAGTCGGGTTTGGCCTTGTGCAGCAGCTCGGCATCGCCCACGCCCACTTGCATGTCGTTGCGCCCCTGAATGATCAGCGTCGGGATCTTCAATTGCCCGAACGCCGCCGTCGGATTCTGCCGGAACAATGAAATCAGATAAGGCTGCACGCTCGGGCGGAACACCACCTGAAGGGGTTCGGGCACGTCGTTGTCGGTCTTGCCGGCTTTGATCTCTTCGATCAGTTGCTCACTGCGCGCCAGCAGCGGAGGAGGGAGGCGATCCTGCAATTGCTCGCGAACCACTTGATCCACCGGGCGACCGGTGCCGGCTACGGAGATCAACGCCACGGCGCCTGCGCGTTCCGCCGCCAGGGTGGCGACCAGCGCGCCCTCGCTGTGGCCCATCAGAATCAGAGGGCCCAAGCGCGAGTCGGTCTTGAGCTTGGCGGCCCAGGCGACCGCGTCGTCGACGTACTTTTCGATGCTCAGGTCGCGCTCGTCCGGGGTGGCAGGGCGACTGGCCGCGACGCCGCGCTTGTCGTAACGCACGCTGGCGATGTTGTGCTTGGCGAGGATCAGCGCGAGACGCTTCATGCTGTCGTTGCGCCCACCGTCAGAGTTGTTGCCGTCACGGTCGGTCGGCCCCGAACCGGCGATGATCAACACCACTGGCACGGGTTTGGTCGATTTGGGCAGCAACAGCGTGCCGAACAGCTCGCCGGTCCCGGTGTCCAGGCTGATGGGGCGCTGCAGCACGACGGGCGTTCCGGCGTGGGCGATGGACGACAGCAGGGTCAGGCTCAAGATGATCGCTCGCAGCGGCCAGAAGCCGCGAATCAGGGGTAGTGCGCTTAGCATTGCAGGACCGTCATCAATAAAGTGTCAATTGGACGCGGGCAAATGAATAAGGTTCGAGGATGAACTGCGCCATAAGCCTGCGTATACTGGCGCGCTTGAGTTTTTGAACGTCCTCGGAGCCTCCCGCATGTCCGGCAATACCTACGGCAAGCTGTTCACTGTCACCACTGCCGGCGAAAGCCACGGTCCGGCACTGGTTGCCATCGTTGACGGCTGCCCGCCGGGCATCGAGCTGTCGCTGGAAGACCTGCAGCGTGACCTCGACCGCCGCAAGCCGGGGACCAGCCGCCACACCACCCAGCGTCAGGAGCCCGACGAGGTCGAAATCCTCTCCGGCGTCTTCGAAGGCAAGACCACCGGCGCGTCCATCGGCCTGCTGATCCGCAACACCGATCAGAAGTCCAAGGACTATTCAGCGATCAAGGACCTGTTCCGGCCCGCCCACGCCGATTACACCTACCACCATAAATACGGCCTCCGCGACTACCGTGGCGGCGGTCGCAGCTCGGCGCGGGAGACCGCCATGCGCGTCGCCGCCGGGGCCATCGCCAAGAAGTTTCTCGCCACCCAGGGCATTACCGTTCGCGGCTACATGAGCCAGCTCGGCCCGATCGAAATCCCGTTCAAGACCTGGGATTCGGTGGAAGACAACGCGTTCTTCAGCCCCGACCCGAGCAAGGTGCCGGAGCTGGAAGCCTACATGGATCAGCTGCGTCGCGATCAGGATTCGGTGGGCGCGAAGATCACGGTTGTGGCCGAAGGCGTGATGCCCGGCCTGGGCGAGCCGATTTTCGACCGTCTCGACGCCGAACTGGCCCACGCGCTGATGAGCATCAACGCGGTCAAGGGCGTCGAGATCGGCGCCGGCTTTGCCTGCGTTGCCCAGCGCGGTACCGAGCACCGCGATGAAATGAGCCCCGAGGGTTTTCTGTCGAATAACGCGGGCGGCATCCTCGGCGGGATTTCGTCTGGCCAGCCGATCATTGCGCACCTGGCGCTGAAGGCGACGTCCAGCATCACCACGCCGGGGCACTCGATCGACGTCGATGGCAACTCCGTTGAAGTCATCACCAAAGGCCGCCACGACCCGTGCGTCGGCATCCGCGCCACGCCCATTGCCGAAGCGATGATGGCCATCGTGCTGGTCGACCACTTGCTGCGCCACCGCGGGCAAAACGCTGACGTGCGTGTCACGACGCCGATTCTGGGTCAGCTGTAATGCCTGAGCCGCGCGTTTCCGCCGCGGTCATCTGAGCGTGGCGGCGCTTCCTTACTGGCGCCTTGCCAGCTTCTATCTCTTCTACTTCGCCCTGCTTGGGGCCACGGCGCCTTACATGGCGCTGTATTTCAGCCACCTGGGTTTTTCTGCTGCGCGCATCGGCGAATTGGTAGCGATTCCGATGCTGATGCGCTGCGTCGCGCCCAATGTCTGGGGCTGGCTCGGCGATCACACCGGGCGACGCCTGGCCATCGTGCGCTTTGGCGCCCTCTGCGGGCTGGCCTGTTTCAGCCTGATTCTCGTCGACACGTCCTACGCCTGGCTGGCGATGGTCATGGCGCTTTATGCGTTTTTCTGGCACGCGGTGCTGCCGCAGTTCGAAGTCATCACGCTGACGCATTTGCAGGGCCAGACTTCTCGCTACAGCCAGATCCGGCTGTGGGGATCGATCGGCTTCATCCTCTCGGTGGTCGTGCTGGGCCGGATGCTCGAGTGGTTCAGCCTGGATTACTACCCGCAACTCTTGCTGGTCATTCTGATCGGCATTGTCGCCAGCAGTTGGTGGGTGCCGAATGCACAACCGGTGGTCTCGGGCGCGCGGGTCGCAGGCGAGGGGTTTCTCAGGCAGTTGATGAGGCCGGGCGTGCTGGCGTTTTACGTCAGCGTCGCCCTGATACAACTGAGCCACGGGCCGTATAACACTTTTCTTACGCTGCACTTGGAACACCTCGGTTACACCCGCGGCATCATTGGCCTGCTGTGGGCGCTGGGGGTGATTGCCGAAGTGTTGATGTTCATGCTGATGAGCCGTGTGCTGCAGCGATTCAGTGTCCGCCAGGTGCTGATGACCAGCTTCGTGATCGCCGCCTTGCGCTGGCTTTTACTGGGTAATCTGGCCGATCATCTGGCGATTCTGATCGTCGCCCAACTGATGCACGCGGCCACCTTCGGCAGTTTTCATGCCTCGGCCGTGCACTACGTGCAACGCAGCTTCGGCCCGCGCCAGCAGGGTCAGGGTCAGGCGCTGTACGCCGCCCTTTCCGGCACCGGCGGGGCGATGGGCGCTTTGTATGCCGGGTACAGCTGGAATGCGCTGGGCGCCAGTTGGACCTTTGCCATTGCGAGTCTGGCGGCCGTGGCCGCTGCTGTTCTGACCGCCACATGTATGAAAGAGGAGCGCGTATGAGTCGCGAAGCACTGGCGCGGGAAATCATCGAAGCGGGGCAGTTTTTGTACGCCCGGGGCTGGTCGCCCGCCACCAGCAGCAATTATTCCGTGCGCCTGTCGCCGACCGAAGCGCTGCTGACCGTCTCCGGCAAGCACAAGGGCCAGTTGGGCATGGACGACGTGCTGGCCACCGACCTTGCCGGCAACAGCCTGGAGCCCGGCAAAAAGCCGTCGGCTGAAACCCTGCTGCACACGCAGCTTTATAGCTGCAAGCCGGCGGTGGGCGCGGTACTGCACACCCATTCGGTCAACGCCACCGTGCTGTCCCGGCTCACGGCCGGTGATCATCTGGTGTTCGAGGACTACGAGCTGCAAAAGGCCTTCAGCGGCGTTTCCACCCACGAATCAAAAGTGCTGGTACCGATTTTCGACAACGATCAGGACATCGCCCGGCTCGCCGACAAGGTCCAGCCCTGGCTGGATCAACACCCTGACTGCGCCGGTTACCTGATTCGCGGTCATGGTTTGTACACCTGGGGCGCGAAAATGAGCGATGCCTTGCGCCAGATCGAAGCCTTCGAATTCTTGTTCGAATGCGAGCTCAAGACGCTGTCCGTGCTCAACCGCTGATCCCTGACGTACGCAACGATCAACGCACCGCAGCGTTCCCACTGCCTGAATCAACGTGTCGGATCGGCCCCAGAGCCGACCGATGCGGACCGAACCGAGGAAGCCCCGAAATGAGCAGTCTGTCCGTTTATCACGTGTCATCCCCCGAGCTGCCCAACAAGGTCCTGACGCACCTGGAAGACATTGCCTCGACCCTGGCCGAGCACGGTGTGGCGTTCGACCGCTGGCAGGCGGCAGCGCCCATCACCCCGGGCGCCAGCCAGGAGGAGGTCGTCGCGGCCTACCGCACCCAGATTGACAGGCTGATGACCGAGCGCGGTTACGTGACCGTCGACGTGATCAGCCTCAACAGCGATCACCCGCAGAAGGCCGAACTGCGCGCCAAGTTCCTCGAGGAGCACCAGCATGGCGAAGATGAGGTGCGTTTCTTCGTTGCCGGCCGTGGGCTGTTTACCCTGCACATCGACGACTTTGTCTACGCCGTGCTGTGCGAAAAAAACGACCTGATCTCGGTGCCGGCCGGCACCCGCCATTGGTTCGACATGGGCGAGAATCCGCATTTCGTCGCCATCCGCCTGTTCAATAACCCGGAGGGCTGGGTGGCCAAATTCACCGGCGAAAGCATCGCCGGCCAGTTCCCGCGTCTGGAAGACTGATTACCCATGACCATTAAAGCGATCCTGACCGACATCGAAGGCACCACCAGCGCGGTGAGCTTCGTCTTCGACGTGCTCTTTCCGTATGCCAAACAGCATCTGCCCGCGTTCGTTCGCGAGCATGCCGCCGACCCCGAGGTGGCCGCGCAGTTGCAGGCCGTGCGCAACGACAGTGCCGAACCCGATGCGAGCGTCGATCGGGTGATCGAGATCCTGCTGCAATGGATCGCCGAAGATCGCAAAGCCACGCCGCTGAAAGCCTTGCAAGGCATGGTCTGGCAGCAGGGTTATCAGGCCGGCCAGCTCAAAGGGCATGTCTACGCGGACGCCGTGGAGGCGCTGAAACGCTGGCATCAGGCGGGGTACGCGCTTTACGTCTACTCCTCGGGCTCGATCCAGGCGCAGAAGCTGATCTTTGGTTGCTCCGAGGCGGGCGATCTGTCCGGACTGTTCAGCGGCTACTTTGACACCACCTCCGGGCCCAAGCGGGAGGAGGCGTCCTATCGATCGATTGCGTCGAGCATCGGTCAGCCGGCGGACGCCATTCTGTTTCTGTCTGACATCGTGGAAGAGCTCGATGCGGCGCAAGGGGCCGGCATGGTCACCTGCGCACTGGTGCGCGATGGCGGAGAACTGGATGGGCACATCAACGTCAGCAGTTTTACGGGGATAGAGCCCTGCGCTTTCTGACGATTCAAGCGTGCTGAAAACCGACGGCCGATGTCTTTGACATTGGCCGTTTTTGTATCCAAATGCGGAAAAATGTAAGTTGGTTTTTGTTCGTTTGTGGGAAGTTGCTTGTTTTACGGTCAGGCATGCCTGTTTGTTTTTGACGCTGTGTTTAACCCTCCTCGACTGTGTAACCCTTCGCCTGCCGGACCCTGACAGCTTTTGAGTGCGCCTCGTGCGGTCGTGTTGACGACAGCACCTGACGCCGTTTTCAGCTGCCATGCATAAAAAATCCAAGGGGCATCAGGGCCGCGCATTTGATGGTTTTAAACGGGAGGGGAACATGAAAAACGCGCAGACTGGGACGCTGAGTCCGTTGATACAACAAATGGTCACCAGCATCACTGAACAGGATGGCGATGCGGCCATCGCCAACGCACTTGACTGGCTGAGAGCTGAATGCCGCAGCGAACGGGCCATGCTCTATCAGTACCGAAACGGCGTGCTCCTCAGTTGCATCACGTCGAACGTCGACAGCTACTGGAAGGACCTTTATTGCCAGGGACGCCTGATGATCGAGGACCCGGTCATCCGCTGCTACCGACACACCATGGGCTTTCTGAATTGGGAGGAGGCCTTCAAGACCTACCCGCCATCACCCGCCTACATGGCGGCGGTGGAGGATTGCGACCTGCTGCCGGCCTTCTCCTACGGCTACAGCAGCCAGACGCGGGCCAATCAGGGTGTCATCACCATTTGCACGCTTAACGGCATGGAGCGCCCGCTGACCCACAACGATCGTTACCTGCTGACGAGTCTGGTGCCGATGCTTCATGTGGCGGGGAAAGGGCGTCAACTGCAGACCCGGGCGCTGTCGCCCAAAGAGCTGGAAATTCTCAAGTGGGCGCGGGAAGGCAAGACGGCGTGGGAGATCGGGCTGATAAAGGAAGTCTCGGAAGCAACCGTCAAACATCACTTCAAGAGCATCTACGCCAAGCTCGGGGTGACCAATCGTGCGCAGGCGGTGGGCGAGGCGTTGTGCCGAGGGATTATTCAATAGGCCCGCTCTGACAGACAGCGCCGCAATGACTGTCATTGCGTGAAGGAGTGACCGGAAAAAAGCTCAAAAAAAACCGCGATAGCATCAACTATCGCGGGAATCTATAAGGGATGCTTCGATGAGAGTGAAACGTGCTGCTGCCGGAACGCAATGTTCCGGCCTAATACTTATCGGGTGTGATAAGTAGGCAAATCAAAACGGTGCTGGCTTTGCAACATCGAGATGGCGGGCAGCTCGCTGGCTTGTGCGGCCAGGTCGCGACGAATCGCGCTGATCACCCATTCCAGTTGCACTGGGGTGTGCAGTTGAGCGTAGGACACGCAGCGACGGATGTTGGTGCCTTGATCGTTACGCAGAGTCAACAGAACCCCGCCGTCCGGACGAGGTTGAGTGGTGACTTCGAAATCGGAAAATACGGATGCGAATTTTTCTTGGATGAAAGTCATGTCTAGAGGCTCCATTGCTCATGGGATAACAAGCTTGGAATGACTAGTGCAGTGACTGTGCCAGTTTTTGAGGTTAAATAAATATCAATGAAATCAGCGGGTTACGGTTTTTTAAAAAATGCTGTCTCGTGCAATTTGCATGAACGCCTCTCGTGCATCCTGCAATTTACCGGAGTTGGGAGTGAGTGTTGGGTGAAGCGGGGAGGGGTGCACGCATTGCGTGACATGACTGAGACAGCGGTATAGGGGATTTATTTCACGTTGTTGCGAAATTTTCTCGGTGAGCGTTCAAGCGCCACTATCACCCCCGTTGAAACCGATGGTTGGGCGCCGATCATTGGCGCTAGCAGGATTGGCGTCATGTGTGACGGCGCTCTCTGCGCAGCGCGCCTGGAGTTGTTGCTGTAAGTGGAACTACACGCTTTGTCCATGGCTCATAGATTGCCTGGCCCGTAGATCGCCGCATCCCTTGATTCATACCGCGCAATGCATTGCGCTACTGGAGTTACCTATGTCCGAAGCCCCCAACACGACCGGTTCTGCCACGAGAATGACAGACGAAGAAGCACTGGAATTTGCCGAGCAGGTATTCGACCGGGCCCGTGCTGGCGACGCCCCGATGCTCGACCGGCTGCTGGAAAACGGCTTGACCCCCAATCTTCGCAACCACAAAGGCGACACGCTGTTGATGCTGGCCAGCTATCACGGTCATCAAGACGCCGTGCGAGTGCTGCTCAAGCACAAGGCTGACCCTGAACTGCGCAACGACAACGGCCAGAGCCCCATCGCCGGCGCTGCTTTCAAAGGCGATCTGGAAACCGTGAAGATCCTCGTGGAAGCCGGCGCAGAGGTTGAAGGCGCTTCCGCCGACGGCCGCACGGCATTGATGATGGCGGCGATGTTCAACCGTACCGCGATCGTCGATTACCTGATCTCCAAGGGTGCCAACCCTCATATTCAGGATGCCAAGGGCGTCACTCCGCTGATGGCCGCGCAGACCATGGGTGCGACCGAGACCGCCGAGCAGCTCACCCGTCTGGGGGCGTAAGCGATAGAGGCGCGCCGCATTTCCAGCTATTCTGCGCGCCTGTTTTCCAGCCATCGGACGATCTGCCATGAAAGCTTCACTCATCGAATTCATCAGCAAGATCAGCTCCGGCTGCATGAGCGATGAAGAAATCGAAAAAATCGCCGATGAGGCCACCCAGGCCTACGGCGATCCCGATGCGTTCCTGACCGCCAACCCTGACATCAATTTCGACGACACCTTCCCGATCCCGCTGGGGGAGTGGGTGGTGATCGGCAGCCTTCCCGACACCGTGTTGTTTCAGGCCGATACCTATCCCGACCTGCTCACCGAGATCATGGCGTCGTTCGGCCCGAACGTGATGTTCAACATCAAGCCCAAACAGCTGACCAAGTCCGAACCCCTGGCCGCGCTTAACCGTATCCAGATTCAGCTGTCCAGCATGAACAAGGACATGGGCGGGTACGTGTTGATGGACGTCAGCGAGCCGCTGGACCACGTGCTGCAAACGGTGCTGGTCTACGGCGCCGACGTTGAGAGAGTCATGGCACTCGGCGTTGAACTCGGCCTGTTGATCGAGCCCGCGCTGGAGGCGCTCAAGGCGCAGATTTGATCGCCGTCGACGCGTTTTGCTGCGCAGACAAATATCCCTGCCGACCAACGGAACCCTCGTTGCAGGCCACTACTCTCAAGTGGGCAAGCCTTCAATAAGGAGCAACACCATGGGTTCTACTTTCAACGGTCTGATCGGCCTGATCATTCTGGCGCTGGATATCTGGGCCATCATCAACGTGCTGAAAAGCGGCGCGGAAACTGGGAAGAAAATTCTCTGGATTTTGTTGATCGTCATCCTGCCGGTGCTGGGCCTGATCATCTGGGCAATCGCTGGTCCGCGCGGCAACGTGCGCATCTAGTAGCGTGCCTACCTAGCATCGCAGCAGAAGCGCAGCCAAGCTTCAGAACACATAACGCCCGACTGGCCTGGCCAGTCGGGCGTTTTGGTTTTCGGTGCAGTGTTGGGGAGATGGCAGCATGCGCGTTGTATGGAATGGAGTTGTGAGTGAGACTGGGGCGTTACTCAGTGACCTCCACGTCATTCCGCAGGAGGTGAAAACATCGGGCGCGGCGGGCTCGTCCTGTTGTTCTTGTTCATATGGACGATCTACCCAAACCAAGCTGGTTGAACAATTGAATCTTATTTTCTCACCAATAAATTAACTTTCGTGGGCTGTCGACGAACTCAATCTCCGCATAGCCTTCAACCGCTGCATCAAACTCTTTAAAGAAGAAGTCAAGGTTGCGTGAGAACACGAAAAAGGCGTCACTGCCGTGCTCTCCGGATCCGACTGGCACTATCACATAGTGACAAGTCTCTTGCAGGGCGTCATATAGCTCTTTGCCCCGAATTCGGAGATGAGTGCTCTCCAAAATACTTGACAGCTTAGCGGGGGCGGGTTTTTCGGCATGTCTATGCCTGATGAGAACCTCATATTTTCTGAGATTCTTATCGTACTCTCTATGCTCTTCAAGCAGTTTTTCAAAACCGTCATTTTTTGCTCTGAATAGCAGATAAGGCATGCGTCCTGAACGCTCACGAGAGGGTGGGTTAATGGTCATCTTATGGGTCTCAACCCAAAAGCATTTTGAGACAAGGGCATCGATAGCTGCGCCTCCGTGAGGCGTTCTGTCAAATCCCACCCCGCCATCCAGGCTGACGGCCATGATTAATGCAAAGTGATCTTGTTTATTTGCAGGCAGCTCAGCTATGGGGTCGTTAGCATGGTGTTTGAATTCACTAAATTCTGACTTGTAGCATAATATTCGATAGGTTTTCATGTTGCTTTTTGATACTCCTCGCATACAAAGCCGGCACGGCGTAACCGTCATTAATCTAAAAAACGCCCAACTCAGAGCCATGATATGAACTTAGCTGAACAGCAGTTAGCTAAGGGGCCGTATCTCTGAGCTATTCCGTGACTGCAGATGCTACGTGCAGGCCTGAATGTTGAGACCTAATCCATTTACGCATTAGTTTTTTTATTTCATCCAGCAAAGCCACTTTTCCCACCAGGACGAGCTCACAGCCCATGTCTTTGTCTTGATACGTCACTAATGGAACGGCATCTTCGTCAAGCACTATTCTGAGAATTTTACCGGTTACTTCGTTTCGTGCTGAGAATATAGGGTTGCCTTCCCTGAAAGGCGTGCCATCTGAAAAAGCCGTGTTGTAAAAAGGCGCCTTGAAATTTTTTGATTCAACCCCTCTCGCGTCACACTCAAGAAAAAAGAGGTCCCATAGATATCGCTCAAGTCGGATATAACTCTGCTCATCATTCAAATAGTCATCAAACATTCACTTACTCCCTAAACGCCTTGCCAGGAGAGTAAAGGGGTCCGTCCCCTTTGACTCGACAACTTTCTCCAAACCAAGCGGGTGGATCCAACCGGTTGGACTCGGTAGGTAGTGGCAAAGATTTAGGCCGCCGCTTCACCCAATCGGGTCCTTGCTGCTAAACCGCCCGACTAAAGGATCATAGTACCGATGCCGGTTGGAGTGCAACGCGCTTCGTGTTCCTGGTACCGGCCCTGAATAGTTTAAGGGTCCGCCCCCTTTACCCCTTTTCTACTGTCGGAGGATGCTTAAGACGAAAGGCTTTATATAACGGTACTTCATTATCCTGATCTCCATCCTCTAAGCATCTGTGTTGTTTGGTGCCAACTGCAGTTCTCAGCAATTCGTACAGATTCGGGGATCGAAAGCCTACTTCGAGCCAGAGTGAATTGGACTCCTCTAGTGTTAGTCTCGCATCATAAGCCGCTTCACTTTTCACACTCAGTTCTTTTAAGTAAACACACTCGCCAGTCGCACCAATGTATGCCGTACTGGATTTCACCAAGTCAAGGACATTGCGAGCTGAAAGCGAGTCCGCGAATACTAATCTGAATTCATAGCTCATAATCCGTGTGGCCTCCCCCGGACGATAGGTAAATCTTTAGGATTACGAATACCAATATGGTACTTATTTGGATCGGTTGTTATCCTCCCCTGATCGTCAAGCTGGTTTTCAGATGGGTCCTCCTTGTGTATGTGCGCATTGTTACCTGACTTGTAGGGGCAAGGGTTCTGGTTCCCGTATTTATGGACCCGCACCTCGGATCCGTCCATATGAGTCCACATTTCATTCACACCGTTATCCTTTGTTTTTGAGAATCCGGCGCTTTCCAGCATTACTCCTGCTCTGACAACGCTCCGACCTTTCATTCTTGGTAGATCTGAGGAAGCTGAAAGTCCCAGCGGGTCGATCCAACCCGTGGGGTTTGGCACGTAGTGGTAGAGGTTTAGCCCGCCGTTGTAGCCAATCGGATCCTTGCTGATAAACCGACCGACCGTTGGATCATAGTACCGATGCCGGTTGTAGTGCAGGGCGGTTTCGTGGTTGTGGTACTGGCCTTGGAATCGGATGGGGTTGGTCAGGCCGATCTGTTGGGCGAATTCAGAGCGCTGTTCTTTCGCTTCGCCCCACGCTTTGTATTGGGCCCTCCAGGCGGTGTTGCCGTTTTGGTCGGTGATTTCCTCCGGCGTGCCGAGGTGGTCGCACTGGTACCAGGCGAGTGCGTCGATTGGCAATGCGACCGGTTTGTAGTTCCAGAGCGGATCTTCTTTGAAGTTGTAGCGACCTTCGTACGTCGGTTGGCTTACGAAGCGTATGGTTTCGTGGCGGATGGCCTGGGCCACGGGCACAAAGGTGCCGGGTTCGTGAATGTAGTGGACGGTTCGGCCGAGGGCCCCGGCGTAGGGCGGGGGGCTGCTTTCCCACGCGAGGTTGTCGCCATCCCAGCCTTACAAGGTGAAGCCGCAGCCGAGTTCGCGCTCTTTTCGCGCGTGTTCGTTTTCGTTCCAGCCGGTGCCGGCTTCTGGGCGCGGGCGGTAGTGGGCTTTTGAGAGTTTGTAGAGGCGCCGTCCGAGTGGGTCGTAGCCGAAGTCGACGGTGAGACGCGGATCTCGGAAGTGCACCAGACGATCGAATAGATCCCAGTGAAGCTCGCTGCGCAGGCCATTGGTCCAGCGTTCGGTCTGGTTGCCGCGTTCGTCGTATTCGTAGTGGTTGCCGGCGTAGTCGCGCAGCAGGTTGTCGACGAGTTTGTTTTGAGTCGGCTTGAGGTCTAGTGGGCGGAGGACGGGCGCGGCGGTTTCGTTGAGCAGGTTGCTCGCGGGATCGAAGGCGAAGGTTTCCACGCCCAATCGACTGGTGGCGCTGAGCAGGCGGCTGACCGGGTCGTATTTATAAGCAAGAGGTCCACGACGGCTGTCGTTGATATCGGTGATTTGGCCGGCGGCGTCGTACTGGTAGGCGCGTTTGATCAGGACGGATTTATCGTCGCTACGTCCGCACAACTGTTCCTGCAAGCGTCCCGCCGGGTCCCATTGCTGGGTTTGCAGGAGTTGGTTGCCCTGGTGGCGGGCGACTTCGCGATGCAGGTCGTCACGCTCGTAACTGAGGAGTTCGTGCTCATCGAGCTTGAGGCCCAGCAGATGGCCGCTGCCATAAGTCAGCCAGCTGACGCGATGGCCGTCGGGACGCGTGGTCGCGACGCGGTTATTGAGCGCGTCGTACTCGTTCTGCCACACGGCAACCAGTGGTTTATCCAGATTTGAGTAATGCTGGTGCTCGCGCAGCAGATTCCCAGCCGGATCGTGAAACCATTGCAGCTTGCTGATGGCGTTGGTCGCCATGACCAGATGGCCGTTGCCATCGTAGGCAAAGGTTTCGCTTTGGGATTTCTCTCCCAGCGTGGCCCGGCGTTCGGTCAGGCGGCCCATGGGGTCGAAGGTCAAGGCAATGGAGCGCTGGCCGTTGATGGTCTGAGCGAGCCGCCCCGTGTCGGGGTCGTACTGATAGCGAGTCGAGCGATTGTCGAAGCCGCGTTCTTCCAGCAGCCTCCCGACCGGGTCGTAGTGAAAATGCGCGCTGCGTTCGTTTTCGTTTTCCAGCGCGATTAACCGGCCGAGCTTGTCCCAGCGGTAGCGCAGGGTTTGTTCGGCGGCATCGACGCGTTCAGCGATAAAGCCGGCAGCGTTATAGCGCCAGGTGGTGCAGCGTTCGAGACCATCAGAATGAGCCAGCAAACGACCTTCGGCATCGCGGCTAAAACGTTCTTCGGTTTTGTCCGGATGCTTGATCAACACCAACTGGCCGGCTTTGTACTCATACGTCGTGCTGTAGCCAGCGGGGTCGGTAAAGCGAACCATCTGGCCGCGTTCGTTGTACTCCCAGCTACTCACCTTGCCCGAGCAGTCGGCGTACTTAACGAGCTGACCCGCGTCGTTGTAGGCCAACGATTTGGTATTCCCGTAGGCATCCTTTATCGCCGTTGGAAGCCCGAACGAGTTGTAGGCGTATTCGGTAACGTTCTCTAGCGGGTCGATCGCCTCGATCAGATTTCCACGAAGGTCGTAGTCCCGCTTCCACAGTCCACCCTCGCCATCGCTGATCTTGATCAGATGGCTTTTATCGTCGTAGGCGTAGTTCATCACGCTGTGATCAGCGCGAGTGTGCTCCGTCAGATTGCTTAGCTTGTCGTAGCGATAACGATCGGTGCTGCCGTCGGTGTGGACGTGGCGAATGATGTTTTTCGCAGCATCACGGAAGAACCATTCCGAACGCCCGTCCGCATGGCAAATGCGATAGGTGTAACCGAGGCTGTCGTAGTAATGCCGGGTTTCGTGGCCAAGGGCGTCAGTGACGTAGGTCAGGCGGATATTTTCATCCCACGCCAACCGAGTATCAAAACTGCCGTCATCCGCCCATTCGCGAATGGCTTTCGCATCAGGACCGGAACCTTGCCATTGCAGGTTCAAACCGCGATTGGTGCGGTCGGTATAGCGGGTAATCAGGTGGTGTTCGTACTGGTAACGCCAGGCAGCGCCGTTCTCATCCTGGGCCAGAACAAGGTCACCAAAATCGTCGTACTCATACGCACACAGTTGGCGTTTAACCTCGCCATCACGAACTTCCCAAAGCCCCGTCAACCGTCCCTGATCATCAATCAAAGTACCAAGTCGCAGATGCACTTTGTTTAGATCTTTTTCCGAGTAAGTGACCAGCTCTGAGAGCACCAACTGCCCATCATGACGATGTTCGTGATGCAGCATGACCCCAGCGCCGTTGGGCAGCATCTTGTTGATCAGAACAAAGCGCTTGCCCCGCCGAATATAGGTCTCTCGGTGTTCAAGCCCCCGCATCAGCAACAGCCGATCCTTGCTAAGGCGAATGACGGTCAGATTTTCGATGGCGTTGAAGTGGAACAGCTTGACCTTGGGCAGAGGAAAATCATGGCTGCGGCCATCGGCGTCATGAAACACCAAACCATCGCCGACGAGATCAAAGCGCGTGGTAAACGGCGTAATCCACCGTGCACCGATTACGTCATGATCGAAGGCATCCAGACTGGAGCAATAGGTCCGCGTCCACTCAATCGGAAACGGCCCTGGCAGGCTGAAATCGGTAAGACTGACCGACTCCGAACCCATCGCAAAACTGATGCTGTTCCCCGTCGACGCACAGGAGCAGGCGCATGGACAGGCACAGTTGCACTTCTTCCGCGTGTTGGGCCGACCCTTAGCCGGCTTCTCATGCTGAACGATTTCAAGCTTGCCTTCACTGCCCCGGCGCTTGGCTTGATTAACTACCCCCGGTTTGATGTTGAAGGCTTGCCCGTGCCCATTGCGCGCACGCCAACTGACGCCCCCCCCATCCAAGGTAACCAGCAGCGCAGCGATGGAATGCTGCCCTCCGGGATCCCCCAACCCCGTGATTTGCGTCCGAAGCTGAGGAGCCAGAACACGCAATAAATCAGCCTGCCTGATCACCTCTTTTTTAACCGCTTCAGGCACAAGATATTCAGCAGCGCCATTCACTGCACCTTTGCCTGCAGCAACGCATACTTCCGCAGCCGCCGCAAAAATATTCCCAATCGCCGCTTTAGGGTCGTAAGCCCAGAGATCCCCAGCGTCATGGACCAACTGCTCTGCTTCAAGCAGATCAGCCTTGGTGTTCAGGTCCGGATTGACCAACTTCTCCAGGCCATCAGCGATCTGAAAAAGCACGCCTTCGCCCAGCTTCCCCGCATCCTCGAGAAT
This sequence comes from Pseudomonas sp. W2Oct36, assembly GCF_041060465.1. Taxonomy (NCBI): domain Bacteria; kingdom Pseudomonadati; phylum Pseudomonadota; class Gammaproteobacteria; order Pseudomonadales; family Pseudomonadaceae; genus Pseudomonas; species Pseudomonas sp. W2Oct36. Next base: position 105,658 of record NZ_JAUERW010000014.1, read on the forward strand.
CCCGGGGAGCTTGCCCTGCGCCTGGCTCACAAAGTCATCAAGGGTCCCGACGATGGTTGCATTCAGATGCCCGATCAGAACCTCGATCAGCGCATCTCCCAACACCATCTTGCCGGCCTGACGCATCTCCTGGCGCACCAGAAATAGCATCGGCCGCAAGGTCATCCGCGCTGCCGCCATGCTCGGCGGAATGGGCACCATCCCGATCAGGTTGATGCCCAAACTCACCCAATCCAGCGGATCGCGCTTCTCATTGGTCGCCAGCCGAACGATGTCATTCAGCGCATCGACCAGCGCCATGATGTTGCCCACCACCGGCAGCCCGCCGGCCACGGTCTTGATCCGCTCAAGCGTGACAACCCCGCCACTGATCTTCTGCAGCCATGCATCGACATTGGCCGCACCAAGACCAACGTCTTCAACCTGAATAAGGTCAAGCGGAACAACCGCCACTTGCGGTTCGTGGTTCTCACCACCAACGGGCAGATTTAAGGGGGGCGCCAAGGATGCTCTCCGTGCTCAAAAACCATCCGAAAAGGCGTGAATGCCAATCCGGGGGCCACGGAGATATCAAGTGTTATGCCAGCAAGAATTTATCCAAACAAAATCAATAACCTAAGAAATAAATCAGCAGGTTTTAGCGAACCTAAAACCCGAAATCCCAGAAAAAGTGCGCAAGAAGTTGCGCATCCCTGCGCAACTTCCTGCGCACTTGCCTACAGACCGCAAATGACGCGGCCTGCAGAGCATTAACCATCCGACTTGCAACAAACAGGTGCGCAACTTCTTGCGCATAACGGCAATGAGGCATCACGACGCTGAGCGCGACTACGACATTCGACCTGTCATGCGCCGCGACGTAGAATGCGCGCCTTCTTGTGGGCGGCGTGCCGTCCTGTCATCAGTAGTTATCGGGGACTCCATCCATGAGCGATTATCAAGAAACGTTGTACGAAGGCTATGGCCAGCGCTTTCGCATGGAAAAAATGCTGCATGAAGTGCGCACCGAGCATCAGCATCTGGTGATCTTCCAGAACCCGCGCATGGGTCGCGTCATGGCGCTGGACGGCGTGATTCAGACCACTGAAGCCGACGAGTTCATTTATCACGAGATGCTCACCCACGTGCCGATTTTGGCCCACGGCCGCGCCAAACGCGTCCTGATCATCGGCGGTGGCGACGGCGGCATGCTGCGCGAAGTCGCCAAGCACGCGACGGTCGAGCACATCACCATGGTCGAGATCGACGGCACCGTGGTCGAGATGTGCAAGGAATACCTGCCGAATCACTCCAAAGGCGCTTTCGATGATTCGCGTCTGAACCTGGTCATCGACGACGGCATGCGCTTCGTTGCCAACACCGAGGAAAAATTCGACGTCATCATTTCCGATTCAACCGACCCGATCGGGCCGGGCGAAGTGCTGTTCTCGGAGAATTTCTATCAGGCCTGCCATCGCTGCCTCAACGAAGGCGGCATTCTGGTCACGCAGAATGGCACGCCATTCATGCAGTTGAGCGAAGTGCAGACCACGGCAGGGCGCATGAATGGACTGTTCGCCGACTGGCATTTCTATCAGGCAGCGGTGCCCACCTACATTGGCGGCGCGATGACCTTTGCCTGGGGCTCTACGGATTCCCAGCACCGCAAGATTTCGCTGGACACTTTGCATCAGCGGTTCGCCGGCAGCGGCATCGTCACCCGTTACTACAACCCTGAGGTCCACATCGGCGCCTTCGCATTGCCGCAGTACGTGCTTCAGGCGATCAGCAAGCCAAGCAACGCCTGACCCCGCTGCAAGGTTACGTAAACCTGACATCCATGGGCTGATGTCAGGTAAACGTAACTTCTCCTTGATCGCCCTGCATGTCACGTATACATTCCATTTATCGTTGAATGTTATGCAGGCGTGACAAATGGACGCGACGTTGTTGCTTGAGCGGCTGGGCAGCCAGATCGAAGAAATGCGTAGGTCCCGCGGGCTGACTCAGGTTCAGTTGGCCTACCAGTCGGGCATGACACGGCAAAAGCTTGCCGAAGTCGAAAAGGGCAGCCCGACCGTGGCGGTGAATTTCTACGCCAAGGTCCTGGCCGCGTTGAATGCCGAGATAAAAGTCGTCTCCGCCCGACGTCCGACGTTTGAAGAGCTGCGCGAGGTGTTCCAGTGAAACCCCTGGATCGTGTACGCATTTTTACCCCGGAGGGTGAGAGTGGTGAGCTGTCGGCATCGGCGTCCGGCGACTACCTGTTTCGCTACGGCCTGGACGCCAGCCCGGCGTCGCAGATCAGCCTGACCATGGGGGTTCGCGATGCGGCCTACGTATCGCGCAGCCTGCACCCGGTCTTCCAGATGAACCTCCCCGAAGGCTTCGTGCTGGAACAGCTGCGCAATCGCCTCGCTAAAACCACACCCATCAACCCGATGCTGCTCATGGCATTGACCGGCAGCGGTTCGCCGGTCGGCCGCGTGGCGGTGGCGTCTCCCATGATCGACGAGTTGCTGGGTGGCGCGGGCCCCGTCCCAGGCAGAAGCCTGGGGCAGATACTCAGTTGGGACGGGACGCAGGATCTGTTTGCCGAACTGGTCGATCAGTACATTTTGCGCACCGGGATTTCAGGTGTTCAGCCCAAAGTCATCGTGCCCGACTCGGATTTCGTGACGGACCCGAAAGCCACGCTGTTGATGCCGGAGCTGATCGTCAAGTCGGGGAGGGCGGATTTCCCCGGGCTGGCCGTCAACGAATTCGTGTGCATGGACGCTGCGCGCAGAGCCGGCATGCCGGTGCCGGAATTTCATCTGTCGGATAACCGCCAGCTGTTCGTCATGCGCCGCTTTGATCGTGATGCTGAGCAGCGGGCCATCGGCTTCGAGGACATGGCTGTGCTGATGGGCCGGGGCACCGAGCAGAAATACGACTCCAGCTACGAAAACATCGCCAAGGCCATTCGCCTGTTTTGCGCGCCTGAGCATGTGGGTGAATCGCTGGATCAATTCTTCGACATCGTCGCGCTCAGCTGCATGGTCGGCAACGGCGACGCCCATCTGAAGAACTTCGGGGTGTTGTATCGCGACCCGCTGGGGGCGGACGCGCAACTGGCGCCGGCCTACGACATCGTCAACACCACTGCGTACATAAAAGACGACGCGCTTGCCCTGCGTCTGGATGGCTCAAAGAGCCTGTTCGGATCGCGGCTCGGCATTCTGAGCCTGGCGTCGACCTGTGACATCCGCAAACCGAACGTGCGCATTGCGCGACTGATCGCGGCCGTGCAGGCGTCCCTGCAGGAAAACGCCTCGCTCCGCCCCCACGCGCCCCTTGTCTTTGAAGCCATCGAGCACGCCGTCGAGCGCTATGCCCAGACGTTCAAGGTTTGATCCTGATTCGAGGCTTTGTAAGAAAATATGTGAGGGGGAACTAATCAACGGAATTTTCACCGTTTCTTCGGGAAGATTCGCGCCGTTCCGAGACTGCTCCCTGATTGTGATAACCGTTTGTGCCGATCCGTCATGAAGAATGCGCGGCATCGGTGGTAAACCGCGGAGGTTCACGTAATATTTGGCCCCCGCAGCCCGGACCGGCATTTCGATGGGGTCGGGCGCACAGCTTTTTGAACTTAAACCTGAATCCAACGGATCCCACAACCCATGGCCAAAACGGACGCCCCGGCGCGCGCGCCGCAACCTACCGTCAAATCGCACCTGGCCTATACGCTCCTGAGCGGCCTGGTGCTGATGGTTCTGTACACCCTTCTGCGCGTAGCGCTGCTGGTCTATAACCGCGAAGGCATCGGTGCGACGCCAGCTTCGACCTTCGTCGAGGCGTTCGCCAATGGCCTGCGGTTCGATTTGCGTCTGGTCGTGTACATCCTGATTCCCCTTCTGCTGTCCCTGTTCAGCGCGCGCATGATGGCGGCCCGTGGGGTCTTCCGCTTCTGGCTGACGCTGGTCGCGAGCCTGACCGCGTTCTTCGGCCTGATGGAGATGGATTTCTACCGTGAATTCCACCAGCGCCTGAATGGCCTGGTGTTCCAGTACGTCAAAGAAGACCCGAAAACCGTCCTGAGCATGATCTGGTACGGCTATCCGGTGGTTCGCTATCTGCTGGCGTGGGCGCTGGTCACCTGGCTGCTGAGCCTGGTCTTCAAAGGCGTCGATCGCCTGACCCGGCCCCGTGGCGGGTTCAACGTTGCCAGCGCTGACAACCGTGCGGTGGCGCCGCTGTACAAGCGCGCCGTGGTGTTCCTGCTGTGCCTGGTGGTGGCCGTCATCGCCGCTCGCGGCACCCTGCGCCAGGGCCCGCCACTGCGTTGGGGCGATGCGTACACGACTGACTCCAACTTCGCCAACACCCTCGGGCTAAACGGCACGCTGACGCTGATCGCGGCGGCCAAGAGCCGGATGTCCGAAGACCGCGACAACATCTGGAAGGCGACCCTGCCTCAGGCCGAAGCCCAGCAGGTCGTTCGTGACATGCTGCTGACCGCCAACGACAAGCTGATCGATCCAGAAAAAGCCGCTGTGCGTCGCGATTTCACGCCGCCGCCGGCCAACACGCTGCCGATCAAGAACGTCGTCGTGATCCTGATGGAAAGCTTCGCCGGCCATTCGGTGGGTGCGCTGGGCGACGAGTCGAACATCACGCCTTACTTCGACAAACTGTCCCAGGAAGGTCTGCTGTTTGATCGCTTCTTCTCCAACGGCACACACACCCACCAGGGCATGTTTGCGACCATGGCCTGCTTCCCGAACCTGCCGGGCTTCGAGTACCTGATGCAGACGCCGGAAGGCAGCCACAAACTGTCCGGTCTGCCGCAGCTGCTCAGCGCGCGCAAGTACGACGACGTGTATGTCTACAACGGGGACTTCGCCTGGGACAACCAGTCGGGCTTCTTCAGCAACCAGGGCATGACCAACTTCATTGGCCGCAATGACTTCGTCAATCCGGTGTTCTCGGACCCGACCTGGGGCGTTTCCGACCAGGACATGTTCGACCGTGGCGCCGAGGAACTGAAAGCCCGCGAAGCCAAGGGCAAGCCGTTCTATGCGTTGCTGCAGACCCTGTCCAACCACACGCCGTACGCACTGCCGGCAAACCTGCCGGTCGAGCGTGTGACCGGCCATGGCACGCTGGATGAACACCTCACCGCCATGCGTTATTCGGATTGGGCGCTGGGTCAGTTCTTCGAGAAGGCCAAGAAAGAGCCGTACTACAAGGACACGCTGTTTGTGGTCGTCGGTGACCACGGCTTCGGCAACAACGAGCAGATCACCGAGATGGACCTGGGCCGCTTCAACGTGCCGATGCTGATGATCGCCCCGGGCCTGCAGGACAAGTTCGGCAAGCGCAGCAGCATCGTCGGCACGCAGATCGACATCGTCCCGACCATCATGGGCCGCCTGGGTGGCGACACCGTGCACCAGTGCTGGGGCCGCGACCTGCTCAATCTGCCAGCGGGAGACGAGGGCTTTGGTGTGATCAAGCCATCGGGCAGCGAGCAGACGGTTGCGCTGGTCACTGGCAACCGGATCCTGATCGAACCCAAGGAAATGGAGCCGAAGGTGTACAGCTACGAGTTGGGCACCAAGCCCCACGCCGAGCTGATGCCGAACGCGCCGGACGTCACCGAGTTGCGCAAGAAGCTCGACAGCTTCCTGCAGACCGCGACCAAGAGCCTGCTGGACAACACGGCAGGGGTCAAAGACGCCAAGCCGCAATGACCGCAGCCTGATGAAGAACGCCCCGACACCGGGGCGTTTTTTTTGCCTGCGGATCGTTGGCATCACGCTGCTAACGTCAGCCGGGCGCTGACGATTCGGGTTGAACGTCGTTGCGCTGCAAGGGTCAAGATCACTAGGCCGTTGTCCGGCCCTTACTGAGGAGACATTGATGAAAGTGTGGACTATTTCGTTTCTGGACAAAGACGGTGTGCAGCAAACCCTCGATCTTGAATCCGATCACCGTCCCAGTGATGAAGAGGCTGCGCAGCGAATCCGTCCGATCCTGTTTCCGGTCGCCAGTGATCTTGATCTGATCGACCTCGACGGTCGCACCGCCGAGCCCACCGTGAAGACACTCAAAGAGCAGAACGCGGTACAGATCATCTCCATCGTCGAAGCCCCCTAAAAAGCCTGGATTCCCCGTCACCCTGCCAATTGGCAACGCACTATCAATGCGCGTACTCTGCCAGTGAGGTCGGTGAAGCATCTACCCGAGTCAGCTCGCGTACGTATGCCCGTTTTGTAAAACGCACCGGCCTTGTCAGCGACATGCTTGAGTCCCGGGCGGCAGATGACCTGCCGCTACACGCCTCGCCACCGGGGAGTGTTTCGGGATAGTTGAAACTCTATCTATCGTTGCATAGGAGGACGTTTCATGAGCACAGCCTATCAAGAAGACGTCAGCAGCCATGTTTTGCGCTGCATGAAAGAAGGCGGTTTCGACTTCGCACGCATTCACCCCATCGAGTTCTATGCCACCTTTCCGGATGAGGACCGGGCGCGTCAGGCAGCGGAAAAATTTCGTGGCGAGTCAGTCAATGTTCAGCTCAATGCTCTGGAAGACGGTGCGTGGCACCTGGAACTGAGCAAGTTGATGTACGCGACCTACGACGGGATAGGCGACTTCGAGCAGGATTTCCAGACCGCGATTTTCGGTCTGGACGGGGAGGTTGAAGGCTGGGGCGTCAAGCAGGAGCTCAAGCGCCTTCATTGATCGGGCTTCATTGACAGTCAGGCCCGAAAACAGGGCATGCACGGTTGAACGCCGTCTCTCGGCTCCACGGCAAATCAGTGAGGCGGGAGAGGCACCGAGCCGAATCGCAGGCAAAAAAAAGCCGCTCTCATCGGAGCGGCGGAAAGGGAATATCGGGTGGCGTTGCCAATCAGGTTTTGAGCCAATCGCCTTGTGGAATCCGGCGGGTTGATCTGCGGTATGGGGCGATTATGCTCAGGGCGCGTAACGCGCGGAAATGAACTGTGGCTATGCCTGCGATAGATTTTCAAACGGAACGACGCTTCGCCATGAAGCGCCGGGGAACGGGTTAGGGCGCATCGTGCACAGGAATGGTGCGGACGCTCCGGCTGTTTAATTCAACCCATTGATATTAAAGCGTTTATGCCGATGGCACGGGCCTTGCGAAGGCTCTGGTGTCCATGGTGACAAGGAGTACGGCATGATCCGCACCTTTTATGACGAGATGTACGATGCGGGCGGCATAGTTCGTCCGCATTATCGGGAATTCGCCCGCTGGTTGGGCGAAGCGCCGCCTGAGTTGCTCGCTCAGCGCCGGCGTGAGGCCGATCTTTTGTTTCATCGCGCCGGGATCACGTTCACGCTGTACGGCGACGAGCAGGGCACCGAGCGGCTCATCCCTTTCGACACGATTCCGCGCAGCATCCCGGCCAGCGAGTGGCGGGTGGTAGAGCGCGGCTGCATACAGCGCGTCAAGGCGCTGAACATGTTTCTCGCTGACCTCTATCACGATCAGCGCATCATCAAGGCCGGGATCATTCCCGCCGAACAGGTCCTCGCCAACGAGCAATACCAGTTGGCGATGCAGGGCCTGAATCTTCATCGTGACCTGTATTCGCACATCTCAGGCGTCGATCTGGTGCGTGATGGCGACGGCACGTATTACGTGCTCGAAGACAACCTGCGCACGCCCAGCGGCGTGAGCTACATGCTCGAAGACCGCAAGATGATGATGCGGCTGTTCCCCGAGCTGTTCGCCGCGCAACGCATCGCGCCGATCGATCACTACCCGAACCTGCTGCTGGACACCCTGAAAAGCTCCAGCCCGCTGGATAATCCGAGCGTCGTGGTGCTGACGCCCGGGCGCTTTAACAGCGCGTTTTTCGAGCACGCGTTTCTGGCTCGGGAAATGGGCGTCGAACTGGTGGAGGGCGCTGACCTTTTCGTGCGCGATGACCGCGTGTTCATGCGAACCACCGACGGCCCGAAAGCGGTCGACGTGATTTACCGCAGGCTCGACGACGCGTTCCTCGATCCGCTGGCATTCAACCCGGATTCAATGCTCGGCGTGCCGGGCCTGCTGTCCGCGTACCGTTCGGGCAATGTGGTGCTGGCCAATGCCATCGGCACCGGCGTGGCGGACGACAAGTCGGTTTACCCCTTTGTGACCGACATGATCCGTTTCTACCTCGACGAAGAGCCGATCCTGAAGAACGTGCCGACCTGGCAGTGCCGCAAGCCCGAAGAGCTGTCCCACGTGCTCGCCAATCTGGGCGATCTGGTGGTCAAGGAAACCCAGGGCTCCGGCGGTTACGGCATGCTCGTGGGCCCCGCCGCCACCGCCGCGGAAATCGAGTCGTTCCGGGCGCGGCTCAAAGCCAAGCCCCACGCGTATATCGCGCAACCGACCTTGTGTTTGTCGACCTGTCCGACCTTCGTCGAGAACGGCATCGCCCCGCGCCACATCGACCTTCGCCCGTTCGTCCTGGCTGGCCGTGAAACCCGTGTAGTGCCCGGTGGTCTCACGCGCGTTGCCTTGCGCGAAGGGTCGCTGGTGGTGAACTCGTCGCAGGGTGGCGGAACCAAGGACACCTGGGTGGTCGAGGATTAAGGATGCCTGCCAATGCTAAGTAGAACTGCCTCGGATTTATATTGGATGTCGCGGTACCTGGAGCGGGCCGAAAACCTCGCGCGGATGCTCGACGTCAGTTACTCGCTGTCGCTGATGCCACAGGACGGACGCGGGGATGGCCTCAATGAAATCGCCATGCCACTGCTGATCACCGGAACCCTGGACGATTACCTGGAGCGCCACGGCGACCTGCATGCCGAGCGCTTGCTGCACTTTTTCGCGCTGGACGCCGAAAACCCGGCCAGCATCTTCAGCTGTCTGGGCGCGGCGCGGGCCAGTGCCCATGCGGTACGCGGGCGTATTACTGCGGACATGTGGGAAAACATCAACGCGACGTACCTGGAAATTCGCGGCATCGCCGAGCAGGGTTTGAGCCGCTACGGCATGAGCCGTTTCTGCGAGTGGGTCAAGGAGCGTTCGCACCTGTTCCGCGGCGCGACCTACGGCACCATCATGCGCAACGACGCCTTCCGGTTCATCCGTCTGGGGACGTTCATCGAGCGCGCCGACAACACCCTGCGCATGCTCGATGCGCGTTATGAAATGCTCGAATTGCGCGGCCCGTCCGCCAACGCGGCGGCAGACAGTTCCGCCGCCGGCTACTACCAATGGAGTGCGCTGTTGCGCGCCTTGTCGTCATTCGAGGCGTACACGGAAGTCTATCGCGACGCACCGGGTGCTCGTCAGGTCGCTGAATTGCTGCTGTTGCGTGCGGATATTCCGCGCTCATTGCGTGCGTGTCTGGAGGAGCTGGACATCATTCTCGCCAGTCTGCCCGGGGCCAATGGCCGTCCCGCCCAGCGTCTGGCCGCCGAGCTGGACGCTCGCCTGCGCTACACCGGCATCGACGAGATTCTCGATGAAGGCCTGCATGAGTGGTTGAACGAATTCATTCCACTTCTGGCCCAACTGGGTAGCGTCATTCACACTTCTTACCTGGAGGCTGCATGAGACTCTCAATTAGCCACGAGACCACTTATCACTACGACGATCAGGTCCGCGCCAGCATCCAGTATTTGCGTCTGACCCCCCACGACAGCGAGCGTCAGCAAGTGCTGAGCTGGCAGTTGGCGTTGCCCCGTCCGGTGCGCGCGCAGATCGATCCTTTCGGCAATATTCTCCACGTGCTGACCCTGGACGAGCCCCACGAAGCGATCGTGATTGGCGCACGTGGCCAGGTCGAGATCGACGAGAAGCGCGAGTCGGAACATGAGAGCCAGTCGTCGCTGCCGTTCCTGCGTTTCACCCGCCTGACCGAAGCTGACGAAGCGATTCGCGCCTTCGCCGTCGCGCAGACCCAGAAGCGCACCGACCGCACTGCGCTGATCGATATGATGCACGCGCTCAACGAACACATCACTTACACGCCGGGCGCGACAGCGGTGGATACCTGCGCTGCCCAGGCATTCGCCAACCGCGCGGGCGTCTGTCAGGATCACACCCACGCATTTCTGGCCTGTGCCCGCAGCCTGGGGGTGCCGGCGCGCTATGTGTCGGGTTATCTCTACAGTGACAGCAGCGAACATCTGTCCAGCCATGCGTGGGCAGAGGCCTGGATCGACGACGCCTGGTACAGCTTCGACGTGACCAATCAGTTGGCGATCCCGGAGCGGCATCTGAAGCTGGCGGTGGGCCTGGATTATCTGGATGCCTGTCCGGTACGTGGCATGCGCCGCGGCGGCGGTTGTGAGCAGATGCACGCCAAGGTCGTGGTGTCGCCCTCAGCGCCGATTGCGGTTCCGGCGGCGAAGAAAAAGCCTGTTCCCGCGCCGATGATCCAGGTGCAACGCCAAGGCTGATTAGCCCGTTGCGGTCGAGCGCTCAGCTCGGCCGCGTTCCCACGGTCTGCGCGCCACTCAGTGCGACAGACAGCCCTGCGTTCATTTCGCCCAACGCGCTGATCTCATACAATCAGCCCCCTTACGATCCGCTGCCAGACCATCCGCCGCCACGCCCTCCAAGACGCAACCACGCGATACCCGCACGGCCAACGGCCGCCTGTTTGAAACAGGCAGCCCGCCGAGTGCGTGTGGGGGTCTGCAGGTAGCAGAGCGAAGCATGCTCAGCCGAACAGTCGCGTCATGTTCGGCAGGATCAGCAGCAGTGTGGTCGCGAAAACGATTAATCCGGCCTGACGTATTTTCGAGCGTTTGAACCTGAACTTGAACATGGTAAATGCCTTTTCTTGTTATTCCTGAGCAACAGAAACCCATGGACCTTGGGCGTGACCAAGACGAGGGTTGGCAAAGGTGAGGCAAAAGAGCAGGTGCCCCGATCAGCAAATCGCGGGCGGCAGGCGCTGGGTGAAACGATTTTGTTATGGCGCCACTGCTACTGACTAAACCTTAGAAGCCACGTGCCGTGCGGTTTAGATCATTGAGGATTAACCAGTTGCGCCTTTATAACTTGAGCACTTTAGGCGAATGGCCATCGCTCAAATATTCGCCTGCTAGACGCCTGCGTCCAAAACGGTCCACGCTCAATAGCTCGCTACCGTTCGTCCGAGTCCGAAACTTCGCACAACCCGCTACCCTGTCACTTGATCCGGCGAAACAGCGCGCCCTGTGTGTCGCTTCGTGATAGACAGTGCCCCCATGACAGTTCGACTGTCGATCGCACAGATAAAAAGACAGTTCATCGGGTTAGCGAGGACAGGATGACCGAAGCGTTTATTTACGATGCCTTGCGCACGCCGCGGGGCAGGGGCAAGTCGGACGGCGCGTTGTACAGCGTCAAACCGGTGGAGCTGGTGGCAGGGCTGTTGAAAGAACTGCAAGTGCGCAATCACCTCGACACCCACCACGTCGATGACATTGTGCTGGGCTGCGTCACGCCCATTGGCGATCAAGGCGCCGACATCGCCAAAACCGCAGCGCTGGTCGCCCATTGGGCCGTGAGCGTGGCCGGGGTTCAGGTCAACCGGTTCTGCGCCTCGGGGCTTGAAGCGGTGAATCTGGGGGCGATGAAGATCCGCTCCGGGTTCGAGGACTTGGTGGTGGTGGGCGGCGTGGAGTCGATGTCTCGCGTGCCGATGGGCAGTGATGGCGGCGCCTGGATGCTGGACCCGCAAACCAGTCTGCACACCCACTACACGCCCCAGGGGATCGGCGCCGATCTGATCGCCACCCTCGAAGGCTTCAGCCGCGACGACGTCGACCTGTTTGCCGTGCAGTCCCAGCACAAGGCGTCACTGGCGCGCGAGCGGGGTGCGTTTCGCCGTTCGCTGGTGCCGGTTAAAGACCAGAACGGCCTGCTCTTGCTCGACCATGACGAGTTCATCCGTCCCGACACCACGTCCGAGGCCCTGGGCAAGCTGCGCCCGAGTTTCGAGGCGATCGGTAAAATGGGCTATGACGCCACGGCGCTGCGGGTCTACAGCCACGTTGAACGGATCGAACACGTGCACACGCCGGGCAACAGCTCCGGCATCGTCGATGGCGCCGCCTTGATGCTGCTCGGCACCGCGCAAAAAGGCCAGGCGCTGGGGCTGCGACCACGGGCCCGCATTGTGGTGACGGCGGTGACCAGCACCGATCCGACCATCATGCTCACGGGCCCTGCGCCCGCTACGCGCAAAGCCTTGGCGCGAGCCGGGCTGACCATTGATGACATCGACCTGTTCGAGGTCAACGAGGCCTTCGCCTCGGTGGTGCTCAAGTTCATCAAGGACATGGGCGTCGACCCCGACAAGGTCAACGTCAACGGGGGCTCGATTGCCCTCGGCCACCCACCGGGTGCCACGGGTTGCATCATTCTCGGCACGCTGCTCGACGAGCTGGAAGCCCGGCAGTTGCGTTACGGCCTGGCGACCCTGTGCGTCGGCGGCGGTATGGGCATCGCGACGATCATCGAGCGGGTATGAACGTGGAGCACGATAAGCGCTTCGCCCACCGCCTTTATCCGATAACTGTTTCAGGAAGAAAGACCGCATGAGCGATGCCATCCGCTACGAAACCGGGCCGGATCAGATCGTCACGCTGACCGTCGACATGCCCGGCCAGCAGGCCAATACCATGAACGCGGCGTATCGCCAGGCCATGGCGGAGACCCTTGAACGCCTGCTGGCGGACAAAGAGGCCATCGCCGGTGTGATCATCCGCTCGGCGAAGAAGACGTTCTTTGCCGGCGGAGACCTCAACGAGCTGAGTCAGATTGACGCCGCCCGCGCTGCCGCTTTCTACCAGATGACCATGGACCTCAAAGCCCAGCTTCGCGCGCTGGAAACATTCGGCAAACCGGTGGTGGCCGCCATCGAGGGTTCTGCATTGGGCGGTGGCCTGGAGCTGTGCCTGGCCTGTCACCATCGCATCGCAATCAATGGCGGCCAGGTCAGATTGGGCTTGCCGGAAGTCACCCTCGGTTTGCTTCCGGGTGGCGGCGGCACCGTGCGGCTGGTGCGCATGTTGGGGCTGGAGAAGGCCCTGCCATTGCTGATGGAAGGCCGGACCCTGGGCGTCGATCACGGGTTGAAACTCGGTGTGATCGATCAGTTGGCCAGCGACGCCGATGACCTGATGGCCAAGGCGCGTGAATGGATTATGGCCAATCCGGCGCCGATCAAAGCCTGGGATCAACCGGGGTTTGAATTGCCCGGCGGCACGCCTGCGCACCCGAAAGTGGCGCAGATGCTGGCCGTCGCGCCGTCGATCCTGCGCAGCAAAACCTGGGGTTGTTACCCGGCGCCGGAGAAGATCCTGGCCGCCGCCGTGGAAGGTGCGCAGGTGGATTTCCACACGGCGGAGAAAATCGAGGCGCGTTACTTCACCGAGCTCGCCACCGGCCCCATCGCCAAGAACATGATCGGCAGCTGGTTTCAGCTCAACCGGGTCAAGGCGGCTGAGGCGCGGCCCAAGGCGCCGCCGGTGTTCAACATGCGCAAGGTCGGCATTCTCGGGGCGGGTTTAATGGGTGGCGGCATTGCCTATGTCACGGCGGTGGCGGGCGTCAGCGTGATCCTCAAGGACGTCAACCTGGCGGCGGCGCAGAAGGGCAAGGATTACTCGGCGCGGTTGCTGAACAAGCAGGTTGCCAGCGGTCGCCTCACCGAGGCTCAGCGCGACGCCGTGCTGAGCCGAATCAAGCCGACCGGCCGCGACAGCGATCTCGAAGGTTGCGACCTGATCATCGAGGCGGTGTTCGAGAATCGCGAGCTGAAAGCGCAGGTCAGCGCCGCCGCCGAGCAGGTGGTGGTGCCCAATGCGGTGATTGCGTCCAACACCTCGACGCTGCCCATTACCGGGCTGGCCAGCGCCATCAGCCGGCAAGAGCGCTTCATCGGCCTGCATTTTTTCAGCCCGGTGGAGAAGATGCGCCTGGTGGAAATCATCAAGGGCGCACGCACCAACGACATGACCCTGGCGCGGGCCTTTGACTTCGTTCAGCAGATCGGCAAGACCGCGATTCTGGTCAACGACACACGTGGCTTCTTCACCTCGCGGGTGTTCGCCACCTATGCCGATGAAGGCATTGCCATGCTCGGCGAGGGCGTCAGTGCGCCGATGATCGAGACCGAGGCGCGCAAGGCCGGGATGCCCGTGGGGCCGCTGGCGGTGTCCGACGAGGTGTCGTTGAGGCTGATGAGTCAGATTCGCCAGCAGGCGCGCAAGGACCTGGCCGAGCAGGGCGTTGAGCTGGCCGGGCATCCGGCCGACGCGGTGATCGAGCAGCTGCTGCATGAATTCGATCGCGAAGGGAAAGCCTCCGGCGGCGGTTTTTACGACTACCCCGACGGTGCGCCCAAGCACTTGTGGCCAGAGCTGAAAATCCGGTTCGAGAAGCCCGACGCACAGATCAGTGGTCAGGATATTCGCGACCGCTTGCTGTTCATCCAGGCCCTCGAAACGGTGCGCTGCATGGAGGAGGGCGTGCTGCGGTCAACAGCGGACGCCAACGTTGGTTCGATGCTCGGGATCGGCTTTCCGGCCTGGACCGGTGGGTCGTTGCAGTTCGTCAATCAATACGGTCTGAAGCTGTTTATTAACCGCGCCCGCGCCTTGGCTGAGCGCTACGGCGAGCGCTTTCAACCGCCTGCGCTGCTGTTGCAGAAAGCCGAGGAAGGGACGCTGTTCTAGCGAAGACTCCTCGCTGTGCCGTATCAAGGGTTGGGACAGCGTGGGTTCAGCTGAACACGGCGCACTGCCTCAACTGGGCCTTGCCTTGCCCTGGCCTTCAAGGCAGGCTTGCTCCACGCATTTTCGCTTTTGTCGCTTCAGGGATTTTTATGTCGTTACGCATCTGCATTCTGGAAACCGACGTACTTCGCCCGGAACTGGTCGATCAATACCAGGGTTACGGGCGGATGTTCGAGAAACTCTTCGCGCGCCAGCCGGTGCCAGCGGAATTTGTCGTCTACAACGTCATGCAGGGCGATTACCCGCCAGATGACGAGCCGTTCGACGCGTATCTGATCACCGGTTCCAAGGCTGATTCCTTCGGCACCGATCCGTGGATCGAAACCCTGAAGACGTATCTGCTCGACCGCTACAAGCGCGGCGACAAGTTGCTGGGTGTGTGTTTCGGCCATCAGTTGCTGGCACTGCTACTGGGCGGCAAGACCGAGCGCGCGCCACAGGGCTGGGGCGTCGGCATTCATCATTACAACCTCGCACCCACCCAACCGTGGATGACGCCGGCGCTGGACAAGCTCACGCTGCTGATCAGCCATCAGGATCAGGTCACTGCGCTGCCCGAAGGCGCGACGGTCATTGCCACCAGCGAGTTCTGCCCGTTTGCTGCTTATCACATCAACGACCAGGTGCTGTGCTTCCAGGGGCATCCGGAATTCATCCACGACTACTCGCGCACGCTGCTCGACATCCGCCAGGACGCCCTGGGCGAACAGGTCTACGGCAAAGGCATCGCCAGCCTGGAAGAAGACCACCACGGCACGGCGGTGGCGGAATGGATGATGCGGTTTGTGGCGAACAAGCGGCCGGTGAGCTAGAGCGTTGTTTTGCCGGGTGAGATGATCATTGTAGGACCGGCTTCAGCCGGATTGACCGTAGGACCGGCTTCAGCCGGGAAGGGGTCAGTTGCCACGCTGCAAAATGGATGGCGCTCACACCGGCCATTTCCCGCCTAAAGCCGTTCCCACAGTCGTAGGCGTATTCGAAGCCGGTGCCACAGCCGTAAGCACATTCAAAAGCCTCAAAGCCAACCCGACCGCTTGAAGCTCGCAAACAAGATCCCGCACCCGCCGACGATCACCCCCAACACCATGTAATACCCGTAGTGCCAGGTCAGCTCGGGCATGTTCTCGAAGTTCATCCCGTAGATCCCGGCGATGGCGGTGGGGAAGGCCAGGATCGCGGCCCAGGCGGCAAATTTGCGCTGGGTCAGGCTCTGTCGCGAAGACTCCAGCAGCAGGCTGATTTCGATGGTTTGGCTGGCGATGTCGCGCAGGTTGGAAAGGTCTTCCATCTGCCGCTTGACGTGGATTTCCACGTCGCGGAAGTAAGGGCGCATGTTCTTGTCGATGAAGGGGAAGCTGAGCTTCTGCAGCTCCTCGCCAATCTCGACCATGGGCGCCACGTAACGGCGCAGGCGCAGCAGGTCACGACGCAGCGAGTGGATGCTGTGGATGTCGGCTTCGTTGAGGTCCTTGCGCAGCACGTTGTGCTCAAGCTCTTCAAGCTCGCAGTGGATCGACTCGGTGACCGGCTGGTAGTTCTCGGTAACGAAATCCAGCAGAGCATACAGGACGAAGTCCTCCCCGTGCTCCAGCAGCAACGGCCGGGCTTCGCAGCGCTGACGCACCAGGCCATAGGATTTCGAGTCACCGTTGCGCGAGGTGATCACATAGCCCTTGCCGGCGAAAATATGGGTTTCGATGAAGATCAGCTTGCCGTTCTCGCGAATCGGCGCGTAGGTCACGATGAACAGCGCGTCACCGAAAGTCTCCAGCTTCGGCCGGCTGTGGACTTCCAGTGCGTCTTCGATGGCCAGCTCGTGCAGATTGAACTGCCGTTGCAGCGTGGTCAGTTCTTCGAGGCCCGGATGCTCCAGGCCGATCCAGACGAAATGCCCGGGTTTCGCCGCCCAGGCTGCGCCTTCGTCGAGGGCAATATTGGTGACTTTCTTTCCCGCACTGTAAACCGCAGCGGCAACCACTCGACCCATAATGTCTGCTTCTTCTTTTAGGGAAAACTCACGCGCAGCTTAGCGCGCTCCCTGATCAGAGTCGGCGGATTTAAACGAGTTCGCAGGTTTTTTCAGTGCCGTTCAGCGTCTGTTGGGAGGGTAGCCGCGCAGCCTCGGACTTGCGCGTCCATGCTGGCGATGCAGGCTTGCATCTGGCCGTGGCACAGCGCGATGAGTTGAGGGATATCGTCGCCGGTCAGGTTTGCGGTCGGGATCGCGGGCAGCGTGCGGATGATCACCTCGCCGCTGTTCCATCGGCTCAACGCCATGCTGCGCACGTAGGTGCTCACGCACACAGGCACAATGGGCACACCGGCTTCGATCGCCATCTGAAACGCCCCGCGCTTGAACGGCATCAGCCCTTCGCCCTTGTTGCGCGTGCCTTCAGGGAACACCCAGATGGACGTGTCCTTGTGCTGCAGGGTGTCGGTGGTCTGGAGAATGGCGCGGCGTGCCTTCTGCGGATTGCCTCGGTCGATCAGCACGTTGCCCGCCAGCCAGAACAGCTGGCCAAAAAACGGCACCCACTTGAGACTTTTTTTGCCGATGCAGACCGTGCGCGGCGGCACGATGTTGCCGAGGACAAACAAATCGTAGTTGGACTGATGGTTACAGATGATCACGCAGGGCCTGGTCTGCTCGAACTGCGGGCTGAGCTGGGTGTTCAGGCGCAGCCCGAGAATGCCGATGGCGGGGAGGGCGTAGAGGCGAGCACACAGACGGCTGTTGTCAGGGTTGAACGGGCGGCACAGGCCAAGTAAAAGCCCCAGTGCGCCTGCGATGAGAAAGTGCAGGCCCATCAACAACATACGCAGTAAGAACAGCATGCAAACCACCCGGTAGGCGAAAAGCCGCGCAGTGTACGGATGTGCACTGGAATCGGCAATCGCCCACAGGCCGGGGAGAGGATCAGGAATTTAACGGGATGTTTCATGGGCAACGCGCTGCCGGGAATGCAGCGCGTTGTCAGGGCTACCTCAGAGCGGGATCTGGCGATCCAGCTCGATAGCCCGGTCGAGGGTCTCGAGAAATGCCTTGCGCACTTTCAGTTTGGTCTGCTTGTGGGCCCGCATGTTGATCTTCTTCATCTGCAGCGCCACGGCGCGCGCGGCCTCGGTGAGTTGTTCCGATGCGACCACCTTGTCGAAGAACCCGGCTTGCAGCGCGCCCTGGGGATCGAACATCTCGCCGCAGATCACCGAGCGACCGAAGGCACTTTTGCGCAGGCGATCACGGGCCAGTTCGATGCCGGCATGGTGCATGGTCATGCCGATCTGCACCTCGTTCAGACCGATGCTGAAAGGGCCTTCGACGCCGATGCGGTAATCCGCCGACAGCAGCAGGAACGCGCCTTTCGCTACAGCATGACCGCCGCACGCGACCACGACCGGGAACGGAAACGACAGCATTCGCCGCGCCAGGGTTGAGCCTTGGGCGACCAGGGCCATGGCGGCTTCCGGCGACGAGGTCATGATTTTCAGGTCATACCCGCCGGAGAGAATCCCCGGCTGACCGGTGATGATCACCACGGCACGGTCCTGCTCGGCGCGGTCCAGTGCGGCATTGAACGCGGCGACCACGTCGTTGCTGATGGCGTTGACCTTGCCGTTGGTCAGGGTCAGCGTCGCAACGCCGTCATCCAGTTGATAGGCGACCAAATCACTCATGGCGCGAGTCCTTTTTTGTTTTGAAGTGGCGCAGACGTTACTCACCCGGCAGGGCAAGGTAAAGCGTAAAGGATGACTGGCAAGTCAGGGGCGGGCCGCCAGGTCTGGCGACCCTGAGAGGGAACGGAGCGGTTAAACCTCGACTTCATTCAGTTCGCAGTACTCATCCCAGTCCATGTCCAGTGCCTCGGCCGCTTCCTTGTGCGTAGCCAGACGCAGTTCCTTCAATTGCTCGGGGGTTTCGGCAATGAAGGTCAGCGCCAGCTCCCAGGTCGGGATGCCCTGGGCTTCGGCTTCGTCTTCGAAAGCCCAGAGGGTTTGCTGCTGCTGTTCTTTCGGGCTCAAATCCTGGATTTCAGCCTGCAACATCGGATTGGTCACGATGTACTTCGCCAAGGCAGCTTCGGTCCAGTCGTTTGCGTTCATGCGGGGGTGATCTCCTGTGGGTCGAGCTGACGTGTTGCGGTGGGTGGGATGCTGCTGAGGTCATGAGCCAAGCGGCGATTGTGCGTGATGTGCATCACTGGCGCCAGTCACAGGCGACCCGTCGGTCGGTGTAGCCCGGGGCTTGGATCGCTGAACGAATAGCGCCGCCGCGGACACGTAAAAAGGGCCCGCCTTGCAGCGAGCCCGCGGGCGACGGCGTCGGACTGTCAACCGATCGCCATCGGCTTCTTCATATTACGGCGCGCGTTATTGCCGAGCAGCGGGTGCGGACCCTGAGCACCATACACGCCGACCGGTTCCGGGAAGGTGCGCAACAGGGTGATGTACAACAGCGTCGCCAGGCCAAGGGTGATCGGCAGGCTGATGTCGATACCGCCCGCCAGATTGCCCAGTGGACCGACAAACTGCCCCGGCAAGTTGACGAAGCACAGGCCCACTGCCGCGCTTGGCAGCCACGCGCCCAGCCCTCGCCAGTTCCAGCCATGCTCGAACCAGTAGTGTCCACCGCTCTGGCCACGGGTGAACACTTGCAGGTCCGCCGGATGATAGAAGCCACGGCGTACGATCAGGCCCAGGACCATGATGACGATCCACGGCGAGGTGCATGTCACGATCAGCACAGCGAAGGTCGACACGCTTTGCACCAGATTGAAGGCGAAACGGCCGATGAAGATGAAGGCAATCGCAGCGATGCCGATCAGAATCGTCGCCTGGGCGCGGTTGAGCAGGCGCGGAAACATGCTCGACATGTCCAGCCCGGTGCCATAAAGCGACGTCGTGCCGGTCGACATCCCGCCGATGATCGCAATCAGGCACACCGGCAGAAAGAACCAACTGGGCGAGACCGCCAGCAGGCCGCCAACGTAGTTGTTGTCCGTGATGTATTGCGGCGCCTGGGTGGCCACGATGGTCGCCGTGCACAGCCCGAACAGGAACGGAAGCAGCGTGCAGATTTGCGCCAGGAACACCGACGCCATGATGCGTTTTTTCGACGTCTGGCGTGGGATATAGCGCGACCAGTCACCGAGAAATGCACCGAACGACACCGGATTGCTCATCGCCAGAAGCGCAGCCCCGATGAACGCTGCCCAGAACCCTTCGCTGCCCCGATTGACCGTGCCAGCAAAGCCCGCATCGAAGCTGCCGCCGAAGGCAAAGAGGCCGAGCAGGAACAACAGGCTGGAAGCGAAGACCGCGATCTTGTTGACCCACAGCATGAAGCGGAAACCGTAAATGCACACCGCCAACACCAGTACGGCAAACACGCCGTAGGCCAACGCCAGGGTGACGTCGTTTTCCGGCAGGCCGACCATGCGTTTGGCGCCGCCGATCAACGCATCCCCCGAGCTCCAGACCGACAGCGAGAAGAACGCGACCGCCGTGAGCAGCGACAGGAACGAGCCGACGATGCGTCCGTGAACGCCAAAATGCGCGCCGGATGAAACCGCGTTGTTGGTGCCGTTGAGGGCGCCAAACAGACCCATCGGCGCAAGGATGATCGACCCGAGCACGACGCCCAACAGGATGGCCCAGACGCCGGCGTGGAACGACAGGCCGAACAGCACCGGAAAGCTGCCCAACACTGCCGTGGCGAACGTGTTGGCGCCGCCGAAGGTCAGACGAAACAGGTCGAGGGGTGCGGCGTCGCGCTGATGATCGGGGATTTGTTCGACCCCGAAGGTTTCGATCGTGGTGGTGGGGTGAGCCATGGGAGGTTCCTGCGCGCTGTCGTGTTGTTATGGGGCCGGCGAAAAGCGCTGGCCCGTTATCTCGACCGGTGAACCCGATCGTGGCATTGGCAGTGGTCGGCATTGCGACCCTGAATCAGGTGAGGCAGTGGGTGGTGCGTACGGCAGCCTCTGAGGGCCACTCGCCATTGATTGCGCGTCGCGCTAGTCGGTTTTCACGGACAGGTGTTCGTGGCACGCCAGCCAGCGCGCGCCATATTGCCGAAAGACAATGGTTTCACGTTCGCTGGAATGGCTTTCCTGATCGCCGGAGCGGACGTGGGTGTCGACGTCGTGCATGAAAATCGCGACCTCACCCTGCAGGCTTATGTGCGCGTTGCGCGATTGGCAACCCAGCACCGCAAAGCCGTCGGCCTGCCAGCCGGCCCACACATCGCGGTAAGCGGCGCGTGACAGCAGGGGCGCAGGCAGCGTGTGAAAGAGGAAAGTGGCGTCTTCGGCGAATGCGGCGAAGTAGGCGTCCGTGTTGTTGCTGGCGAACGCGTCAATGAGCGCTTGTGCCGCATGTTGAACGGCGTCGTGGCGAGTGTCGGTGGAGGTCATGGCCGGCTCGTTTTTGTGATTCTGGCGATGGGGCCCGACTGTAAGCAGCTGTTACGGGGCGTCACATCGGCGCCGGTAAAAACTTAGTTCAGAAAATCGAGAAGTAATGGTGAGCGACAAGCCTTAAGCCTTAAGCGGCAAGCCGTAACTAAGCAGTAAGCAGGCAACGCTGTCAGTTTCCTGAGGATTTCATCAGGCCGCTTTTGACCGGCTGACGAACCCGGCCGCCGGAGGGGTCGAAGCAGGCACTGTCGTAACGAGGTGCGACGCAGGTCGAGGGGAGGCCAGGGGGAGGGGGGCGAATGCTTTGCAGGCGATCGGCGATCTCCCGCTCGTTGGTGATGATGAGCTTCCGGCGTCGGCTGACTTGCAGAATTTCAGTGGCGTTTTTGTTCAGGCGATAGGGAAAATCAGTCTCTTCCCACTCGCTGGAAAGCCGGGACGGAGGCGGGCGCTGTACCGTGGATTCGCCCACGTAAGTCGGGCAAGGGCTTTGGGCGAAACTGATGGCGCCGTTGGCGGCGACGCATTTGAACACGTCGGCGTTTACCATACCGGACAAGGGCAACATTATGGCCGTCAGGCACAGCGCTGGAAATCTGATCATCGAAACCTCCCTGGATGGCGCAAGGCTACCATCTGAGAGGTTCGGCTGTCAGTCACGCTGATCGGGATCAGTGGGTTTCGTGGGCGGCTTTCTGGACTTTCGCCAAGGCGAGTGCCGCGAACATGTCGGCGTCGCTTTGCAACACCCTCAGGTGGTCTTCGACATGATCAGCGCTTGCGCGCGGTTCTTCGGAATTCACAAGACGGGTCACTTCGCACAATGCATTGGCCGTGATCCACAGGCTCTGGCGCAGCTGGCTGATGATTTTCACCATGCTTTCCGAGCTGTCGAGATCGGCCGCACCCTCCATGTCCTGGTCTGTCTGCACCGTCGAAAAGGTGGGCATTTCAGCGCGGGCCGAGGGGTCGACCCCAGTGACAACGCGGTTAATGTCCACTCCGGCGGCGGCGATCTTGAACAGATAATCCGCCCTGGGCAATCGCTGCCCGCTCTCGTAATGCCCCTGAGCGTTGGCTTCCACACCACCGATAGCGCCCAGCGCGCTTTGTGTCAATTTCAGACGTTTTCGTTCTTGGCGCAAACGTTTGCCGATGCCATTCATCTACCTTCTCCTGCGAATTCGCACCCTGCAGATGTCTCTCGCGGGTGCGCAATGGGGGCCGGAATACGGACTGTTTTCTTTTGGTGTAGCGCTAGCCGTTAACGGGAATTGGAGTCATTCACACGTACAACGGGTAGACCTTAGCTGCTAAGACACCCAAATGGCGATTTTTCCGACGCTTTGCGTGGAAAAATAAACGCGGGGCGATTCTAGTTATTCTATTGGGTCGGGTCACGTGGTCATTTGCAGGGTGGGATGACGGATGGAATAGAGCGGATGCGGGGGCGACGCACGGCGCGGCCTTTGTCGGTCCCCTGGATAGATTCCGAGGGTGTGGCCGACTCTTCTCTTAGTACAACAAACGCAGCTAGCGTCGACTTCGACAGTGAATAGGCCAGGGCGCTGATCTAAGGGATCCAGAAAACACTCCGGGGGTTAAGCTCGAAGTCTGTGATGGAGTAGCGGCGAGCCAAATTAGATCCCTGGACAATTACCCAAGCTGGTGCGCCACCCAGCAAATGCGCTCACCCTGACCAAGGCAAGTAGGGATATTAAATAACGATGCTCATATTAAGGGCAACTTCATAAACGCAACGTTTATGAGTTGTTTAATATTTTGGCTCGCTAGTCGGTAATGGCCGGCATGCATCGGTATCTTTTCTGAAAATGCAGCGGCTCACTTCACTGGCGCTCATATCTATGTTTTCCTCCACCCATCAACAGGGTATTAATAAGGAGCTGTAAGTGTCACTTGAGGCCTATCTACAAATCGAAGGTATTAACGGGGAAACACTTTCAGAAGGTTACGAAGATTGGATTGAGTTGCTGGACTTCGATGTGTCTGCCAATCAAACAGCTTCTGCAACAGCCACTTCGGCGGGAGGCGCCACTTCGGGGCGCGCTTATATGGGTGATTTTATGGTGCGTAAAGCTGTAGATAACGCCACTGCAAAACTTCATGAAGCCTGCTGCAGCGGTAAGCATTTCAAGCAGGTCTCAGTGCATGTATTTCGTGCCGGTGATCCGAAGATGAAATATCTGGAGGTGATGCTCGAGGAAGTCATTATTAGCGCATTCACCCTTACCGGCAATGGAGGGAGGCGTGATGCATTTCCAGCCGAGTTGATTGCTTTGAACTATGGCCGAATCAAGTTGATTTACTCCAGGCAGAGCCGGGCCACCGGGCAGGGTGCGGGACAGGTTGCAGGGGGCTGGGACGCTATCAGTAACAAAGTCTACTGCTGACTTAGGTAGTCGCTGATCAGGTGAAAGTATGAGTTTTGAACTTCCGCAAGCAATGCCGCGTCACGTCAATGTCGATGTGAATATAAAGCTGGCAAACGAGCAGTGGAGAAAGGATCCGGCCATTGGCGCATTCATGAGTTGGTTTTACTACAAGGTTCGCAATGGCGGACCCTGGGATTTCAAACAGAAACACCCAGAATGGGAAAATTTTGGTAATTTCCACTATGGCGCCGTTGGCAGAGGTGGGCAGTTGCCTGATCAAATTCTGTTGAGAGCGGCAGGGTTCGCTCAGCAAGATGCGGGCACCCAAAGCACTGAGGAGGATTGGGGCGTATGGTATTGGCGAGCTCCCTATGGGGATGATCCCAAGGATCAATATTGGATCATGCAAGGTATTGAGTATGCGAAATCAAAGGGGTACTGAAACCTGTGTTCCCTACAAGTTTCTTTTCTGGGCATTACTGAGCGCGCTGCTTATCTATTACCTGCTCGAACACATGTTGAGTGGGATTGCTGATGCAGATGAACTGGTGCTCAAACGTCAGCTAAAGCGCGGCGCATGGGTGTACGTCACATACTACGGTGCACCTGCTACTGACCTGGACACCTTGCGGTTTTACCTCAGCAGCCCGATCCCGGGTTCTGACGAGGGGATACTCAAGGAACTGAACAAGCGCAATTCATTCATGATCACCGATAGCGCCCTTGAGGACGTGGTGGTTAGTGATACGCCTAACGGCGTCGGTATCACTGTGAAGGGCGCGGTTTATCGCTTCTTCAGCAAGCAGTACACACAGACTGACGGGCTTCAGTCTTATCGGGTGAGCTTGAGCCAGCAGGATGAGCGCGGCTGAGTGATGTGGGCGGGCAGATTAATGGATGCTACATGCTGCCAGTCCGGTCAGCCGCGCCGCCGCGTATACGCCCAGACACAACATCCGAAAACGAGAATCCCCGCCCGCCATAAGCGGTGCGGATACTTTTTTAAAATGGCGGTGGGATTTGAACAAAGCCACCCTCCAGCCTTTGAATTGCCAGACATGTCCCGCACCCAGCTCTATGCACGAGTCTCTACGTCTAACCAGTTCACTGAGAACCAGTTACAGGAAGTTAGAGCAGAAGGGTTTGACGTACAGGCAGGTCGGGTAGTGGAAGAAACGATTTCAGGCATTATCGCCTCCAGCGAGTGTCCCGGCTTTCAGAAGCTGATCGACCGCATGGAATCAGGAGACATGCTGATCGTTGCCAAGCCCGATCGCTTGGGCCGTAATGCCATGGACGTGGGTCAGACTGTCGCGCGTCTTGCTGAGGGTGGCATTCGCGTTCATTGCCTCGCCCTTGGTGGTGTAGACCTAACCAGTGCAGCAGGTAAGATGACCATGCAAGTACTGGGGGCTGTAGCTGAATTCGAACGTGACTTGTTGATAGAGCGTACGCAACAGGGGCTCACCCGTGCGAAGGCTGAGGGCAAGAAGCTAGGACAGCCTGAAGCAACTGATACCGCAGCATCGTTGCAGCGCCTCAAGGCAAGGGACATGACACAGGCTCAGGTCGCTGCTGAGCTTGGTATTGGCATCGCTACGGTCAAGCGTCACTGGAACAAGGTCTGATCGTACTCGCTGTACATAAGCCTACCTCGCTGGTGGGCTTTGTCGTCTCTCCTCTTGGGACAACGTGTGACTGACACTCAGCAATCACCACGCCGCCAGCAAGCCCAGCAGAGCCTTCGGGTGTTACTTGAGGATTTTGGCGAAGTAGCCTTCGAGCTGGTGCGCTGTGTTTCACACCTATCGTGAGAATCCGTCGCCAGCATTCAAAGCCGCCTGTCTTACTTCCAGCCAGCGCTTCAGTCTCGTTTTCGAATGCGCATCCCTTTCTGACGGCGGAATGTGGAAATCGGCAGAAATCACTGGCAGGGGAATGCATCAGTGAGAGCTAGGAGGATAAGCATTGATGCGTCATCGTTTAACAGCTTGGGATTTGCTTCGAGAAACTTGACTGTGACTCTTATCGCCTGCTGACCCTTCACCCCGGATTTCGGCAGACAACTCGCATATTTTTTGGGGCTGTATCGCCCATCATGGAAGCCGTGCCAAGCACTCCCTGAATAATGCCAAGGCAATGACCCACGTCATAGTCCACTTGCGCTTTTTTATCCATCGCCCTAATGGCGGTGTTGCACTCGGACAAAAGGTCATTACCGTCAGTTGCGCAAGCAGCAGCACTCACCATCATCGTGCCCAGTGCAACCGCTACTATCCATTGCTTACTCATATGGTGATCCTTTTACAGGCAGCTGGTGTAGACGGTCTGCCCAACGCCATTGGAAATGCAGTTTGTCTGTTGTTTGACTGGAACAGGCTGCAACATGTAGGGCTGCTGGGGGTGCTGTCCCTGCTGGTTCATGAGCATTTGTAGTGCTCGCTGTCGCCGTGCCTCGTTCGCTTGTCCCTGCTGGTTAGCAAGAGCAACCCGGCACTGTACGTATGCATCTGACCCAGGCTTGGCACCGTACGATTGGCACTGTGCATCGTCCCTAATCGCCACTTGGGCAGGGTCTGCTTCGTGATTGGCACAGCCCGCCAGAGCAGCGAGGAAAACAGTTGCAGCGATTGCCTTCATGGTCGTCGTCCGTGGTTAATGCCGTGAGAGTATCCGCCGCCATCACACAGCGCCATGAATCAAGTTTGGCGTACGTCAAGTGAAACGCAGGGGCGCTGGCTGATCCTCCTCCTGGCCGTCAGGTGCTACAGCGTCTCGCTCTCGACTCTCATGCACCACTACTTTCAGCGCGTCCTAGGCCTGACGCAGCCCTGCTTCAGCCTTGGCGAGTTCACTACTGACACCACTCCATATCAAAACCAGCGTGGCGATCTTGGAAATCGCCAGAAAACCGCGTCACTTGAAGAATACGTTGAACACGGCTGTCCCAATCGAAACGATAAGCGCACAAGACGATATCAGGGTAGCTGTCCAGAACTTGCTAGCGTCTTCTTGAAGACCCGCCAGTATGGATGACATGAGCGGGAAATTAACGGAGAAGCCTTCCCCGTTGATTCTGCCGAAGAATGCCACTTGGAGCCGTCTTCATTCGTATAGCCATGCTTTTTTTGAAGGTGGTAGTAGAGACGCCCGAAAATGAGATCGGTATCCACGTCGAAGCGCTTTGCGATCACTTCACAGTCAATCGGCACGTAGATTTTGCTACGCCTCCCGCTCTCCACTTCGCGAGAGTGGTTTTGAAACTCCTCGTAGTAGAGCTTGTAGATGAGTTCTAACATTGTTCGATCAGAAGGCAACTTCATCCGTGCTTCTCCTTGCGGATTCATCCATTCGGCCTTGATGACCATCAAGGCTGTAATGCGATACCACTTCTAATCGCTGATCCGGGCTACCTTCGTTGACCGACTTGCCAGCTAATTGCTAGGGTGACAAGCGAAGGTTCGCGGCTGCGTCTTCGAAGAAAAGCCCCGTCTCCGGGGCCTCCTCACATCAGTGCAGCGTGCGTCCGTTAAGGCTCATCTCAAGCCAGTCATTCACGTCTGAATCGCCATGACCAACCGTGTAGTGAATCTCGGAGACGTAGAGGCTTTCTTCGTACTCAATGAACGGCTTTAACCGCTTGAAAATCTCTTTCGCAGTGCAGTCCGTCCGAATGGCATACACAGACGGGGTCAGTCGAGTCGCCGAGTACTTGTAGATTTCAGCGATCAAGCGTTGGCGTTTGACGCCCAGTTTACCTGCGTTGCAGGTGATCAGCAGTGTCGGCATGGCCGATTACTCCCATTGAACAGCATAAGGGTTGCCAGTCCAGCGGGAGCCTCCGATAGTTATTATCGGTTGCCAAACACTAGCGTATTTGGCTCAATGGCATCCCGTCAGGACTGACGATTCGATATCGGGTTTGGTTCTGAACTGGTGCAAATGGGTACGTTTCGGTCCGTCAACTTCGGCGTGCCCATTTGCAGACTTCCTTTCCTCCGCCTCGCCTGAGGCTCAGTAACAGATCGCTCCCAAACCCCACATGTAGGGTTTTCATCAGCGAGCACCTACAAGATAATGCGTTTGCGACACTAACCGCAACGCATGACCTGTGGATAAAGCTGTGTGTAATTTGCGTGTGAGCTGCGGATTTTTGCGTGTAGCCCACGCGGCGAGTGGGGTAGGCCATTTGTCGATGTTTTTGCGATGAAGAAACGTGCGGTGGTTAACCGCTAGCCGGTCTTCGCCGTAAAGGCATTCCGTTGCGGTATACCTGCGAAAATCCAGAACTAGCATGTCCAGTCTGCGGTACAAGTCCTGCGTCATTGGAGGCGGGAAAATCGGATGTACCAGTAGTTTGACTGCATCCTATAGGTGCTGTTTCCAGTGGCGATGCTTGCACCCCCTTCAGGTGACGAGCCCTCGGCATCGATCTTGTAGCGTCCATTACAAGCGGTGAACATCTGCTTGTAGGCGTCCTCACGGCGTTGCTTCCTGACAAACCCAGCCCCGTCATTCAGGTATTTCACGGGCGCATCCGTGCATACGGCGCTTTTCGATAGTCAGGTATCCATGCTCACGCAATTTTTTGATGAACTCTTTCGCCGTTGTGAGGCTACAGCCAGAAGCGCTGGCGATCTAGTTCTGATTGTCGAACCACAGCTTGCCTTCGCCGGTGAAGTAGTCGTGCCGATCTTTCATGAACACCCACAGAATCTTGTACTGTGCAGAAAGTGACGGGCTGGCGAGTGGTCAGACTTAAGAAATGGTGGGCTTGCAGAAGGGAACGCGGGGCTTTGCAGAATATATCGGACATGGCGGGTGCGTCTCCTTGTGGTTAGCTCGTTATGTGGGTCACTTCCTTCGGCGTAGTCGCCGCGTTGGGTGGTTCGCCTGTAGTGGCGGATATCCGCTCGTTTGGGGCAAAAAGTCAAACGAAAGTTCTTGCAATATCTGGCGGGTGTGGTGGGGGTGATGATGGCCCTCAGGAGGGCGGATGAGAGCCCGCAGGAGGCACGATGTAGTAAAGGCAATTCAAGGGTAGTGGGTAGACTTATACTGTCGCCTGAAGGGGGTTTTAGGTGAATAAACAGCATGGTAGAGGTGAGGTTTAGCGGGGCAGGGCGCCGGGTAAAACGAGGGATTAGCGGAGGAATTTTACGTACAAATACTACGTACACCCCAGAATGCAAAACGCCCGTAACTCGTTGAAGTTACAGGCGTTTTTAATGTGGCGGTGAAGGAGAGATTCGAACTCTCGATACAATTTCTTGTATACACACTTTCCAGGCGTGCTCCTTAAGCCACTCGGACACTTCACCGTATCTCTTCAGACGTTCAGTCTGTCGAGGCGCGCTAATGTAGTCGAAAGCTTTGGCGAAGGCAAAACTTTTTTTCAGAATTTTCATGCGCTTAAGCAAAAAAGTCCGAGGCCCCGGCTCCTGAACGAGGTCCGGGGCTTCGTGTCGGTGGCGAGTGCGCGGGGATCAGGCGCCGAAGCCGCCGTCGATGGTCAGGCTGGCGCCGGTGACATAGCCCGCTTCGGGGCCGGCGAGGTAGGCGACCATCGCGGCGATTTCTTCGGACTTGCCGTAGCGCGGGATGGCCATCAGGCCCATTAGTGTTTCGGCGAACTCGCCGTCGGCCGGGTTCATGTCGGTGTCGACCGGGCCGGGCTGGACGTTGTTGATGGTGATGCCGCGCGGACCGAGGTCGCGGGCCAGGCCCTTGGTCAGGCCGACCAGCGCCGATTTGCTCATGGCGTAGACGCCGCCTCCGGCGAAGGGCATGCGGTCGGCGTTGGTGCTGCCGATGTTGATGATGCGGCCGCCTTCTTTCATGTGACGCGCCGCTTCCTGACTGGCGATGAACACGCTGCGTACGTTGATCGCCAGGGTTCGGTCGAAGTCTTCGAGGGTGAATTCGTCCAGCGGCGCGATGGCCAGCACACCGGCGTTATTGACGAGGATGTCGAGGCCGCCGAAGGTCTTCACGGTCTCGGCGACGGCGTCGCGGATGTCTTCGGCGTTGGCGCTGTCGGCCTGGATCGCCAGGGCTTTGCCGCCGGCTGCGGTGATGCTGTCTTGCAGTTCCCGGGCTTTGGCTTCGGAGCTGACGAAGGTGAACGCCACCGCTGCGCCTTGTTCGACGAGACGCTTGACGATCGCAGCGCCGATACCGCGCGAGCCGCCTTGTACCAGTGCTGTTTTACCAATCAGATTGGTGGGATGAGTCATGTCGATCTCCTTTAGGCCTGAGTGCTCATTCGTGGGTGGATGGGCAACAGTATCTGCCCTCCATGGCTCGCGCGGTAACCGGTGGTCGAGATAGTCTGGGTAAACCGGAGGTCGTGAGTGAAGGCGATGAAATACTTTCAACGCGCCTTGGTCTTCACGGCACTGACGTCATCAAAAGGAACAACATGCACATCCAACCGAAAGCCGCCCTGGTCCTCATCGACATGCAGCAGGGCATCAACCACCCGAAGTTGGGGCGGCGCAACAACCCCGATGCCGAGCAGCGGATGCTTGAGCTGCTGAGCGCATGGCGCGACAGCGGGCGCGCAGTGATTCACGTGCGGCATTTCTCCCGCTCACCGGACTCGGTGTTCTGGCCGCAGCAGTCCGGTGTCGAGTTTCAACCGGCGTTTATGCCGTGGGATGACGAAGGCGAGCTGCACAAACAGGTGCCCGACGCGTTCTGCCATTCGGCGCTGGAAGGTTGGCTGCGTGCGGACGGGATCAATCAGGTGGTGATCGTTGGTGTGGTGACCAACAATTCCGTGGAGTCCACCGCGCGCACTGGCGGCAATCTCGGCTTCGAGGTCATCGTGCCCCACGACGCCTGCTTCACCTTCGACGGCGTGGACTTCTTCGGGCAATCGCGCAGTGCCGAAGACATCCACGCCATGTCGCTGGCCAACCTGCACGGTGAGTACGCGCAGGTGATGGCGACCGAGGCGGTTCTGCGAGCGCTCAATTAACCCGCATGTCGAGGCTCAACGCGCGGCTCAGGCGTGCTGCACACCCGCGCGCTTGAGCAGTTTTTTGCAGCGTTCCGACAGGTGCACGACACGCAGGTGCTTCCCAGCCTTGTGGTAGCGCTCGCGCAGGGTTTTCAGTGCCGCGATGGCGGAATAGTCCACGAAGATAAGATGACGGCAGTCCAGGGTGACCTGTTGCGGATCGTTGACGTGATCGAACTGATCCAGGAAGGGCGTGGTGGAGGCGAAGAACAGCGTGCCGTGCAGGTGATACATCTTGCTGCCGTCCGGCTCGGTGTGGCTGTCGGCGTACAGCTCGCGCGCCTGTTGCCAGGCGAAATTCAGCGCCGCCACCAGGATGCCGAACAGCACGGCGGTGGCCAGGTCGGTGAGGACGGTGACGATGGTCACGGCAATGATTGCGAAGACATCGTTCAGCGGAACTTTGCGCAGCACGCGCAAGGACGCCCAGGCGAACGTCTGCTGGGCCACCACGAACATCACGCCGACCAGCGCCGCCAAGGGAATGCGCTCGATGAGGGGCGACAGGAACAGCACGAACATCAGAATCATTACCCCGGCGACGATGCCGGACAGACGACCGCGGCCGCCGGAACTCAGGTTGATCACGGTCTGGCCGATCATCGCGCAGCCGCCCATGCCACCGCACAGGCCCGAAGCCAGGTTGGCGACGCCGAGGGCAACGCACTCGCGGTCGGGGTAGCCGCGGCTCTCGGTGATTTCGTCGGTGAGGTTCAGGGTCAGCAGGGTTTCCAGCAGACCGACCAGCGCCATGAGAATCGCGTAGGGCGCGATGATCTGCAGGGTCTCCAGATTCCACGGCACGTCCGGCAGCGACAGGCTCGGCAGACCGCCGGCGATGTGCGCCATGTCGCCGAGGGTGCGCGTCGGCAGGTCGAACAGGTACACCAGCAGGCCGACGCCGAGGATGGCGACCAGCGCCGGCGGCACCGAGCGGGTCAGGCGCGGCAGCAGGTACACCACCGCCATGGTCAGCGCCACCAGGCCGATCATCAGGTACAGCGGCGTGCCGCTGAGCCAGGATTCGCCGCTTTTGAAATGCTCCAGCTGCGCCATGGCGATAACGATGGCAAGGCCGTTGACGAACCCGAGCATGACCGGATACGGCACCATCCGCACCAGTTTGCCCAGGCGCAGCAGTCCGAACGCGATCATCACCAACCCGCCCAGCAACACCGTCGCCAGCAGGTACTGCACGCCGTGTTGCACCACCAGCGCCACGATGACCACGGCCATCGAACCCGCCGCGCCGGAGACCATGCCGGGACGCCCGCCGAACAGCGCGGTCAGCGTACAGATGATAAAGGCCCCATACAGGCCCATCAGCGGGTTGAGGTGCGCGACCAGCGCGAAGGCGATGCACTCGGGCACCAGGGCAAAAGAGGTGGTGAGTCCGGCGAGGACATCGGCGCGAAGACGGGCGGGTTTCATGACATTCCTGAAGGGCGGTGGGCAAAAGGAGGGGATGTTACGGAATGTAAGCGGCGACGGCCAGTCGCAGGAATGCCGCACCCTGCTGCCTTTCACTCATTCTTCATGTGTCCTGTCGCGGCCGATTATGTAACGATGTTTGACTCAAACAGCTCGCCGATTCCTGTCGCCCAGGCTCGGCACGTCATCAAGGACAGAACACGGATGCTCGCTGCGCTCAGACACTACCCGGCTTCGGTCAATCTCCTGCTTTCGTCGTCGTTGTTTCTGACGCTGGGCAGGGCGATTACTCTGCCGTACCTGGTGATTTACCTTTCTTCGAATTTCGTCCTGGGCATGAGCGACATCGGCATGGTCGTCGGCGGAGCGCTGATTGCCGGCTCATTGCTGAGTCTGTACGGCGGCTACCTCACCGACAAACTGTCCAGCTACCGGCTGATTCTGTGCTTCACCGGGTTCTTCGTCGCCGGCTTCATCGGCATGTGTGTGACCAGCAAGCTGTGGCTGTTCTTCCTGTTTCTGGTGTCGTTCAATTTCGCGTATTCGGTCATTGATATCGTGGTCAAGGCGGCATTCGGCAAGCTGCTGCCGGTGGCCGAGCAGAGCAAGGTATTCTCGGTGCGCTATACGCTGATCAACATCGGTTATGCGGTCGGGCCGTTCATTGGCGCAGGGCTGGCGCACTGGAACATGAAGCTGCCGTTCGTGATGTCGGCCGCGCTGGGCCTGGGTTTCCTGGTGGTGTACGCGATGCACGGGGACCGCAAGCTGAGCTCGGCGGACCCGGCCAATGCGCCGATTTCCTTCATCGCCGTCGGACGCATCCTGCTCAAGGACTACCGACTGGTGTGCTTCACCGTCGGCGGCGTGCTCAGCGCGGTGGTGTTCGGGCAGTTCACGGCGTACCTCTCACAATACCTGGTTACCACCAGTACGCCGGAATTTACCTATCAGGTGATCAGCTCGGTGGTCGCGGTGAACGCCGCCGTGGTGATCTGCTTGCAGTACCTGGTCGGCAAACGCATCAGCCATGAGTACCTGAATCAGTGGCTGACCGCGGGTTTCAGCCTGTTCCTGATGGGCGTGGTGGGGTTCGCCCTGTCGACGACGGTGTTGCACTGGTCGCTGGCGGTGGCGGTGTTTACCCTCGGCGAGATCATCGTGTTTCCCGCCGAGTACATGTTCATCGACCGCATCGCGCCCACTCATTTGCGCGGCATGTATTACGGCGCGCAAAACCTCTCCAACCTCGGCGGCGCGCTGGGGCCGGTGCTGTGCGGCTTCGCACTGGCGACCCAGTCGGCGCATTTCATGTTCTACATGCTGGCGGCGTTTATCATTGCCGGCGGCTGCTTCTATCTGTTGGGCGCCTCGTATTCCAGACGCCACGACCAAAATTCCACTGCGCAGTGAAGCGTTTCGATGACCGTTCTGTCTCCACTTGAGGCCTGGCAGCAGGCCGTTGATGCCCAGGATTTTCAGCCGGACGAGGCCCAGCGCACTGCCGCGTTGCACTTGCAGGCGTGCTGGCAGGGGCTGAACGATGGCAAGCGCGGTCGCGCGGTCAAGGGCGTTTATCTGTGGGGCCCGGTGGGGCGTGGCAAGACCTGGCTCATGGACCGTTTTTACGAAGGCCTGCAGGTCCCGGCCCGGCGCCAGCATTTTCATCACTTCATGCGGTGGGTGCATCAGCGGCTGTTCCAGCTCACTGGCGTGGCCAAACCCCTTCAGGTGCTGGCCCGGGAGCTGGCCCAGGACGTGCGCGTGCTGTGTTTCGACGAGTTGTTCGTCAATGACATCGGCGACGCGGTGATTCTCGGCGGCCTGTTGCGCGCGATGTTCGACGAGGGCGTGGTGCTGGTCTGCACCTCAAATCAGTTGCCCGAGCAGCTGTACGCCAAGGGGCATAACCGCGAGCGTTTCGTGCCCGCTATTACAGCGATCAACCACTTCATGGAAGTGGTGTCGGTTGACGGCGGCGAGGACCACCGGTTGCACCCCGGTCAGGCTCAGCAGCGTTACTGGGTGAAGGCGGAGCAGGGGCCGAGCGCGTTGGTGGAGGTATTCGAAGCGCTGAGCAGCGGTGAGTCGGTGTCGACTCAACCGGTGCCGTTAGGCCGTCGCCATGTGCCGGGGGTGCGCAGCAGTCGAACGGTGATCTGGTGCCGGTATGCCGACTTGTGCGAGCAACCGCTGGCGGCGATGGATTTCATCGAGCTGTGCGATCGCTATAAAGCGGTCTTGTTGAGTGAAGTGCCGGCGTTGAGCGCGCCCCAGCGCGAAGGGCGCATTGCCCGTGGTACCGAGGATGGCGTTGAACAGGTGACGGCGGGGGACCGCGAGCTGCCCCAGCTGTCGCCTTACGACGACGGCGTTCGGCGCTTCATCGCCTTGGTCGACGAGTGCTACGACCGCAAGGTGCCGCTGTACATAGAAGCCGCGATGCCGATGGCCGAGCTGTACACCGAAGGCTACCTGGCGTTCGCGTTCCGGCGCACGCTGAGCCGGTTGCAGGAAATGCAGCTGGCGCGCTTCGGTCATTAACGCTGCCAACGAGCAAACGTCAATTCACACGCTGTTGCGTCGCCGCTGGGCCAACACATGTTTGGCGCCTTCTCCCACCAGGACCATGACCGCCAGCCAGATGGGCAGGTAGGTCATCCATTCATCGCGGCCGATGGATTCGCCCAGCAGCAGGGCGACGCCGACCAGCAGCACCGGCTCGACGTAGCTCAGCAGGCCGAACACGCTGAACGCCAGCAGGCGGCTGGCGCGAATGTAGCTGACCAGCGCCGACGCACTGATCGCCCCCAATACCGGAATCAGCACATAGAACCGCGGGAATTGTTCCACCACCGACGGGTTGCCTTGGCAGATGAACAGCACCGCGACGGGCAGGATCAGCAGCATGTCCCACCACAGGCCGCCGAGGTTGTCGGTCTTGAGCTTGCGCCGCAGCACGAAGTACAGCGGATAACCCAGGCAGACGAGCAGGGTTTCCCAGGAAAAACTGCCCAGGCGCAGCAGTTCGTTGCCGACGCCGACGAGGGCGCAGCAGGCGGCGATTTTTTGCAGGTGGGACAGGTGTTCGCCATACACCACGCGTCCGGTGAGGATCATCGTCAGCGGCAGCAGAAAATACCCCAGTGATACTTCCAGGCTGCGGCCGTGCAGCGGCGCCCACATGAACAGCCACAATTGCGCGCCCATCAAGGTGGCTGACAGCGCCATCGCCGCCAGCAGGGCAGGCGTCTGACGCACACGGGCGGCGAGGGCGCGGGCGAGTTTCCAGTCTCCGGTGGAGAGCATGAACAGCGTCACGCAGGGCAGGGTCAGCAGCATGCGCCAACCGAAGATTTCTTCACCGCTCAATGGCGTGAGCAGTGAGGTGTAGTAGTACATGACCGCGAACAGGCAGGAGGCCATGACCGATAACGCAACGCCCTTGTACACAGGGGCTCCTTGTTTTCGATGCTTCAGGATTGGGGTGCAGGGATGCTTTTATCGGCGGGCTCTGATGGCGCGCTTTGATGGCACTTGTTGAGGCGCTTTTTGAGGCATAGCGCACTGCAACGGCGCAGAGTTTATCTGAGGTCGTGCCGTCGGTCCGCAGCAATCTGGTAAACCGCAGGTGGGCTGGCAGTAAACGATGCTCGTTCGGGATCAAGATCAAGATCAAGATCTACAGCGGTCGGCCTAGGGGCCTCGGGTTTCGCCTTCGGCGAGTTACTTTTAAAAAGCACTAAAAGTAACCAAAAGTGCCTGCTCTCGGTTTGGCCCGACTTCGTCGGGTTCCCTCACTCCGACGACGCTCCGTGGGCCCGCGCCGAACGGACATCCATGTCCTGGCGGCGCTCTCGCGGCATCCATGCCGCTCGGCCCACTCCGCGTCGTCTGCGTTCGGCCTGCACCAAAGTCGCGATTGGCGGTGTTTGAACTACCGCGTAGAAGATCAACAGCAACAGCAACAGCAACGGCTTCCCGGCTGAAGCCGGTCCTACCATGGGCGCGTTTGAATAGTGGGACCGGCTTTAGCCGGGAAGGCGTCGAGTGCCGCGCCGCAAAATGAATGGTGTACGCACAGGCCTCTTTCCGGCTGAAGCAATTGATCGTTCCCACGCTCCGCGTCCGTGTCGGCGAGATCGATTGAGGCGTTCGTGAGGCCACTCCCTTCAACATCCCTTCTTCGGCATTGTTTCAAGCTTTGTTAGGCTGGTCCCTATTTCGAGGGGACTATTTCGAGGGGACTGATTTATTTACAGCGCTTCACCGTAAATGAATCTGTCCCCGTCCAAGAGTCCCCGTCCAAGCATTTCAAGGGAGCGGCAATGACTTCCATCAGCACCGCAGCGCCCGTGGTACCGGGGCGGCTGGAGCAGTTTTCGACGCGTATCGCGTTTTTTGTCACCGGGTTCAGTATGTCGGCCTGGGCGCCGCTGGTGCCTTATGCGAAAAGCCGTCTGGGCCTGGATGACGCCGGCCTCGGGTTGTTGCTGTTGTGCCTGGGCATTGGCTCGATCGTGTCCATGCCACTGGCCGGAGCGATGACGGTGCGTTATGGCTGTCGGCGGTTGATCGTGATAACGGGCGGCATCGCCTGTGTGTGCCTGCCTTTATTGGCGACGCTCAGCTCGGTGCCGCTGATGGTCGCCACGCTGTTTGTCTATGGCGCGAGCATGGGCGCGCTGGGTTGCGTCACCAATATCCAGGCGATCATCGTCGAACGGGCGAGCGGCAAGACCATGATGTCCGGGTTTCACGGGCTGTTCAGCTGCGGTGGGATTCTGGGGGCGGCGGGGGTGTCGGCGTTGTTGAGCGTTGGCGTCTGGCCGTGGCTGGCGATGGCCTTCGTCGCGTTGTTCATTGCCCTCGCGCTGTATAAAGCCGCGCCGCACTTGTTGCCCTATGGCAGCGAACCGGGCGGGCCGGCGTTTGCGATTCCGCGGGGCGTGGTGCTGTTCATCGGGTTGATGTGCTTCACGGTGTTCCTCACCGAAGGCGCGATGCTCGACTGGAGCGCGGTGTTCCTCAGCGCCCAGCGCGGGGTCGAGCCGTCTTACGCAGGGTTCGGTTATGCGGTGTTCGCGCTGTTCATGGCAATTGGGCGCCTGTGCGGCGATCCGATCGTCCGGCGCCTCGGTGTGCACAAGATCATCCTGTTTGGCGGGCTGTGCGCGGCCGCCGGGATGACCGTCGCGACGCTGATTCCGGTTTGGCAGGCGGCGCTGTGCGGGTACGCGCTGGTGGGCATTGGCTGTTCCAACATCGTGCCGGTGTTTTACAGCGCGGTCGGCCGGCAGAAAACCATGCCGGAGAACGTGGCAGTGCCGGCGATCACCACATTGGGCTACATCGGCATTTTGATGGGGCCGGCCGGCATCGGTTTTGTCGCTCACCTCAGCAGCCTCGGCGCGGCGTTCATGATCATCGCTGTGATGCTGCTGGGCGTGGCGATCAGCGGGCGGTTCTTGCGGGTGTCAGGCCAATAACGGGAATCAGCTCGGCATCATCGCAAAGCCCACGCCGAAGCGGTTCCAGGCGTTGATGGTGGCGACGGCGAGCGTGATGTTGACCACCTCGGCGTCGCTGTAGTGCTTGAGCAGCGCCTCGTACTGATGCTGCGGCGCGCGGTGCACGGGCAGCAGCGTGAGGCTTTCCACCCAGGCAAGTACGACCTTTTCCTTCTCGGTGAAGAATTCGGTGTCTTCCCACACGCTAAGGGTCTGCAGACGGGCCTCGGTTTCGCCGGCCTTGCGTGCGTCATTGGCGTGCAGGTTGACGCAGTACGCACAGCCGTTGAGCTGCGAAGCACGCAGACGTATAAGCTCCGAGAGCGAATGATCCAGCCCCGATTTGCTCAGCGCCGTCTCCAGCCCGACCATGGCTTTGTAGGCCTCCGGCGATTTCTGGGCCCAGGCGATTCGGTTGTTCATGTCAGTGCTCTCTTCAAAGGTTGCCGGCGATAGCCGCTGGACGTGGCGAAAGCTTACGTCGGCGCTGGGGCACGCCGAATAGCCAATGAAGGAGGTTTAGGGGAGACCAATTACACGGTTATCAATCAGCGGCGCATGACTGGGGCCGGGCGATCAGTCGCTCGCGAATACCGTCGTAGGCCAGGTTGAACAGCATTGTGTACGGGAGATACAAAAGCACCAGGCCGATGTCCAGCAGGAAGGCTTCCAGCAATGTGACCGACAACCACCACGCCACCATCGGCACCACCAGGAAAATCAGTCCCGCTTCAAAGCCGATGGCATGCAGCGCACGCGCCTTGAGATTCAGGGCGAAACCCAACTGCGCCCGCAGGCGGTCGAACCCGGCGTTGAAGACCATGTTCCAGAGCATGGCGATCGTGGAGATCATCACGGTCATCGCGCCCATCTTGCCAATGGACTGGCCGAGCACCCAGGCCAGCCCTGGCGCAAACATCAGCACGCCGATCAGTTCGAACAGCAGCGCATGCAGGACGCGCTCTTTGAGGGACTTTCGCGACACAACCGGCTTCGCGGTCGTGTGGGAGGTCAGGGTATGCAGAGGCATGGGGGCGATCACTTTTTCGGGGCAGGTGTGCATTGTCGTGGTGCGATGGGCTAGAGTGAAAATCGGTCCCATCGGAAAAACCGATGGAGAATTCAGCGCTGTGCAGAGGTGCCACCCCGTGAGTTATTCCCCCGAAGCCCTTGAAGCGTTCGCGCAGACCATCGCGCTGGGCTCGTTCAGTGCCGCTGCGCGACGGCTGGGCAAGAGTCAATCGACCATCAGCGAGGCCATTTCGCGGCTGGAGATTGATCTGGGGGTCGAACTGTTTGATCGGTCAACCCGCCATCCGGCGCTTACCGAAGCGGGCAGGGCGCTGGAAGGGCGCATCGAAGACGTGCTCGCAGCGTCCGACACCTTGCGCCGCGCGGCAGGGCGTCTGGTTGAAGGGATGGAGCCGCGCCTGACGCTGGTGCTGTCCGACGCCAACCAGTTCGCTGAATTTCAGGCACGCATGACCGAACTCGATCAGCGCTTTCCGGAGCTGGAACTGGAGTGCGTGTTTGCCGAGCACGGCGACGCGATCAACTTGATCCAGACGGGTCGTGCCTCCCTGGGTTTGCTGTCGGCCCAGGCCTCGTATCCGCCGGAAGTGGGCTACGCGACTATCGTCGAGCGCGCCGACTTCGGCATCTTCGTTTCCCACAACCACCCGCTGGCCACTGAAAAGGCCGTCGATTATCGCCATCTCGCGCAGCATCGGGCGTTGCGCCTGAACACCATCGTCGACGAAAGCGTGCCCACCGACGATCTGCCCAGTGGCGCGCGGCGCAGCTGGTCAGCGCCTAATTACCTGCTGCTGATGGACATGGCGATCTTCGGATTCGGCTGGTCGGCACTGCCGCGCTGGCTGGTCAGCACCTGCGGTCAGGGCCGGTTGAAGGAACTCACGGTGCCGGGTTGGCCGCGCAGCTCGGCGGTCGACGTGATCTGGTCCCGGCAAAAAAGCCTGGGCCCGGCGGGGACGTGGCTGCTGGACACGCTGCTGGAGGGGCGGGGGGGCTATTGATCGGGCTTACTCGGGTCCGCCCTCCAGTACAAACCCTTCCGGCATCTCCTGAGCGAACGCGTTTACCACCTCGCGGGTCAGGCTGACGATGTCTTCCACCAACTCCATGCCCGCGCCGGTGCGCCAGCTGGCGACGATGTCCATCAGCGGCGGCAGCGGCACGTTCTCGATCAGCGTCAACGCGCCCTGGGCCAGTTCGCCATGGACCAGCGTCACCGGCAGCGCGCCGATGCCGAAGCCGTCGCGCACCAGGCGGGTGATCGCCGACGCCGAGTTCACGCAGTTGATCCGTGGCGTGACGATGTTGGCGGTGTGCAGCATGTTGAGGATGTCCTGGTGCGGCCGCGAGTTGCGCGAGAACGTGACGATGCGCGCTTCGGCGATCTCTTCGAGGGTCACGTCCGGGCGGTCGAACGCCGAGCCGGTCGGCACTACCCAGCGCAGGGGATAGCGCGCCAGCACCGCGTTGCGCACGCTGTCAAAACGCAGCACGTCGGTCTGGAAAATGATGTCCTGATACCCCTTTTCCAGCTGCGAGCAGAGGTTGCTGGCGGTCTCGGCGGTGAGCTCGATTTCCAGGTTCGGGTAACACTTCATCAGGCGTGTTACCAGGGGGCTGAGCCAGGTGTGTATCACCGTATCCATGGCGCCGATGCGGATGCGGCCGCGCACCTGGCTCGGGTCCTTGATCGCCGCCTTCATGCTTTGCATGGTGTCCATGATGTGCTCGGCGTATTCGAGCACGCGCAGACCCTCTTGGGTCAGCGACACGCCCCTGGAATCGCGGACGAACAGGCGCACGCCCATTTCGTCCTCCAGCGCGGCGATGCGGCTGGAGATAGAGGCCTGGGTGCTGAACAGCTTTTCCGCCGTCAGACGAAAGCTTTTCAGCCGCGCGACCCAGACGAAGGTTTCCAGAAACTTGAGATTCACCGAGGGATTTCCTTAAGCAATTGAGCGCCGGCTGACATTCAGCATGACCTGCGATCGACACATCGTGACCGGCACGGCCTGTGCAAACCGAGCACTGGAACAGCAGGTTGCATGCCATCCCGGCAACAGAAAATCTTATGGACCATAGCGGGTTTTTCCCGTTGGACGCCCCGGCGGGACTGCGGTGCCATGGGGCAGCGGCGCTGTGACTCCGTTGAGCCTGGGCTTAGCCTGTGCTGAGCATAAGTGCTGTCATCGCTCGTTTCTCGACCCTGTTCCTCATTCGTGCCCCAGCAAGGTACCGCCACTGCCAACGAGAACCCCATCATGCAAACCGCTATCAACCTCTGGCCGCTGCTTGGCGTGCTGGTCATCGTTCTGGGCTTCGTCCTGCGTTTCAACCCGATGCTGGTCGTGGCGCTTGCCGCTCTGGCCACCGGC
Organism: Pseudomonas sp. W2Oct36; assembly: GCF_041060465.1. NCBI lineage: Bacteria > Pseudomonadati > Pseudomonadota > Gammaproteobacteria > Pseudomonadales > Pseudomonadaceae > Pseudomonas > Pseudomonas sp. W2Oct36. Next base: position 146,575 of record NZ_JAUERW010000014.1, read on the forward strand.
CTTGCCGCCAGCATGCCGCTGGAAACCATTCTGGCGACCATCGGCACGGGCTTCATCAAAACCCGCACGCTGCCGCTGATCATCCTCTTGCCTCTGGCGGTGATCGGTTTGCTGGAACGCCACGGCCTGCGTCTGCACGCGCAGAACTGGATCGCCCGGTTCACCGGCGCGACGGCCGGACGTTTGCTGATCGCCTACCTGTTCGTGCGGGAAACCACTGCAGCCTTGGGGCTGACCAGCCTCGGCGGCCACCCGCAGATGGTGCGGCCGTTGCTCGCGCCCATGGCCGAGGGCGCCGCTGAATCGCGTTTCGGCAAGCTGCCCGAGGGGTTGCGCATCAAGCTGCTGGCGTTGTGCGCAGCGACCGACAATGTCGGGCTGTTCTTTGGTGAAGACATCTTCGTCGCGTTTGGTGCGATTGCGCTGATGCACACCTTCCTGCTCGGCTCCGGCATTGATGTCAACCCGATGCACATCGCCTTCTGGGGGATTCCGACAGCGATCTGTGCGTTCGTCATCCACGCCATCCGCCTGCACCGTTTTGATCAGCGCCTGAACCGTGAGCTGACGGCGCTGCCGCCGGCTTCCGCGGTCGACAAGGAGCTGGCGCGATGATCATTTCCATTCAATACCTGTACTGGCTGGCGGGCGTGATTCTGGCGATCACCGCGTTCATGACCGCGACCGATCGGACCAATCCCAAGCGCTGGACCACGGGCTTGTTCTGGGGCTTGTTCGCCATCGCGTTTCTGGTCGGCGAGAAGCTGCCACCGGTGTGGGTGGGCGTCGGGGTGATCGTCATGGCGGTGATCGCCGGGTTCGGCGGCGTGGGTTTCGGCCAGCATGAGAACCTCAACGACCGGGCGCGGCGGGAGAGTGCAGGGCGCTTGAAGAACAAGCTGTTCATTCCGGCGCTGGCGATTCCTCTGGTCACCGTGATTGGCGCGGTGCTGCTGAAGAACATCAAGTTTGGCGACGTCTTTCTGCTGGACCCGGCCAACAGCACGTTCGTGTCGCTGGGCATTGGCAGTCTGCTGGCGCTGGCCCTGGCCTGCTGGCTGACCCGCGACACGCCGGTGCAGGCCATGCGCGAATCGCGGCGCCTGACCGAAGCGCTGGGTTGGGCATTGGTGCTGCCACAGATGCTGGCGATGCTCGGCCTGGTGTTCAACGATGCGGGCGTCGGCAAGGCCGTGGCGCACCTGGCGACGGCATACATCAACCTGGATTTTCGCCTCGTCGCGGTGATGGTGTATGTGCTCGGCATGGCGCTGTTCACCATCGTCATGGGCAACGGTTTCGCCGCGTTTCCGGTGATGACCGGCGGCATTGGCGTGCCGGTGCTGGTGGGCATGTACGGCGCCAACCCGGCGGTGATGGCCGCCATCGGCATGTTCTCGGGCTACTGCGGCACGCTGATGACGCCGATGGCGGCCAACTACAACCTGATACCTGCGGCGTTGCTGGAACTGCCTGACAAATATGCCGTGATCAAAGCGCAAATCCCCACCGCGCTGGTGATGCTGGTGGCGAATATCCTCCTGCTGTATTTCCTGATGTAGTCATTTCCTGATCTGATTTCAGCGCCCGGCCCGCAGGCTTTTGCGGGCAGACCTCCTCCCTCGGCTCGCTTCCACCATTCAAATTCGGCGTTGTCTGCCCCTCACCGCAAACGTTTGCGCGAATTCGTGGTCTGTACGACCAGTGGCTGGAAACCCTCTGCCTCAGGGCTTACAGCCCGCTTCCCATGAACACCGTGTGCACCCGATACCAGGCCGCATGTCTCCCCGGGAAGAAATAGGTTGAATAGTCACACAAAATGTTATTTAAATAACAAAAATAAAACCGCGACGGTGGCTCATTCTTCGGGCCCAGCGCGTGAACAAGGTACTCACACACATGAATAAGATCGCGGTCATCGGCAGCAATATGGTGGATTTGATCACCTACATCGACCGGATGCCGGCGCAGGGTGAGACCCTCGAAGCACCGAATTTCGCCATGGGCTGCGGCGGCAAGGGCGCCAATCAGGCCGTTGCGGCGGCCAAGCTGGGCGCTGACGTGCTGATGCTGAGCAAGGTCGGCGACGACATGTTTGCCGACAACACCCTGGCCAATTTCAAGCGCTACGGCATCGATACCCAATTCGTCCAGCGCGTTCCCGGCGTATCCAGCGGCGTCGCGCCGATCTTCGTGCAGAGCGATTCCCACAACAGCATCCTCATCGTCAAAGGCGCCAATGCGCACCTGAAACCTGCGGACATCGACGCTGCCCAGGCCGCGTTGCGCGACTGCACGCTCATCGTGCTGCAACTGGAAATCGAGCTGGAAACCGTTTACTACGCCATCGAATTCGCCAAGGCCAACGGCATTCCGGTGCTGCTCAATCCTGCGCCTGCCGTGAAGGGCTTGAGCCGCGAGCACCTGTCGCAGCTGGACTTTTTCATTCCCAACGAAACCGAACTGGCGCTGGTCACCGGGCGTGTCATCGACTCGGTGGAATCGGCCCGCGCGGCCGCCCGGCAACTGGTGCAGGACGGCATTCGTCACGTCATCGTCACCCTCGGTGAGAAGGGCGCGCTGTACGTCGGTGAAGAAGGCGAATTTCGCGTCGAAGGCATCAAGGTCGATGCCCGCGACACCACCGGCGCCGGCGACGCGTTCATCGGTTGCTTCGCCCGCCACTGGAGCGAAGACGGCGACATGCGCAACGCCATGACCCGCGCGGTGGCCTATTCCGCGTGCTCGGTCACCGGCCTCGGCACCCAGAGTTCCTACCCGGACGCTGCCGCGTTCAGCCACTTTCTCGACACTCTTTGAGCCGCCGCGCCTTGCCGATCGCCTGATCGGTGGGGCGGGTATTTCCTGTACTTCCCGGAGAACAACAATGACAAAGCCCGCGCTCCAACAATCACCGGACGGGTTCTACCTGAACCGCACGCCGTGGTTCGCCTTTCTTCTGCTGTGCTGCTGTTTCGCACTGTGGGCGGCGGCCGCGAGCATGAACGACGTGCTCATCGCGCACTTCAAGAAAGCCTTCCTGCTCAGCGATGTGCAGACCTCGTTCGTGCAATCGGCGTTCTACCTCGGTTACTTCTTCGTGGCGATTCCGGCGGCGATGGTCGTCAGACGTTTCAGCTACAAGACCACCATCCTCATCGGCCTGGTGCTGTACATGGCGGGCTGCTCGCTGTTCTTCCCCGCAGCGTCGATGGCCAAATACGGCATGTTCCTGATGGCGCTGTTCGTCATCGCGGCCGGCCTGGCTTTCCTTGAAACCGCCTGCAACACCTACTCGACGCTGATGGGGCCGCGTGAAACCGGTACCCGTCGCCTGAACATTTCCCAGACCTTCCACCCGTTCGGCGCGATGACCGGCGTGTACGTGGGCAGTTTTGTGATGTTCAAGGACACCGACGCCACCCGCGAGCAGTTGACGCAAATGAGCGCCTCGGAAGCCGCCGTCCAGCAACTGCAGATGATTCAGTCCACGCTGCTGCCGTATAAATGGATGATCGCGGTGCTGGTCCTGATGTTCGTGCTGATCGCGTTCACCAAGTTTCCGGCGTGCAAGGGCATCGTCAAGGCCAACGTCAAATCCAGCAGCATCGGCCAGAGCCTGTCGCGTCTGTGGCGCAACCCGCGCTTTACCTTCGGCGTGCTGGCGCAGTTTCTGTATGTCGGCGCCCAAGTGGGCGTGTGGAGTTTCACCATTCGCCTGGCGATGCAGATGGGCGGGATGAACGAGCGCAGCGCCTCGTGGTTCCTGCTGACCACTTTCGCGGCGTACTTCGTCGGCAAGATGGTCGCCAACCTGCTGATGCGCAAAATGTCCCCGGCCAAGGTGCTGGCGATCTACGGCGTGCTGGCCATCGTACTGCTGGCCTACACGATTCTGGTGCCGAACATCAGCGCGGTGTATGCGGCGGTGGGTGTGAGTATTTTCCTGGGCCCGTGCTGGCCGACCATTTATGGCCTGACCATCGACGGTCTGGGTGAGGACACCGGCGTCGGCGGTTCGCTGCTGGTGATGAGTATTGTCGGCGGCGGCGTGATGCCGATCTTCCAGGGCCTGCTCTCCGACGCCACCGGCGGCAACATGCAGATCGCCTACACCGTGCCACTGCTGTGCTTTGTGGCGATCGTCGCTTATGCCATCAAGTGCATGCGTGATCCGCTGCCGGCCCAGGCGCCGGCTGGCGCGGTGACGGCATCATGAGGGGCACCGAAACGCGCACCACGATTTCGCTGTACCCGGAGCTGTTCAGTGGCGATGAAAAGACGCTGCTGGAATCCGCTGACTTTCGTGTGCTGGCCTGGACCTATCCCAGCGGCGTGAAAGCCCTGGCGCTGGAGAATGACCGCGGCCGGGTCGTGGTGCTGCCTTATCAGGGGCAGATGGTCTGGTCAGCGGTGTTCGATGGCTGCGACCTGACCATGCGCAACATGTTCGAGCAGCCGCGCCCGAGCCCAACGGTGATAGGCACCTACGGCTGCTTCATGTTCCACAGCGGGATCTTGCGCAACGGCTGCCCGACGCCGGAAGACGATCATCCGTTGCACGGCGAAATGCCCTGCGCGCCCATGGACAGCGCCTGGCTGGAGATCGGCGAGGACGCTGGCGGCGGGTTTTTGCGCATCGGCGGCGAGTATGAATATGTGATGGGCTTTGGCGACCACTACCGCGCCAGGCCCAGCGTGACCTTGCGCCCGGGTTCGGCGCTGTTCGACATCGGCATGGACGTGCGCAACCTGGCCGGCAAGCCGATGGAGCTGATGTACATGGCGCACATGAACTATGCCTACGTCGACGGCGGACGTTTCGTCGAGCCATTGGGCATGGCGCGTACACGGGTTCGCAGCAGCGTGCCGGCCCACGTCAAGCCGACGCCGGCATGGTCGGCGTACATGGCCGAACTCACCGAAGACCCTTCGCGGCTGGAAAGCCTGAGCACGCCTGATTTGTACGACCCGGAGATCGTTTGCTTCTTCGACGGCGTCCACGCGGACGCCCAGGGCAATGCGCATTTCCTGCTCAAGCACCCTGAAGGCCCGGCGTTTTACACGCGTTATCAACCGGCGCAGTTCGACCATGCGGCGCGGTGGATCCTGCACAACGCTGATCAGCAGGTGGCTGCGTTTGTGCTGCCTGCGACTTGCGAGCCCGAGGGGTATCTGGCGGAAAAGGCCAAAGGTAATGTGCGTTTGTTGGGTGCGGGGGAGAGCGCGTCGTTCAGCGTGACGACGGGGTATCTGGGGGCTGAAGAGGTGCGGCAGCTGGAAAGCGATCTGAAACGCTGAAGGCGCCTTCGCGATCAAGGTGGAGCGCCACCCCGGTCGCTCCCATGGTGATCGGTTTCCGTCCACAGATGTCCGGTGACTTCTGATTCGCTGAGAGTGAGCTTGCTTACTTTCACAGTGATCAGTTTCCATCCTCGGATCTTGAAACCACATCATACTTGTGGGAGTGAGCTTGCTCACGAATGCGGTGGCGCAGGCAACACAAATTCAGGGCTGATCACACCACCCAACGCGCCCCATACCCCTCAATCAAATCCCGATAAACCTTCGGCAGCTTCTTGTCGCTCACCACCACATGAAAGTCTTGCAACGTCGCGAAATGCGCGGTGCGCACGGCGTCGAACTTGGAATGATCGGCCAGCAACATGCAGTGCCGGGCTTGGCGCAGGACCTTTTGCTTGACCTCCACTTCATTGAAGTTGAAGCAGGTCACGCCCAGCTCGTCGCTGACTCCGGCCGCCGAAACGAACGCCCAGGTCAGGCGGATGCCATCCAGAATCGTCGCTTCGCTGTGGTGCTCGAACACCTGATTCTTGCGATGAAAGGTGCCGCCGCACAACACGATGGAGCAGTTGGGCTTCTGCTGCAGCTTGAGCAGGACGTTAAGGGAATTGCACACGGCGGTGAATTCCAGCTCGTCCGGGATGAAGTCGATGACGAAAGGGATCGTGGTGCCGCAATCGAAAAACACCGTATCGCCGGGTTGGATGAACGCTGCCGCGAGCTTGCCGACCCGGCGCTTTTCCTCGACGTGGCGGGTGCCTTGCTCAGTGACCTTGTAATCACTGGCCTCCGACGGATCAAATGCCAGGGTGATGTGCCCGCCCAACAAGTGGAATTTGTCGGGGTGGCGGGTCAGGTCACGACGCAGGGTCATCTCCGAAACGTCCAGCAGGGCGGCCATTTCCTTCAGGTGAATAGCCTTCTGATCGTGCAGGGCTTGCTGGATCAATTTGATCCGGTCGGATTTTTTACTGTCCACGGGCATTCCGATTGTCGAATGGATATGGTAAAAAAATAACATTCATTGTTATATTTACAACATAAAATGATGCGCTCAGGCATGAAGCTTAAAGCGTGTCGCTGGTTACCGCCTCACTATCAGGAAACGATTGGCCATGAAGATCGAACCCGCAGCACTCGCCCAGTACATCGACCACACCTTGCTGGCCGCCGACGCCAGCCGCGCGCAGATCGCCACCCTGTGCCGCGAAGCCCATGCGCACGGATTCTATTCGGTGTGCGTGAACTCTGGCCAGGTGCCTTACGCCGCCTCGTTGCTGGAAGGTCAGGCCGTCAAAGTCTGCGCCGTGGTCGGGTTCCCGCTGGGTGCCGGGCTGAGCGACACCAAGGCTTTCGAGGCGAAGCAGGCCATCGCGGCCGGCGCGGGCGAGATCGACATGGTCCTGAACATCGGCTGGCTGAAGGACGGTCTGTTTGATGAAGTGCGCGACGACATCGCTGCCGTGAAAGATGCCTGTGGTGCGGTCCCGCTGAAGGTCATCTTCGAAACCTGCCTGCTGGATGACGCGCAGAAAACCCGCGCCGCCGAGATCTGCCGTGACCTCAACGTCGCCTTCGTCAAGACCTCCACCGGTTTCAGCCGCAGCGGCGCGACCCTGGAAGACGTCGCCCTGATGCGCAAGGTCGTGGGGCAGGGCGTTGGCGTGAAAGCGTCCGGCGGCGTGCGTGACTATGCAACAGCGGTGGCGATGATCGAAGCGGGTGCGACGCGACTGGGGACCAGTTCCGGGATCGCGATCGTCAGTGGGGCGGCGGCTTCGGGCTCGGGTTACTGATTCTGGCGGAAGGTGTCTGGCGCTGACCCTCGCAGGGCACCGTCACTGGTGTGGGCTGGCCTTTCGACAGAAGGCCTTTCGACAGAAGCCTTTCGCCGAAAAGAGCAGGACCCACCCCGCCAATGAGTGGCAAACTGCCGATGCACTCACTTCTGCACCGGACACCTTTCTCAATGCGAACATTCTCCCTGGCGCGGCTCAAGGCTCGCTGGTTCTTCTGGCTGTGCATGCTGCTGATCGTCGTCGGTCTGCCGGTCGGTTGCGCAGCGCTGCAGCACAAGGAGCGTGAACTGGTCTTCATGATCGAGCCCGGCACGGCGAGCTGGTACCGCGGCCTGCCGTCCGATGTGCAAGAGCTGGAACTCAAGGGGCCATCGTTTGGCCTCGGGCAGAACATCCATGCCTGGTGGTGGGCTTCGGACAAAAAAGACGCTCCCGCCATTCTGTATCTGCACGGCTCGCGCTGGAACCTCACCGGTCAGCTGTTCCGCATCGAACAACTGCGCGCCCTGGGCTTTTCCATCCTCGCCATCGATTACCGCGGCTTCGGTCAGAGCAAGGGCCAGTTGCCGTCGGAAGCGTCGGTCTATGAAGACGCGCGCATCGCCTGGGAACGTCTCAAGCAGATTCAACCCGACCCGCAAAAACGCCTCATATACGGTCATTCGTTGGGTGGCGCCGTGGCCGTTGACCTCGCCGCCGAACTGGGCCGGGACGCGCAGAAAGGCGACGGGCCAATTCAGGCGCGGGGCCTGATCATCGAATCGACCTTCACCAACCTCGCCGACGTCGCGTCCTCCGTCGCCAGCAAACGCACCTCGTTGCCGGTGCGCTGGCTGGTCTCGCAGAAATTCGACTCCATCGACAAGATCGCCGACGTGCACATGCCGGTGCTGATCGTCCATGGCACGGCGGACCCGTTCGTCGCACCGCGTTTCAGTGAAGCGTTGTTCGACGCGGCACAGGAGCCGAAGAACCTGCTGATGGTGCCGGGTGGTAACCACAACAACAGCATGAATCTCGGGCGCCAGGCTTACAGTCAGGCGATCCAGAACCTGCTCAGCGAGAAGCCTCCGGCAGTGCATGCGTCCAACGCATCGGCGGCGTTGCTCAAGCAACCCGGTTAGCCCCTTTTCATGAACGCGGCCGGTGTCCTCTCAAAGCACCTGCCGTCCACTGCCGCGAGCGCTGCCAATGGACACACACGCAGACGAAGACACCCATCTGACCCACTCCGCCCGGGACTGGGTGCTGCGTGCCGCGCCGCTGCCGCAGATCGAGCGGATCGAGGCGTATTTTCACGGCCACGGTTTCGAGATGCACCGCCACGACACCTACGCCATCGGCCATACGATGTCGGGGGTGCAGAGCTTTCAGTACGGCAAGGAACGGGTCAACAACCTGCCGGGGCAGACGATGGTGCTGCACCCCGACGAACCCCATGACGGCCACGCCGGGACCGAAGACGGCTTTCGCTACCGGATGTTCTACCTGGAACCGGCGATGATTCAGCAGGTGCTCGGTGGCAAGCCGCTGCCGTTCATCAAGGGCGGGGCGTCGAATGATCCGCGCTTGTTCAGGGCGACGCAGGCGCTTTTGTCCGATCTGAACAACGCGCTGGATCCTCTGGAACTGGACGACGCGATCTACGACCTGGCCATCGCCCTGCAAGCGGCCGCCGGTGTGCGCAAGGGCCGCCAGACCGTCAACTACGCTGGCGCGCAACGTGCGCGGGAAATGCTCATGGCCAGTCTGGAGCAAGGTGTCAGCCTCACCGATCTGGAACAGGCCAGCGACACCGATCGCTGGCGCCTGTCGCGGGATTTCCGCGTGCTGTTCGGCACCACGCCCTACCGCTACCTGACCCTGCGCCGGCTGGACCTGGTGCGCCATTCGATAGCGTTGGGCGTGTCGTTGAGCGATGCGTCGGTGATGGCAGGATTCTCCGACCAGAGCCACATGACGCGGCATTTCCTGAAGACCTTCGGCTACCCGCCGGGGCGGTGGTTGAAGATGTTGGGGGCAGGCGCATAGCGGATCGAACGCCCTTGGTGGGACTGGCCTTGGCTGGGAAGGCTGTACACCTTGTGGGACCGGCTTTAGCCGGGAAGGCGCCAGGCGTCACGCCGCAGAATGGATGGCGTACACAACAGCCTCTTCCCGGCTGAAGCCGGTCCTACGAAGACACCGCATACCTGCAGTGGTCTAATTTCCCCGGACACCTCGATAAGTGGAAAATACATTTATCGAGGTGTCTTTCATGACTAGAAAACGCAACAGGTTTGAC
>NZ_JAUERW010000015.1:0-138814 GCF_041060465.1 Pseudomonas sp. W2Oct36
AATTAAAAAAAAAAATATTAAAAAAAAAAACCGGGGGTTTGCAGCTTGCGCAACCCGTGATAACACAGAAATGGGGCGAAATATTTGGCCCACCCGGGCGCAACTTCTTGCGCACTCGCCTACAGGCCAAGAACAACGTGGCCTGTAGAGCATCAGTCACCCTATTTTCAGCAAGGGAGTGCGCAACTTCTTGCGCAGCCCCCAAAAACACGGGGCCCCATCATTGCTCCCTAAAAGCACCTCATCCCAATCCCATCCGGAGAAAAACGCAGCCCACAAAAAAGCCCCGCCTGTCTCTCAACAGGCGGGGCTTTTTATGTGCCGCTACAACCGCATTACTTCATCGAAGAGCGCGGTGCCACTGGCTGGTTGTCGTTGGAAATGGTCACTTCCACGCGACGGTTCATGGCACGGCCCGAGGCGCTGGCATTGTCAGCAACCGGGTATTCCTTGCCGTAACCCTGAGCAACGATACGCTCCGGGCCTACGCCCATCTTGATCAGTGCCATGCGCACGGATTGGGCGCGGCGCTCGGACAGCGAGTCGTTGTAAGCAGCGGAACCGGTGCTGTCGGTGTAGCCCTCAACGATGACCTTGCGATCAGGGTTTTCGGACAGGAACTGGGCCAGCTTGTTGACGTTGACCAGGCCGGACGACTTGAGCTCAGCCTTGTTCAGGTCAAACAGGACGTCGCCGAACGTTACCAGCGTACCGCGCTCGGTCTGCTTGGCGTTCAGGCTGTTCTGCAAGGCCTTGATCTGAGCATCACGAGCATCCAGACGCGCCTGTGCACGTTGGGCTGCAGCACCTTTCAGATCGTTTTCAGCGGTCTTCAGGTTGATGGTCTGCTTGGCCAGCTCCACGCGCTGGTTGGTCAGATAGGCCAGCTGATCGACCCTCTTCTGGTCATCGTTGTTGCGGTACGCGGCGTCTGCCTTGTCCAGCCACTCGCTGGCGTCTTTGGTTTCCAGCGCAGCCAGTTCAGTGGCTTTAGGGTTGCTTTGCAGCGCGGAATAGTTGGTGCGGGCTTGTTCCAGGTTCACGTTCGGCTGCGACGAGCACGCCGCCAGACCAACGCTCAGAGCCAGCAGGGCAGGAATAAGTACTTGTTTACGCATAATATTTTCGTCCTTTAACTCAATGGCCAATGCTTGAACTGCGAAGCGTTACTGTGTGACAGGCTGAACCTGACGCATGCCTTCTTCACGCAGCTCATTGACGCCCTGACGAGCATCCTGCACCGCTTTCTGTGCCTTCGCGGCCTGAGCCTTACGCTCGGCTACACGGGCATCCCACTCGGCCTGCTCGGCGTATTTACGAGCTTCGTCGTATTTCTTGTCCTGCATGGCCAGTTCGGCTTGCTTGAACTTGTCCTGAGCGGACTTCATCTCAACGGCAGCGTACTCGGTAGCGCCAGCGGTGACGGCGGCGTTGACGGCCGACTGGGTCACGGCGTACTGCTCGCTTGGAGGATTGCCCGCGCAACCAGCCAGAAGAACGCTGGTGCCCAGCGCCAGTGCAGCCATCTTCAGCCCGCGCAGGCGATTGAACGTTGGTTTGGCAGTGCTGGTGTTCATGGTGGTCAACTCCATTTCTTAACTCCTGAAAACTGGTTGTTCCATTTCAGCAGCAGCCCACGCGGATGGATGGTGTTACGTCGCTTCCGCTGTCATCTGACGGCTTTACTGGAATGGCTAACTGCTCCGACCGCTGCGTTTTTTGAATAGTTCAGACATTTTTTTAAACTTGCGGTCAGCTTTTGTTATGTGTTGTAAAATTGACGCTCGAAAAATGGCGGGGTTTTGCCCGCCAGATTACTGGCCCGGTGCGGCCTGTGGAGCATTTTGCCGGGCCAAAAACGACGTCGTAGTTGCAACCGTCACAGGTCTTCACGATCGGAGATTTCCTGGAGATGGTGTCGAGAAAGCTCGAGAAACCTGGGCGTCGGGCCAACGTCTTCGTAAAGCGGATTGCCTTCCTCGTCGGTGGCGACGACCTGCTGACCACGCACGTACGGAAAACTCGCCTCCAGTTCTTCCAGCGCGGCGCCGATCAGCTCGCCCAGCAACTCCTCAGGCGTGCGCTTGGGGTACATCTCGGCGATCGCCGCAAGCCGCGCGGCAGCCTCCACGTCCAAATGAATGGCGTAGGCGGTCTCGGTCAGACGGCCTTTGGCGTTCTGTTCCCACTGTTCGGCGAGTTCTCGGATTTTCATACATACCTCATCGGTTCCCGCGCGAGGGCGGGCATTGGACGTGGAGAGCCACGGTGAAGCGTGACTGAGACGGGCTTCCCCGGCGGTGAAAGTGCGTCGAGGGTTGCGTAGGGACATCAATTTGTCGCTCTATACACACCAATAGAAACGAAACCCCGCAGGGCGTTCCGTTCGGCAGCAGCGAATGGACCCCCCGCAAGGACTCGCCGGTAAAAACAACAAGGCTTAAGGAGAGGGCTGGATGGCTGATATCGATGCACGATTGCGCGAGAATGTTCACCTGCTGGGTGAGCTGTTGGGCAACACCATTCGTGATCAGCACGGCGCTGATTTTCTCGAGAAGATCGAGCGCATCCGCAAAAGCGCAAAGGCTGATCGCCATGCGTCGACCCAAGGCACCGAGCAGCTTAGCTCCAGTCTTGAAGGCCTGGGTGAGGATGAATTGCTGCCGGTGGCACGTGCGTTCAACCAGTTTCTCAACCTGGCGAACATCGCCGAGCAATATCAGCTGATCCATCGTCGCGATGACGGCAAGCCGCAGCCGTTTGAGTCCCGCGTGTTGCCCGAGCTGCTGGAACGCCTGAAGCAGGCCGGGCAGACACCCGAAGCGCTGGCGCAGCAATTGACCACGCTGGAAATCGAACTGGTGCTGACCGCCCACCCGACCGAAGTCGCGCGGCGCACGCTGATCCAGAAGTACGACGCTATCGCTGCGCAACTGGCCGCGCTCGATCATCGCGACTTGAATCGCCACGAGCGGGAGCAGATCACCGAGCGTCTGCAGCGACTGATTGCCGAAGCGTGGCACACCGAAGAAATCCGCCGCGTCCGTCCCACGCCTGTCGACGAGGCGAAGTGGGGGTTTGCGGTCATCGAAAATTCCCTGTGGCAAGCAATCCCCAACTACCTGCGCAAGGCCGATCAGGCGCTGCACGCCGCGACCGGTCTGCACCTGCCGCTGGAGTCGGCGCCGATTCGCTTCGCTTCCTGGATGGGCGGTGACCGCGACGGCAACCCCAACGTGACAGCTGCCGTCACCCGCGAGGTGCTGTTGCTGGCGCGCTGGATGGCCGCTGATTTGTACCTGCGCGATGTCGATCATCTGGCCGCCGAACTGTCCATGCAGCAAGCCAGCCCGGCGCTGATGGAAGCGGCGGGCGACAGCGCCGAGCCTTACCGCAGTGTGCTCAAGCAACTGCGTGAGCGGCTTCGGGCCACGCGCAATTGGGCCCACGCCTCACTGAGTGTCACCCAGGTCGCACCGGAAGACGTGCTGCACGAAAACCGCGAACTCGTTGAGCCGCTGAAGCTGTGTTTCGACTCGCTGCACCAATGCGGCATGGGCGTCATCGCCGATGGCCCGTTGCTCGATTGTTTGCGTCGCGCGGTGACCTTCGGGCTGTTCCTGGTGAAGCTCGACGTACGCCAGGACTCCACGCGGCACAGTTCGGCCATGAGCGAGATCACTGAATACCTGGGGCTCGGCCGCTACCACGAGTGGGATGAGCCGACGCGCGTCGACTTCTTGCTGCGAGAACTGGACAACAAGCGGCCGCTGCTGCCTGCGCATTTCAGCCCTGAAGCGGACACCGCCGAAGTGCTGGCGACCTGCCGTGAGGTCGCGGCTGCGCCGGCGGCTTCGCTGGGTTCCTACGTGATCTCCATGGCCGGCGCGGCCTCCGATGTGCTCACCGTTCAACTGTTATTGAAGGAAGCCGGGCTGCAGCGCTCCATGCGCGTCGTGCCGCTGTTCGAAACCCTCGCCGACCTGGACAACGCCGGCCCGGTGATCGAGCAGCTGTTGAGCATTCCGGCCTACCGCCGAAGCCTGGAAGGTCCGCAGGAGGTCATGATCGGTTACTCGGATTCGGCCAAGGACGCCGGCACCACGGCTGCGGCCTGGGCGCAGTACCGGGCGCAGGAAAAACTGGTTGAGATCTGCCGCGCCCAAGAGGTCGAGTTGCTGTTGTTCCACGGTCGCGGCGGTACGGTCGGTCGTGGCGGCGGCCCCGCCCATGCGGCGATTCTGTCGCAGCCACCGGGCTCGGTGGCGGGGCGTTTCCGCACCACCGAGCAGGGTGAGATGATCCGCTTCAAGTTCGGCCTGCCGGACATCGCCGAGCAGAACCTCAACCTTTATCTCGCTGCAGTGCTGGAAGCCACGTTGCAACCGCCACCGATGCCGCAACCGACGTGGCGTCAGGTGATGGATGAACTGGCGGCAGATGGCGTGAAAGCCTACCGCGCCGTGGTTCGGGAAGACCCGGAGTTCGTCGAGTACTTCCGTCAGGCCACGCCGGAACAGGAGCTGGGCCGCTTGCCATTGGGCAGCCGTCCAGCCAAGCGCCGCGAAGGCGGGGTGGAAAGCCTGCGCGCGATTCCGTGGATTTTCGCCTGGACCCAGACGCGCCTCATGCTGCCCGCCTGGCTGGGCTGGGAAAACGCGTTGAGCAAGGCGCTGGAACGCGGTCAGGGTGATCTGCTCGCCGAGATGCGTGAGCAATGGCCGTTCTTCCGCACCCGCATCGACATGCTGGAAATGGTGCTGGCCAAGGCCGACAGCGACATCGCCCAGCTCTACGACGAGCGCCTGGTTGAGCCGAAACTGCTGCATTTGGGGACGCATTTGCGCGGCCTATTGTCGCAGGCGTGTGACGTCGTGCTGGGCCTGACAGGTCAGTCCCGACTATTGGCCCACAGCCCCGAAACGCTGAAGTTCATCAGCCTGCGCAATACCTACCTCGATCCTCTTCATTTATTGCAGGCAGAGTTGTTGGCGCGTTCGCGTCAGCAGGAGGCGAGTCTGGACAGTCCGCTGGTGCAGGCGCTGCTGGTGTCTGTAGCAGGCATCGCCGCCGGGTTGCGCAACACCGGCTGACGGGCAGGCAGGCCGGCCGAATGGACACGACCCCTTTCATTCGGCCGGACCTGTGGCGTCGTGGCCGCTGCGGCGTCACCCCGTTGCACGAGGTCTCACCCTTGCGCAGATCGATGCCAAGCTACTGGTTTTTCGCGGGTTACTGCGACTTTCGGCGTCTTGTGCGCCATGAATCGGCTGTGTATCTTGATCAGCCTTTGGCCGTTGGGTCAGTAAAATTTTGCGATTGGCCCCATTTAGGCGAATCCGACGATATCTCTATAAAAATTTGAGGAGCACAACAATGCGCGTGATTCTGCTGGGAGCTCCCGGGGCCGGCAAAGGTACTCAGGCAAAGTTCATCACTGAGAAATTCAACATTCCGCAGATTTCCACCGGCGACATGCTGCGCGCTGCGGTCAAGGCGGGTACTGAACTGGGCCTGCAAGCCAAAAGCGTCATGGACAGCGGCGGCCTGGTCTCCGATGACCTGATCATCGGCCTGATCAAGGATCGCCTGTCCGAGCCTGATTGCGCTGGCGGTTGCCTGTTCGACGGCTTCCCGCGCACCATTCCTCAGGCTGAAGCCCTGAAGAAAGCCGGCCTGGCCATCGATCACGTCATCGAGATCAAGGTCGACGACGAAGAGATCGTCAAGCGAATCTCCGGTCGCCGCGTTCACGAAGGCTCCGGTCGCGTTTACCACACTTTGTACAACCCGCCTAAGGTTGAAGGCGTGGATGACGTCACTGGCGAACCACTGGTTCAGCGCAAGGACGACGTCGAAGCCACCGTTCGCCATCGCCTGTCGGTCTACCATTCGCAGACCAAGCCTCTGGTGGAGTTCTACACCAAGCTGCAGGCTCAGGACGGGACGCCGAAGTGCAGTCACATCGAAGGCGTGGGCTCGGTCGAACAGATCACCGCCAAGGTGCTTGAAGCCCTGAGCTGATTCGAACTCAAGGCATTGAACAACGGCCCGCTTGCGGGCCGTTGTTGTTTATAATGCGGCACTTTTTTCGCACAACGATGGAAACCTCGATGACCACCTTGCTGGCCCTGGACACCGCCACTGAAGCCTGCTCAGTCGCTTTGCTGCATGACGGCAAAGTGCTGACTCACTACGAGGTGATCCCGCGCCTGCACGCGCAAAAGCTCCTGCCGATGATCAAGGACCTGCTGGCCGAGGCGGGCATCGGCCTGTCGGCGCTGGACGCCATCGCTTTTGGGCGTGGGCCGGGTGCGTTCACCGGCGTGCGCATCGCCATCGGTGTGGTTCAGGGGCTGGCCTTTGGTCTGGATCGCCCGGTGCTGCCGGTCTCCAACCTCGCGGCGTTAGCGCAGCGGGCCTTTCGCGAGCGGGGCGCCACTCAGGTCGCGGCCGCCATCGACGCGCGGATGGACGAAGTCTATTGGGGCTGCTACCGCGAAGTGGCAGGGGAGATGAGGCTGACCGATGAAGAGGCCGTCATGCCGCCCGAAATGGCCACCTTGCCGAGCGGTGCGACGGGCGACTGGTTCGGGGCGGGCACCGGCTGGGGTTATGCCGAGCGCATTGCCGCCGGTGTCAGTGCCCAGGACGCCACGCTGTTGCCCCACGCGCAGGACCTGCTCACCCTCGGCACCTTCGCCTGGCACCGGGGCGAAGCCATTGTTGCCGACGACGCCCAGCCGGTTTACCTTCGGGATAAAGTCGCCACACCCAAGGCGCGGTGAGGGCGATACCCTGTCACAGGCAGTCGTGAATAAGTCGCACCACGCCCGATCTGCGACCCAGGTCACACTGTTCATGACCGTTCAGCGATAAAACCGCATAAAATTCAGGCTGCTTTAAACAATTCGCAATAAGTGTGGTCTAGTTATCGTTCGCATGTTTGCTTAACAGCCAGCTGCGAGATTGAATTGCCACTATCAAACGCCGAGTAAGCATGATGCGAATCACCGGTCCTTCACCACGTACCTACCCGATCAAGCGCAAGCTTCGCAAGGATTCTGCGGCGCTGGAAGGCACGTTCGAGGAAGTGAACGATGAGATCGAGGTGAACCCGCAAGTGGCCCGTCGCCAGACCGGGACCACAGCCAACGTGCCCGCGCGTCAGCAAGACATTATCTTCCCCCGTGCCATGAGCACCCGCGTCGCCCACGCGCTGAGCAGCTACCTGATGACCTCGACCTTCGTCGACTGGGACCTCGAAGTTGCCGGGCTCGATCTTCACGTTTGAACCTCGCTCATCCGCCTTACTACATTGGTTGTCCGTCCTGGAGCGAAAAAGCCTGGCGTGAATCGCTGTACCCGCCGGATGCCCCTGACCTGGAATTACTCGGGTTGTATGCGCAGGTCTTCAATGCCGTCGAGGGCAACACCACGTTCTACGCACGCCCCAAGCCTGAAATCGTTCAGCGCTGGGCGGACGCTTTGCCTGAGCATTTCCGCTTCTCTGCAAAAATCCCCCGCGACATCAGCCATGCTGGCGACCTGCGTGAGCACCTGGTCGCGGTAGAGGATTTCCTGCAACTGCTTGCGCCGCTGGGGTCGAGGCTTGAACCGCTGTGGCTGCAGCTGTCGGCCAGTTTCGGTCCCCATCGGCTGAATGAGCTGGGCGCCTTCATTGATGCACTGGAAGGCCGGCCATTGGCGGTGGAAGTGCGCAACATGGCGTTTTTCACCAAAGGCGAGGACGAACGTCAGCTCAACCGCCTGTTGCTCGACCGCGGCGTCGAGCGTATCTGCCTGGATTCCCGGCCACTGTTCAGCTGCGTTTCCAGTGAGCCTGCCGTTCTTCATGCACAGTCGAAAAAGCCCAAGGTGCCACCGCGTCCGGCGGCGCTGACGTCCTTCCCCCAGGTGCGCTTCATTGGCGGGCCGGATGAGGCGATCAACGAAGGCTTCATTGTGCAGTGGGCGGAAAAGGTGGCCGGCTGGATCGAGGAGGGGCGCACGCCTTCGGTGTTCCTGCACACGCCTGACAACATCGCCTCGCCCCAACTGGCCCGTCGTTTTCACCATCAGCTCATGACCCTGCTGCCGGGGCTGCCCGACCTGCCGGAGCTGGATCGCGGTCGACAAGTGGAGCAACTCGGGCTGCTCTGAGGTCGAGATAGGGTGGACTCATCCCTCCGTCAGACGAGAACCTTCCGGCATGCGCGGCTCGACCCTCTTTCTTCTACTGATTTTGATGAGCGCAGCGGTTGCGGTGTCGATCTGGCGTGGCTGGTTGCCTGTCGCCGACCGCTGGAACCCGTGGGCCCCGCTGAATGTGCGGGACGAGCCCAACCTCCTTACACCTTTCAAACTCTGGCGATTGCAGGAGGATCCGGCGTTGTGCGACGCCGCGCTGCAAACGTCGACCCTGCGCTACACGCACCAGGTCGACAGCGCCGCCGACGCCAAATGCCCGCTCACCAACACCCTGCGTATCCAGGGCGGCGACATCGCGCTGAGCAGCAGCTTTCTGTCCAGTTGTCGTCTGGCAGTGGCGTATGCGCTGTTCGATATTCATCAATTGCAGCCAGCGGCCCAGGCGGTATTCGGGCAAAAGGTCGCCAGGATCGATCACCTTGGCAGCTTCGCCTGCCGCAACATCTACAACCGCAGTGAAGGTCGACTGAGCCAGCACGCTACCGCCAACGCGCTGGACATCGCCGGGTTTCGACTGGCAGACGGGCGCAGGATTTCGGTGCTCAAGGACTGGAAAGACGAGGGCGAGGAGGGGCGTTTTCTGCGATTGGTGAGGGATGGCGCCTGCCAGCAGTTCAATACGGTGCTGAGCCCGGAGTACAACGCTGCACACCGAAATCACTTTCATCTGGACATGGGACGCTGGCGGGTGTGTCGCTAGGGGAGGCGAGCGAGGTTGTGTGCTGCGCTGGGTTGCGGCCTGGCGTCAGGCAGCGATACGAAGGTTCTGCAGCACAATCGGCCGCGCCCAGCCGTTATCGAAGGCCAAATGACGCTGCTGCTCGGTCATCTCTTCAGCGCTGAAGGGTGTGGCGGGCTTGTCGGCCAGGTCCCATTCAAACTCGGCAATCGGCAGGAACAGTGGGCGAGGCTGAGGGCCCGGGCCGGGTTCAACGCTGTCATCGTAGGGGTTGAGCACGGTTGGGCGAACCCAGGTGTCATCGAATTCGAGGTTGCGCTGCTGCTCGATCATTTCCATCGCGGTGAACGGCTTGGCCGGCTTGTCGGCAAGATCCCATTCGAACTCGGCGATCGGCAGGAACAACGGCTCCGGCGGCGCGATTTCCTTGTCCTGAACCGGGCATTCACGCTGCTCGACGATCTTGTCCAGTGCGGTGGCGCCGGCCACCGGCTCGCCGGTCAGGCTGTCATTCGTGGCAACGGCGCTGTATTCGGGCGCTGTGCCGGCGTTGTCATCGACCTGTTGAGCCATCGCACGGGCAAACGCATCCTGCCAGAGCTGCGTAACGCCGCTCAGGGTTTGGGTATTGCGTACGCTGTAGTCGCCTGCGTACGTCAAATAGCCTATCGAGGAGGTTTGCTGAATGTCTGACATAAGCGCTCAGTACAGCCCGTGGGTCTGGCAAAATGCCGGATACTTTTGTTATCGGCAGATGTTGCCAATCATTAAGAATATTTGAGCGCGTAGAGACAATGACTGAGCAGCACGCGGGCAGCCGCATTCGGGTCGACAGCCTGACCCCCGACGGGCAGGACACCGCAGCGCAGTGGGCGCAGCGACTGGGTTTGCCGCTGGACGACGCCGACGCGGATTTTGCCCTGCAAGTAGCCGAAGATGGCCTGCAATTGCAGCAACTGGGTAACGATGCACCGGGCCCGGTCCGAGTGGATTTCATCGAAGGCAAGGCGGCCCATCGGCGTCTGTTTGGCGGCGGCAGCGGGCAGATGATCGCCAAGGCCGTGGGTATTCAGCCGGGCGTACGGCCTCGGGTGCTGGATGCCACGGCAGGGCTGGGCAAGGATGCGTTCGTGCTGGCGAGTCTGGGTTGTGAAGTGAGCCTGATCGAGCGGCAGCCCATTATCGCCGCGCTGCTCGAAGACGGCCTGGCGCGCGGTGCGAGGGATCTGGACGTGGGCGGGATCATCGCGCAGATGCGCCTGTTGACCGGCAACTCCATCGAGCTGATTCGGCAATGGGAAGGCGAGCCGCCCCAGGTCATCTACCTTGATCCGATGTTTCCCCACCGGGAAAAGACCGCATTGGTGAAGAAGGAAATGCGCCTGTTCCGGCCTTTGGTGGGCGACGACATGGACGCCCCGGCGTTGCTGGAAGCGGCGCTGGCGCTGGCTAGCCACCGCGTTGTCGTCAAACGCCCGCGCAAGGCACCGTGCATCGAAGGGGCCAAGCCGTCTTACGCGCTGGACGGCAAATCCAGCCGCTACGACATTTACCCGATAAAGGCGCTGAAGAACGCGCGGCCGTGAAATTCATGCGATTCGATGAACCCGGCAATCATCGGCGCAGTCATCTGCTGTGCCGATGCCAGAAAAGCCACCCTATGAGTGTGCGCTCATCGGAGCCAAACCTGACCTGATCCGTAGCCGGAGATAACCGATGAGCGCTTCCACGTTGTCCGTGACCCCCTTGCCGTTCGAGCCGCAGTTCGAGCAGATACCCGATGACGAGGCTCAGACGAGCAAAGAGCTGGCTGAGGCCATGCACAGTATTCTGGAAACCACCTACGAAGATGGCGGCCATGCCATACGCAGCGTGCATGCCAAAGCCCACGGTTTGCTGCATGGGCAAATCCGCATTCTGGATAATCTGCCGCCCGAGCTGGCCCAGGGTGTCTTTGCGCATCCCGGCACGCTGGACGTGAAGATGCGCTTTTCCACCAATCCAGGTGATCTGCTCGACGACAAGGTGTCGACGCCACGCGGTCTGGCCATCAAGCTGGTCGGTGTGCAGGGCGCACGCTTGCCGGGCAGTGAAGGCCAGGTCACCCAGGACTTCGTGATGCAGAACGCCAAGGCGTTCACGGCCGCCACGCCCAAGGATTTTCTCAAGACGCTGAAGCTGTTGGCCAAGACCACCGACAAAGTGCCCAACATGAAGAAAGCGCTGTCGGCCTTCTTCCGCGGTCTGGAGTCGGTGGTTGAAGCCGTGGGCGGGGAGAGTGGCACGCTCAGGTCACTGGGCGGGCACCCGATGACCCACCTGCTCGGGGAGACCTATAACAGCATCGTGCCGTTTCTCTATGGCCGCTACTACGCCAAGCTGAGCGTGGTGCCTGTGTCCCCTGAACTCACCGCGTTGACCAACCAGAAGGTGGACCTGAATGGCCACCCGGACGGCTTGCGGGAAGCGGTGCGCAGTCACTTTGCGAGCAAGGGAGGGGTCTGGGACGTGCGTATCCAGCTGGCCACCGACCTTGAAAAAATGCCGATTGAAGATGCTTCGGTGGAATGGTCCGAGGAGCTGAGCCCCTTCGTGACCGTTGCCCGTATCGAGGTGCCGCTTCAGGACAGTTGGTCAGACGAACGCCAGCAGGAAATCGACGAGGGTATGGCCTTCAGCCCTTGGCACGGCGTGGTTGAACACCGTCCACTGGGCGGCGTCATGCGGGTGCGCAAGCCGTCCTATGAGCTTTCCTCAGGCTTCCGCGCCAGCCACAACGGCTGCCCGATGCACGAGCCTCGTTGACAGAACCCAAACCGGTCCCACAGGCGCGCGCGGCTTGTAGGACCGACGCCAGTATCCGCGGATGCACGCTCTGCGTTCAGTAGGACCGGCTTCAGCCGGGAATAGGCCGGTGTGATCACCATCAGATTTGTGGTGTGACGCCTGAGGCATTCCCGGCTAAAGCCGGTCCCACAATATTGGCCGGGCGCCAGTATCCGCGGATGCACGCACTGCTTTCAGTGGGACCGGCTTCAGCCGGGAAGAGGCCGGTGCGCGCGCCATCGAATCTACAGCCTTAAACCCGATACGCCTTCAAGAACAGCGCCACCACGTCCCTGGCGTGGCGGTCGGCAGCTCGCTCGTCCGGTATTTCCCCGGTGCCGATGAGAAGCCTGAAATGATGCACGCCTTTGATCAAACTCAAAAAATGCCCCGCCGCATCAAGCGGCGATTCGAAATGCAGGCCGTTTTTACCGCTCAGCTTGCGAAGGAACCGCTCAAGCTCGTGCAAGACTCGCTGTGGTCCTGCTTCGAAGAACACTTGAGTCAGCGATGACCCCTGAGGCCCCAACGCGATGATCAAACGGTTCAGGTCGATGGACTCCGGGCTGTTGATCAGCGTTTGAAACCCTCTGGCAATACCCAGCAATACTGTTTCAACGGGCTCATCAACCGGCACATCCACGAACAACCCCGGCACCTGTTCCTCGCAGCGAGCAACCACTGCGCAGGAGAACAAAGTCTCCTTGTCGGTGAAGTGGCTGTAGACGGTGAGCTTGGAGACCCCGGCCTCAGCGGCGACGGCGTCCATGCTGGTGTTGGCGTAACCGTTGCGGATGAACAGGTTTTTGGCGGCTTCGAGAATGGCCTGGCGCTTGGCCAGATCCTTGGGGCGGCCGGGTCCGGCGGGGGCGCTTGCCTTCACAGCGCGCCGAACACTTTCTTCGCCAGACCGGTCGCCGCCGCCGCCGGGTTGGCGCGGATGCTTTCTTCCTGTTTGGCGATCATTTCGAACAGGCCGTTCAACGCCTTCTCGGTGACGTAGCCTTCGATGTTCGAGCTCTTCGCGTCCAGCACGCCCAGCGTCGCGGCCTGACCGGCGAAGGCGTTGTATTTCTGCACCAGCCCGACTTTGTCAGTGGCCTGCTTGACGATGGGCAGAAATTTGGCGCGGATCTGTTCGCGGCTGGAAGTGCTCAGGTACTGGGTGGCCGAGTCCTTGCCGCCGCTGAGGATGGCTTTGGCGTCGGACACACTCATCTTCTTCACGGCATCGACCAGCAACGTCCGCGCCTGGGGCATCGCCGCTTCCGCCGCTTGGTTCATGCTGGTTTCCAGCTGGTCGACCTGAGTACCCATGCCGAACTGTTTCATCTTCTTGGCGACCTTGCCCAGGCTGCCGGGCAGTTCGATGCGAACATCCTTGTTGTTGCTGAACCCACCTGGTACGCCCAGTTGCTTGACGGCGACCTGGGCGCTCTGGGTGAGGGCATCCTTCAGTCCGCCGGTGGCGTCCGATTGCGACAGATCATTGAGCGACAGCGCGAAGGCACTGGCCGATAACAGCAGGCCGGCGCATATACCAGTGAACGAGAGGGAGCGACGCAGCATGGGTAATGTCCTTTTCAACGGTCTGTGATCCACGCCCGATTAACGGGCCGGGCTCAAGCGAATTTTGACGGGCGGTTTTTCGTCCAGCGTCAGGTCCACCGTGTAGCGCTCGGTGCTGATCATCAGCAACTTGCCGTCCACCTCGATGCGCGCGCTGACCGAGTAAGTGTGACCCGGCTGGACCTGCTTCTGATCGTAGGTCAGCTGAAACGGCAGCGGCACCTGGCCTTTGATCGGGCCGTTCTGGCTGGCGAGGATCTGCGCGGGCGCGTCTGCCAGCGTCACGTCCTGCAGCGAGACCTTCAGCGTAGCGGTTGGCGGAAGCGCCATGCGCTGCAGGTAAAACACTTCGCCGTCCACCGAGCCCGGCAGGTTGTCCGGCGTATGGGCGCAAGCGGCCAGCACAGTGGTCATGAGGGTGAGCAGGATGTGTTTCATGTGATGTTCCTTGTCAGGTGAAACAGGTGAGAGGGCGTGCGTCGTCGCTCAGGCGATCGGCGCGTCCCCAATGACTTCATCACTGCGATGCAACGCCACCTGGCGGATCGACAGCCTGATTTCCGCTGGCAATACCCGCTTGGCGGCGCCTTCGGCCAGATCCCCCAACATATCGTGATAGCTCAACTTGCCTGCCGCGTCGGTGCGCAGAACGCCCTGATCCAGCAGCGTCTGAATGAAATGCCGGAACAGGCTCTTGTCGAAAAACTCCGGCGCATTCAGGCCGTGCAGGATCGACAGCCGCTGGGCCATCGTCGTGCACAACTCCTCGAGCCCTTCGGCGGTGAGCGTGTGCTGACCGCTGTTGAGCAGCAGGGAAATCGCCATGTAGAAACGCTGCAAAGTCTGGGCAATCGCTCGCGACAGCACCGTCAGCATCACAAAAGCGCGCGAGCTCGGCGCCGGGCGCAGGTACACGCCGTTCTCGAATCGCAGCAGGCCCTGATCGACAAACGCCGTCAGCCACTGATCGATGACGTCATCCAGATCGTCCAGCGACCAGCGGATGAACAGCTCCGATTGCAGGTACGGGTACAGCGCCCGCGTATACCGCAGAATCTGTTCGCGGCTCATGCGTGACGAGCTCTGGAAGAAGCAGGCCAGCAACGAGGGCAGCGCAAAGATGTGCAGCACGTTGTTGCGGTAGTACGTCATCAGGACGGCATTCTGCTCGTCCAGATACAGAATCTTGCCCAGCGCATCGCTGAGTTCCGAGAGCAGGTTCATGCCTTTGACGTGCGCGATGAGCGCCCGTCCATCGCCGTCCGGCAGCGTGGTATGGGGCGAGTAGGGCACGGTGCGTAACAGCGTCAGGTACAGATCCAGCACCCGCGCCAGGGCTTGATCGTCCAGCGCGTGTTTGGCTGTCGACAGCAACGCCAGCGCCACCAGATTCACCGGATTGATCGCCGCCGCTTCGTTCAGATGGCGTGCCACGCGTTCGCCCAGACGGTGGGTGGTCTCGTTGAGCCAGGCCGGTTTGAACACCGGGCCCAGTTCCTGGGTGCGCCAGTCCGGCTGCTCATGGTCGAGAAACTCGGTCAGCTTGATCGGCTCACCGAAGTTGACCGAGACCTGGCCGAAGCGCTGCTTCAGCGCGCCAATGACTTTGAAGATGTCGAAGATCGACTCTTTCTTCTTTGCCGCACCGCGCAGTTCGCCCAGGTAAGTCCGGCCTTCCAGCACGCGTTCGTAGCCGATGTACACCGGCACGAACACAATGGGCATGCGCGAGTTGCGCAGGAAACTGCGCAGGGTGATCGCCAGCATCCCGGTCTTCGGCTGCAACATGCGCCCGGTGCGCGAACGTCCGCCTTCGACGAAGTACTCCACCGGGAAACCTTTGGTGAACAGCGTGTGCAGGTATTCGTTGAACACCGCGGTGTACAGCGGATTACCCTTGAACGTGCGGCGCATGAAAAACGCGCCGCCGCGCCGCAACAGGCCGCCGATCACCGGCATGTTCAGGTTGATGCCGGCGGCAATGTGCGGCGGGGTCAGGCCGTTCCGAAACAGCAGGTACGACAGCAGCAGGTAGTCGATGTGGCTGCGGTGGCACGGCACATAAATGATCTCGTTGCCCTGGGCGACGTTCTGCACGCCCTCCAGGTGACTGACCTTGATGCCGTCGTAAATCTTGTTCCAGAACCAGCTCAGCACCACTTCCAGAAAACGGATGGCGGTGTAGGTGTAGTCCGAGGCGATTTCGTTGCCGTAGTGCAGGGCTTTTTCACGGGCCTTGGCTTCGGTGATTTTCTCCCGAGCGGCCTCGTCGAGAATGGCCTGCCTGACCAGCGGGTCCGCCACCAGCCCTTTGACCAGATGGCGACGGTGCGAAAGGTCCGGTCCGATGACGGAGGTCTTCAGGTTGCGGAAATGCACACGCAGCAAGCGTTGAGCCATGCGCACCGTGCGCTCGTAACCCTTGTTCTGATCGACCAGCTCACGCAGATGAACCGGCGCCGAGAACTGCACGCGGGTTTTGCGGCCCAGGATCAGAATGGTCACGAAGCGACGCAGACGCCCGGTCACCTTCCAGCTATCGGCAAACAGCAGTTTCCACGGGCTGTCTTCCTTGTCCGGGGACTGGCCCCAGAACACGCTGACCGGAATGATTTGCGCATCTTCCGTGGCATTTTGCGTGACTGCGCCGACCAGACGTTCAAGGGTCGGTGGCGCGCCGCGTTTGTCGTGGCGGCCCAGCCAGTCGGGCTCGGGCGTCAGGTAGAAAAACGCAGCCGGCTCGGTCAGATTGCCAACCGCCACGGAGAGTACCGGGCGCGGCAGACCGGCCTTGCGGCACTCGGTGTCGAGGACGGCAAGGTCGCTCATCGAAGGGTTTTGCAGCGCGTAGAAAACCGGGCGGCTGCGGTCGAGATTGAGGGTGAAAGACGACTGGTTGATCGTCTCCGAGCGCACCCAGAGGTAAAGCAGGCGGCGCACGGTGCCGAATACAAGACGGCGAAACGGGGAACGGGTCATAGAGTTCTGCTGAGAGGGGCGACGCCCGCGAGGCCGCCAGTTTGCCGCATCTGGTGGGGATGGGCAAAGCGGCGCGGGTGCCCGGCGGGATGACGTATCAGGACGTATGCCAGGTGATTTCTTCTTCACCATCAACGCTGATGCGAATCCATTGATCGGCTTCGGCGTCACTCTCTTCCTCGACCCAGGTCCCCGGCGCGCAGCGCACTTCGACTTTCAACGTGGCGAAGGCGGCGCGGGCGCAGGCGATATCGTCGTCCCACGGGGTTTTGTCGCTGTCCAGGCACAGGCTGTTCCACTTGCCGACGGCCTTGGGAATCCAGGTCACGGGCACGTCGCCCGCTTGGCATTTCCAGGTCTGGCCTTTCTGTGTCCAGTCGGTGCAAGGGCCGATGTCTGCGGTGAGCCAGGCGGTGATTGCCTTGTGGTCGACGTCAGCGTCTTTCAGGTAAATCTCGATATCGGGTTGGCGCATGGATGCCTCTTGGTTGTGCTGGAAAATCCACTCGCGGATTCAGTCTGTTCGGGTGCTTCAAGCCGTCAATTCAGGACGAAATAATCGTAGCGCATGGACACCGTAACCTCGAACGGCTCGGCCTGATCGACAACGTTCGCGCGGCGTTCAGCACTGGCGCGCCAGCCGTGGGGCGTCATGGCGAGCAGATTGGCGCGGGCCTGGCCGTCCACCAGTGTCAGGGTGAAGCGCAGGGTTTCGCTGTGCTGCAGGCTCATGCCTTCCGGCACCAGCGCCAGGTGCTTGTCATCGCTGTAATCGCGGACTTCGTCGTACAGGCGCTGGCGCAATTCCATCAGGTGATCATTGGTCGGTCCTACACGCATCAGGCCGCCGCCCGGCGACAGCAGACGCTTGGCCTCGGCCCAGTCGAGCGGGCTGAACACGCTGGCGATGAACTGCATGCTCGCATCCGGCAGCGGCACGCGGGCCATGCTGGCAATCAACCAAGTGATCTTCGGGTCACGTTTGCAGGCGCGCTTCACCGCTTCGCGAGAGATGTCCAGCGCATAGCCGTCAGCGTTGGGCAGGCCCTGGGCGATCTGCGCGGTGTAATAACCCTCGCCGCAACCGATGTCGAGCCAATGCGCGGGGGGGCGCTCGGCAGCCAGTTCTGCCAGCCGTTTGGCCACCGGTGCGTAATGCCCCGCGTTGAGAAAGTCGCGGCGCGCCTCGACCATCGCCTGATTGTCGCCAGGGTCGCGGCTGTTCTTGTGCTGCACGGGCAGCAGGTTCAGGTACCCCTGACGGGCGCGGTCGAAGCGGTGCCCGGCCGGGCACACGACGCCGTTATCCGCTGAATCGAGCGGGGCGGAGCAGATCGGGCAAGTCAGCATCAGGCGAGCAACTTGACCAGAGTCTGGTAGTAGATCTCGGTCAGCACGTCGAGATCGCTGGCGAGGATGCGTTCGTTGACCTGATGGATCGTCGCATTGACCGGCCCCAGTTCAACCACTTGGGTACCGAGGGTGGCGATGAAGCGACCGTCCGACGTGCCGCCGCTGGTCGACGCACGGGTGTCGCGGCCGGTGACGTGTTTGATGCTCGCCGACACTGCGTCCAGCAGCGCACCCGGTTCGGTGAGGAACGGCAGGCCGGACAGCGCCCATTCCACGTGCCAGTCCAGGTCATGCTTGTCGAGAATAGCGGCCACGCGCTGCTTGAGGTCTTCGACGGTGGATTCGGTGGAGAAGCGGAAATTGAACACCGCCACCAGATCCCCCGGGATCACGTTGGTCGCGCCGGTGCCGGAATTCAGGTTGGAAATCTGGAAGCTGGTGGGCGGGAAGAAATCATTGCCGTTGTCCCAGTGCTCGGCGGCCAGCTCGGCCAGCGCAGGTGCTGCCAGATGAATAGGGTTCTTCGCCAGATGCGGGTAGGCGACGTGGCCCTGAATGCCTTTGACGGTGAGGGTTGCGCCCAGTGAGCCGCGACGGCCGTTCTTGACCACATCGCCCACCAGTGTCGTGCTCGACGGTTCGCCGACGATGCACCAGTCGAGACGCTCCTTGCGCGCCGCCAAGCGCTCGACCACCGCTTTGGTGCCGTGGTGGGCCGGGCCTTCTTCGTCGCTGGTGATCAGGTAGGCAATCTTGCCCTTATGGTTCGGGTGGTCGGCAACGAAACGCTCGGTGGCGACAATCATCGACGCCAGGCTGCCTTTCATGTCCGCCGCGCCACGGCCGCAGAGCATGCCGTCTTCGTCGATCAGCGCGCTGAACGGATCGTTCTGCCAGGCCTGAACCGGGCCGGTCGGCACGACGTCGGTGTGACCGGCAAAACACAGCACCGGACCCTCCTGGCTGCCGTGGGTGGCCCAGAAGTTATCCACATCCTGAATACGCATAGGCTCCAGGGCAAAACCGGCATCGCTCAGGCGTTTCATCATCACGGCCTGGCAGTCGGCGTCCAGTGGCGTGACGGATGGGCGACGGATCAGGTCGCAGGCGAGTTGCAGCGTGGGCGAGAGGTCGGCTGGGGCTGTCATGAAAAGTCCGAGATATTGAGTGAAGGCAAGGCGATAAACCGGCGAATAGCTTAAAGCAAAACGGCGACCCGAAGGCCGCCGTTTAGTACAGCGCCCCATTGTTTCAGGCAGTAGCGGGTTCGTCTGCCGGTTTTGGTTTCGGCAGCGAAGACAGAAACGCCATGATCAGCGCCGCGAGGTACGGCAGCGACTGCACCAGCAGCATGATGACCCAGAAGCGCATGTCGTTGCTCGGCAGGCCCTGCACCAGACAGATGCCCAGCGCGGCGCCCCACAGCATCAGCATGATGAACAGCTCTTCGCGGGCCTCGGAAATCGCCACCAGCAAGCCATGGCTTTCGGCGTTTTTCGGGGTGCGGAAGAACGGGATGCTGGTGGTGAAGAACCCGTAGAGCACCGCTTTGGCGATGGTGTGAGACAGCGCCAGCCCCGCGAGGGCCGCATAGAACGCATCCGTGAGGTTCACGCCCACGGCGCGACGGTAAAGGAAGATGATCTTGCCGACCTTGAAGAAGAACAGCGCCAGCGGCGGGATCGCGAAAATCAGCAGCGGCGGGTCAACCCGGTTGGGCACGATGATCATCGCCGACGACCAGAGCAATGCGCCAACCGTGAAGAAGATGTTCATGCCATCGGCCACCCACGGCAGCCACCCCGCGAGGAAGTGATAACGCTGGCCACGGGTCAGTTCGGTGTCTTTGCCGCGCAGCAGGCTGGCGGCGTGACGCTTGATGATCTGAATCGCGCCATACGCCCAGCGGAAACGCTGCTTTTTGAAGTCGATGAAGGTGTCGGGCATCAGGCCCTTGCCGAAGCTGTTGTGGGCGTACGCCGCCGAATAGCCTTTTTCGAACACGCGCAGGCCCAGCTCGGCGTCTTCGCAGATGCACCAGTCCGCCCAGCCCAGTTCTTCCAGAACCGAGCGACGGGTCATGGTCATGGTGCCGTGCTGAATGATCGCGTCGCGGTCGTTGCGGGTGACCATGCCGATGTAGAAGAAGCCTTTGTATTCGGAGTAGCAGAGCTTCTTGAACGCACTTTCGTGCTGATCGCGGTAGTCCTGAGGCGACTGCACCACGGCGATTTTCGGATCGGCGAAGTGAGGGACCATGTGCTTGAGCCAGTTGCGATCAACGCAGTAGTCCGAGTCGATCACGGCAATCACTTCGGCGTCCGGCGCGGTGTGCGGGATCAGGTAGTTCAGGGCGCCGCCCTTGAACCCGGCCAGCGGTGCGACGTGGAAAAACTTGAAGCGCGGGCCGAGCATTTCGCAGTGGGCCTTGACCGGCTCCCACACGGCGGGGTCCTTGGTGTTGTTGTCGATCAGCAACACTTCGAAATCCGGGTAATCCAGTGCGGCCAGTGCGTTGAGGGTCTGTTTGACCATTTCCGGCGGCTCGTTGTAGCAGGGCACGTGGATAGAGACTTTCGGTCTGTAAGCCGAATCCCCTTCAACGGGCAGGAATTCGCGGCGGCGCTTGTGCGTCCACACCGCTTCGGCCAGTTCGTGCGCCTCGGTCAGCAGCACGATGAAAACACCGAACGCGCCCAGTGCCAGTAAAAATCCTACGAGCAGGCTGAACCAGGTGCTGTATTGCTGACTGTAGTCGTAGCCGATCCACACCAGAACCGAGCCGCACAGGAAGGCGATGAAGGTCAGGAATGTCCGGCCACGCTGACGCAGCGCCGAGCCATCAATCAGCAGCAAGGCGAGGGCCAGCATCGCCAATACCGCCGAGCCGATCGCGAGCACGCGCCACTGCGGGATCGCCACGACCGGGCCTTCGAAATTGAATTTCTGCTGGCGGGCAGCGTTGTAAACGCCCCAATACGCCCCGACAGAGCCTTCGTCGCTGGCTTTCCACGGCTGGTCGAAGGCCTCGATCACGAAGTAGTTGAAGCCCTGACGGTTGAGCTTGTTGACCAGCGTGCGCAGGTAAACCGCTTGATCCGCCTGGGTGGCGTCCGCACCGCCACGCATGTGGCCGTT
This sequence comes from Pseudomonas sp. W2Oct36, assembly GCF_041060465.1. NCBI lineage: Bacteria > Pseudomonadati > Pseudomonadota > Gammaproteobacteria > Pseudomonadales > Pseudomonadaceae > Pseudomonas > Pseudomonas sp. W2Oct36. The sequence goes on from NZ_JAUERW010000015.1 coordinate 20,756, forward strand.
GCTTGGCCAGCCGACTTCAGAGAGCAGCAGCGGTTTTTTCGGGAACATGCGTTTCAATTCGCGGGCGCGGTCGAGCACGTACTGCCCGGCCTTATCCATCGGGATGTATTCCCAGTACGGCAGGATGTGCGCGGCGACCAGGTCAACGTGCTTGGCCAGTTCCGGGTACTTCTCCCAGATATGCCACTGCTCGGACGTGGTCACCGGGACTTTGACGGCGGCGCGCACGCGGTCGAGGGCGGCCATCAGGTCCTTGGGTTTGATCTCTTCGCGGTACAGCGCTTCGTTGCCGACCACCACGCGAACGACGCTGCGCGAGGTGTTCGCCAGTTCGATCGCCGTGGTGATTTCGCGCTCGTTTCGCTCCAGGTCCGGACTGATCCAGATGCCGAGGGTCACCCGCAGGCCGAACTCCTCGGCCAGCTTGGGGATGTCCTTGAGCGTGCCGTCCACCGAGTAGATACGGATGTTGTCCGTCTGCTTGCTCATCAGCTCCAGGTCCTGACGCATTTCTTCGTCGGACGGGTAGAGATCCTTCTGCGGATTCTGTCCCAGCCGGAAAGGCGAATAGGAAAAGCCGGAGATCTGTTCAGGCCAGTTGGGGGCGGTGACGGGGCGGTTGATCAGCGCCCAGAAGCCGGTGAACAGCGCAGCGATCGCCACGACGACAACGAGGTTGAGTCCAAATTTACGCGATGACATAGGTGCTTCAGGTTCCAAAAGGGGAACGGGGAGGAGTGACAGGGTACAGCGGGCCGAAACTTTGGCAACCGACACGTGTTCAAGTTCTGTTCGGCCTCGCATGTGCGACGTTGCCAACTCTCTGCGGGCCTGCCGGGAAAGCGCTGACTTTCAGACCAAACGCCTGCAACTCAGCGCTTTGCGAATCGCCGTCAGGGCCTATAATGCGCGCCGGTTTTTTGGGGTATTGGTCATGAGCACAGAAGATCCGCGTTTCGCTGGCGTCGCCCGCCTGTACGGCATCGAGGGCCTGGAACGCCTGCGCGCGGCCCACGTGGCAGTGGTCGGCATCGGCGGCGTGGGTTCCTGGGCGGCGGAAGCCATGGCGCGCTGTGGCGTGGGCGAGATTTCCCTGTTTGACCTGGACGACGTGTGCGTCAGCAACAGCAACCGCCAGTTGCACGCCCTGAGCAGCACCGTTGGCCGCGCCAAGGTCGAAGTCATGGCCGACCGTCTGCGGGAGATCAATCCCGATTGCGTGGTCCACGCCGTCGCCGACTTCGTCACCCGAGAGACCATGGCCGAATACATCACGCCGGACATCGACTGCGTGCTCGATTGCATCGACAGCGTCAACGCCAAAGCGGCACTCATCGCCTGGTGCAAGCGCCGCAAGATCCAGATCATTACCACCGGCGGCGCGGGTGGGCAGATCGACCCGACCCTGATTCAGGTCTGCGACCTCAACCGGACATTCAACGATCCGCTGGCGTCCAAAGTGCGTTCGACCCTGCGCCGGGACTACGGCTTTTCTCGCACCGTCACCCGCCATTACAGCGTGCCGTGCGTGTTCTCCACCGAGCAACTGCGCTATCCGAAACCGGACGGCAGCATTTGCCTCCAGAAAAGCTTCGTCGGCGACGGCGTGAAGCTGGACTGCGCGGGTGGTTTTGGCGCGGTCATGATGGTCACCGCCACGTTCGGGATGGTCGCCGCGACCAAGGCCGTGGACAAAATCGTCGCCGGCGTGCGACGCCCGTCGGAGCGGACCAAGGAGCAGCCTGCGGCCTGACGGCTGGGTAAGCGGTCTCAGCCGGCCAGCTGTCGCATCTTCTGCAACACGGCATTCAGCCCGTTGCTGCGGGAGGGGGACAGCTGACGGGTCAATCCCAACTGCGTGAACCACTCAACCAGATCCACCTGCTGCAGTTCTTGCAACGACAGGCCGTTGACCCGAGCCAGAAGCAATGCCACCAGCCCCCGAATCAACCGCGCATCGCTGGCAGCGCGGAACTGCCAGTGCCCGTCGATCACGTCGCCCATCAGCCAGACCTTGCTCTCGCAGCCGTCCACCCGATGCTCGTCGGTTTTTTCTTCGTCGCTCATGGGCGGCAGCCGATCACCCCATTGCATCAGCAACCGTGCGCGCTGCTCCCAGCTCAATGACCCGTTGAAGGTCTCCAGCGCCGCATGCGCATCGGACGGCAGGCTCATCGCAACAGCTCCAACGCTTGATCCAGTGCGATGAAAAACCGCTCCAGATCATCGGAATCGTTGTACAGCCCCAGCGACACGCGGATTGCGCCAGAGAGGCCCAAACCACTGATCAACGGGATGGCGCAGTGGTGACCGGCGCGAACGGCAACCCCTTGCTCGGTCAGCAGGTGCGCAAGATCGGCGTTGTGCACGCCCTCGACGATGAAACTCACCAGCGCCACGTGGGGATCGCCCAGCACTCTTACGCCGTCGCGCAGCATCAGCCCGGCGCGCAGCCGCTCATGCAGGCGGGCTTCGTATTCGGCGACAGCGGATTGATTGAGTGCGTTGAGATAATCCAGCGTCGCGCCGAGGCCGATCACCGCGCTGATGGGCGGCGTGCCCGCCTCGAAGCCCAGCGGTGCAGGACGAAACGTAGCCGTCTGGTAACCGGTCTGCAGGACCATTTCGCCGCCGAACTGCCAATGCTGCAACTGTGCCAGCGCCTGATGTCGGCCGAACAGCACGCCCACGCCGTCCGGGCCATAGAGCTTGTGGCTGGAAAACACATAGAAGTCGCAGCCGATGTCCTGCACATCGTGTCGGCCATGGACGACGCCTTGGGCGCCATCAATCACCGTCAGCGCGCCCTGTGCCTGGGCCAGCGCGACCAGTTGCCGGACCGGCTGCCAGGTGCCGAGCACGTTGGACAACTGGCTGACTGCCAGCAATCGGGTGCCTGGAGTGATGAGTTCGGCGGCGGCCTCAACATCAATCACACCCGCCTCGGTGACGGGCAGGACAACCAGCTTCAGGTCGCGACGCAGGGCCAGTTGCTGCCAGGGCAACAGATTGGCGTGGTGCTCCAGCGCGCTGATGACAATCTCGTCGCCGGCCTGGAACACATGCTCCAGACCATACGCGAGCAGGTTGAACGCGGACGTGGCACCATGGGTGAAAACGATCTGCCCGGCCGCTCCTGCATTCAGCCATTCGCCGGCCTTGCGCCGCGTGTCCTCGAAGGCCTGTGTTGCCATCGCGCCCGGCAGGTGCTGGGCGCGATGCACGTTCGCCGCGCCATTGGCGTAGTAATGCACCGTGGCGTCGATCAGGGCTTGGGGCTTTTGGGCGGTGGCGGCGCTGTCCAGGTAGATCTGGCCTTGCCGTTGCAGGGCGTCGATGGCCGGAAAGTCAGCGCGCCAGGGAGAAATGAGGGGCATATCAGTCACGCTCGTTGAGGCGGGTTCGGCCCCTGAAGGAAACCGAACCCGCACGCAGCATCGATCAGTTGTGAGCGTGCAGCGCTTCGTTCAGCTCGATGGCCGACTTGTGGGATTTGCACTCCACTGCGCCGGTCTGCGAGTTGCGACGGAACAGCAGGTCTGGTTGGCCGGCCAGCTCACGGGCCTTCACGACTTTGACCAGCTCGTTTTTGTCGTCCAGCAGCGCCACTTTGGTGCCGGCGGTGACGTACAGACCGGCTTCAACGGTGTTGCGATCGCCCAACGGAATGCCGATGCCGGCGTTCGCGCCGATCAGGCAGCCTTCGCCGACCTTGATCACCATGTTGCCGCCGCCCGACAGCGTGCCCATGGTCGAGCAGCCGCCGCCCAGGTCCGAACCCTTGCCGACGAATACGCCAGCCGACACGCGACCTTCGATCATGCCCGGGCCTTCGGTGCCGCCGTTGAAGTTGACGAAACCTTCGTGCATCACGGTGGTGCCTTCGCCGATGTAGGCGCCCAGACGCACGCGCGCCGTGTCAGCGATGCGCACACCGGCCGGCACGACGTAGTCGGTCATTTTCGGGAATTTGTCCACCGAGAAGACCTCCAGAAAGTGGCCTTTCAGGCGAGCTTCCAACTGACGCTCGGCCAGTTCGCCTAGGTCGATGGCGCCCTGGCTGGTCCACGCGACGTTCGGCAGCAGGGGGAACACGCCGGCGAGGCTCAAACCGTGGGGCTTGACCAGACGATGGGACAGCAAATGCAGCTTGAGGTAAGCCTCAGGGGTGGAGGTCAGCGCGGCGTCTTCAGCCAGCAGCGTGGCAACCAGCGGGTTGTGGCTTTCGGCGAGTCGGGTCAGCAGTGCGGCCTGGGTGTCGTCGATACCCTTGAGTGCATTGGCCAGACGCGAGGACAGATCGGTGTTGAATGCGATGGCCTGATTGCCACCGGTGTAGCCGAGGATCGGCGCGATGGCGGCGACGATTTCAGCCGACGGGTTGAGCAGCGGCAGGGCGTAGAAAACTTCCAGCCAGGTGCCTTGACGGTTTTGTGTGCCAACGCCAAAGGCCAGGCTGAACAGAGAAGTGGACATGCAGATACCTCGTTATTTAGGGCTATCTCAATCAGGCGATAGCCGCAGCGTACAGTTCGGGTTTAAAGCCAATCAGGGTTTTGTCGCCAAGATCCAGCACCGGGCGTTTGATCATCGAGGGCTGGGCGAGCATCAGCTCAATGGCCTTTTCCTGGTCGAGGTCGGCTTTCTGCGCCTCCTCCAGTTTGCGAAAGGTCGTGCCGGCGCGGTTGAGGACCGTCTGCCAGCCATGCTCGTTGCACCAACGGGTCAGGTGGTCCCGATCAATGCCCTGGGTCTTGTAGTCGTGGAAATCGTAATTCACCGATTTTTCATCGAGCCAGGTGCGCGCCTTCTTCATTGTGTCGCAAGCCCTGATCCCAAACAGGTGCAACGTGTGGGTTTCCTTGGCCATCGGCCTGCTCCTTTCGGGACGGTTGAAAAAAACGGTGGAGGATTATGCCACGTACACGCCGGGTAAGCGCGGCGGGCCGACGCTTTGTCCGTTCGAGGTGGGTTTGCGCGGCGTGACCTGGGGCGACAATGGCCGGCTATCAGGGATGTATCAGAAGCCCATGATCCCTTGCAGCCGCTATGAGGGGCACTTTGCCTGACGCATCGGGTCTGTTGCCGATGTCAGTCATGTGCCACACGCTTGGGGAAACACGCAATGCAAACAGCCTATACCGTCCTTATCTTGTTGACGCTGGTAGGTGTCTCGCGATTGCTGGCCCGGGTGATTCCGCTGCCGTTGCCGCTGGTGCAGATCGCCGCGGGCGCCTTGCTCGCCTGGCCGACGCTGGGCCTGCACGTGGCGCTCGACCCTGAGCTGTTCCTGTTTCTGTTCCTGCCGCCGCTGCTGTTTTCCGATGGCTGGCGCATGCCCAAGCGCGATCTCTGGCGCTATCGCGGCGCAATCCTGACCCTCGCGGTCGGGCTGGTGATTTTTACCGTGATCGGCGCCGGTTACTTCATCCACTGGCTGCTGCCTTCCATTCCCTTGCCTGTCGCCTTTGCCTTGGCCGCGGTGCTGTCCCCGACCGACGCCGTGGCGGTCTCGGCCATCGCCCAGGACCGGCTGCCCGCGCCGATCATGCGCATGCTCCAGGGCGAGGCATTAATGAACGACGCCACCGGCCTGGTCACCTTTAAGTTTGCCCTCGCAGCTGCCATCACAGGCGTGTTCTCCCTGACCGATGCCAGCCTGAATTTTGTGCTGGTGGCGTGTGGCGGTCTGGCCGTGGGCGTTGCGCTCAGTTGGGTGGTGGGGCGTCTGCGCAGCCGGATGATCACCCGGGGCTGGGATGATCCGGCGACCCACGTTGTCTTCATGTTGCTGCTGCCGTTCGCCGCTTACGTCCTGGCCGAGCGCCTTGAACTGTCCGGCATTCTCTCGGCGGTGGCGGCGGGGATGATGCAAAGCTGGGTCGATCTGCTGCCCCGCCAGACCACCACTCGACTGCTCAATCGCAGCGTGTGGACCCTCCTGGAGTTTGCCTTCAACGGCCTGATCTTCCTGCTGCTGGGCTTGCAACTGCCGGACATCATTACCGCCGTTACCCACCACGAAGCGACCCTGTGGCCGACACTGTTGTGGCGTTGCCTGGATGTGCTGGCGATTTTCGTCGTGCTGGCGGTGTTGCGTTACATCTGGGTGCAGAGCGTCTGGCGGCTGATGATCCAGATTCGGCGCTGGCGCGGCAGGGGCGACGGCACGCTGGATCTGTCGACCCGTTCTTCATTGCTGCTGACGGTGGGCGGGGTGCGCGGTGCAGTCACGCTCGCGGGTACGTTGTCGGTGCCGCTGCTGATCAGCGCCGGCGTCGACTTTCCCGAGCGTGATTTGCTGATTTTCATCGCGGCAGGGGTGATCCTGCTGTCGCTGGTGTCGGCGAGCATTGGCTTGCCGCTGCTTCTGCGTGGGCAGGTCAATGAGCCGGACACGCGCATGAAGCGCGAAGTGCGGGATGCCTGGAAACGGACGGCTCAGGCGGCAATCAAGACACTGGAGAGCGAAGCGATCCCCGCAGCCACGGATTCACCCGAGGCTGCGCAGGCGGTGCTCGCGATAGAAGTAAAGGCGCGGATCATGTCCGAATACCGCCAGCGTCTGGATATATTCAACGACACCGCCGAGGCCCAGGCGCTGGCCTTCCAGATGGACCAACTGGAGAAACGCATGCGCCTCAACGCCCTGCGTGCCCAGCGTCTGGAGCTTTACAACCTGCACCGTCATCACCAGATCGGCGATGACGTGCTGCGCCTGGTGCTGGCGGAACTCGATCTCAACGAAGCCAATCTGGGTCTGGCGCACTGAGGCACGAATAACGCCTCAGCAAGACAGGTATCAGCGGCTCGTGACGAAATCCCGGATGCGCTCGGCGGCTTCGATGCACTCGGCCAGCGGTGCGACCAGTGCCATGCGCACGCGGCCGGCGCCGGGGTTGAAGCCGTCGACGTCCCGGGACAGGTATGACCCCGGTACCACGGTCACGTGTTCAGTGACGAACAGATCACGGCAGAACTTCGCGTCATCAGTCCCGACGTTGGGCCACAGATAGAAGCCGCCGTCGGGGCGCTGCACGTCCATGACCGGGCTGAGGATTTCCAGCACAGCGTCAAACTTCTCCCGGTACAGCGTGCGGTTGGCGCGCACGTGTTCTTCGTCGCTCCAGGCCGCGATGCTTGCCAGTTGCGTTTGCACCGGCATTGCGCAGCCGTGGTAGGTGCGATAGAGCAGAAACGCCTTGAGAATGTCGGCATCGCCTGCGACAAAACCTGAACGCAGGCCCGGCAGGTTCGAACGCTTGGACAGGCTGTGGAACACCACGCAGCGCTTGAAATCCTGGCGACCCAGTTCCGCGCAGGCGCTGAGCAGCCCGGCCGGCGGGGTCGCTTCGTCAAAATAAAGCTCGCTGTAGCACTCGTCGGCCGCGATCACGAAATCGTGCTTGTCGGCCAGCGCAATAAGCTTCTTCAGGGTTTCCAGCGGGATCAGCGCACCGGTCGGGTTGCCCGGCGAGCACAGAAACAGAATCTGGCAGCGGTCCCAGACATCAGCACTGACCGCGTCGAAATCCGGGTTGAACCCATGTTCGGCCAGGCAAGGCAGATAGTGCGGAGTGGCGCCGGCCAGAAACGCCGCGCCCTCATAGATTTGGTAAAACGGGTTGGGGCTGATCACCAAACCGTTGTCAGCGCGATTGACGACCGTCTGGGTAAAGGCAAACAGCGCCTCGCGGGTGCCGTTGACCGGCAGCACATGTTTCGCCGCATCCAGCCAGCCGGCCGGCACGCTGAAACGGCGCTCGCACCAGTGAGCGATGGCTTCACGCAGCGCAGGAATCCCTGCCGTGGTCGGGTAGACCGCCATCTGATCGAGGTTGTCGGCCAGCGCCTTGGCCACGAACTCTGGCGACTTGTGCTTGGGTTCGCCGATCGACAGGGCGATCGGACGTTTGTCCGGATTCGGCGTGACGGCACCGAGCAAAGCGCGGAGTTTCTCGAAAGGGTAGGGCTGAAGCTGCTGCAGGGCGTTATTCATGTCGAATCGTTCTCAAGGCTGGGCGCCCGCACTCGTGTTCACGATGTGGCAGGGCGCCGTTGAATCAAGTCGGTATGGCTGGCCGTCCTGGCCGGTTCAAATGCTGATGCGCAACTCGCTGCCGGGCTCGGGATTGACGCTGAGCTGTTCGACGATTTCATCCTGCAGGCGTCGGCACAGCTGCGGATCGGACAGCGGCTGGTGGTTTTCATCGGTCAGGAAGAACACGTCTTCCACGCGCTCGCCCAACGTGGCGATCTTGGCGTTCTGCAGTGACAGATCGAACTCCAGGAAGATCTTGCCCAGTCGCGCCAGCAGCCCGGGGCGATCCGGCGCGCTGAGTTCCAGCACCGTGACTGGCCGTTGCGCGTCGTTGGAAATCGTCACCACAGGCGCGAAGGCAAAGTGCTTGAGCTGACGCGGTACCCGGCGTTTGATGATCGTCGGGTAATCGTCGGGGTTGCGCAGCGCCTCGGTCAGCCCTTCACGAATGGCCTTGATGCGCTCCGGGTTTTCACCGATCGAACCGCCTTCACTGTCGAGCACGATGTAGGTGTCGAGGGTGAACTGGCTGGTGGAGGTGATGACCCGGGCGTCGTGAATGTTCAGGTTCAGCTGGTCCATCGCCGCCACGGTCACGGCGAAGAAGTCATGCTGGTCGGGCGCATAAATGAATATCTGCGTGCCGCCTTCGAACTCGCGCTGGGTGGTTTCCTTGATCAGCACCAACGGGCCGCCATCGGCCGGCTGCTGCAAAATCGCGTCGCTGTGCCAGGCCACGTCACCTGCGGTGTGACGCAGGAAATAGTCATCACCCAGTTGCGACCACAATTGCTCGACGTCGTCGGGATCAGTGCCGCTGCGCACCAGAATATCCAGGGCGGCGCTTTGGGTGCGACGGATCTGCTCCTCGCGGTCGACCGGATTCTCCAGCCCACGCTTGAGTGCGCGCTTGGTCTCGGTGTACAGCTGGCGCAACAGGCTGGCCCGCCACGAGTTCCACAGCGTCGGATTGGTCGCGTTGATGTCGGCGATGGTCAGCACGTAGAGGTAGTCCAGATGCACTTCATCGCCGACGAACTGGGCGAAGTCGTGAATCACCTGCGGGTCGGACAAGTCCTTGCGCTGGGCGGTGGTCGACATCACCAGATGGTTCTGCACCAGCCAGACAATCAGCTGGGTGTCCCAGTGGGGCAGGTGATGACGAATGCCGAACGCTTCGGCATCCACCGCGCCCAGTTCCGAATGATCGCCGCCGCGGCCCTTGCCGATGTCGTGGTACAGCCCGGCCAGATAAATAAGCTCGGGCTTGGGCAGTCTGGCCATGAGCTTGCTGGCCAGCGGGAATTTCTCTGACACCTGCGTGTATTGCAGCTTACGCAGGTGCTTGATCAGGTTCAGCGTATGGGCGTCGACCGTGTAGATGTGGAACAGGTCGTGCTGCATTTGCCCGACGATGTGGCCGAACTCTGGCAGGTACAGCCCGAGAATGCCGTAACGGTTCATCCGCCGCAGGTTGCGGTGGATGCCGATCTCGCATTTGAACAACTCGATGAACAGGCTGGTGTTGCGGATATCGTTGCGGAAATCGTCGTTGATCAGGTAGCGGTGTTCCCGCAGCAGCCGGATGGTGTCGGCGCGCACGCCTTTTATTTCCGGGCGCTGCGCCATCAGCACGAAGATCTCGAGCATCGCGAACGGCGTGCGCTTGAAAACGTTTGGATGAGTCGCCTCGATGTAGCCGTCATGCAGCTGGAAGCGCGAGTTGATCGTCTCGGTGACCGTGCCTTCATCGTCCGCGAGAATCACTTCTTCGAAGTGCTGGATGATCAGGTCGCTGAGCTGCGCAATGCTCATGACCTCCCGGTAGTACTTCTGCATGAAGCGCTCTATGGCCAGCTTGGCGTCACTGTCTTCGTAACCCAGCAGGCGCGCGATGCTGGTCTGGTAATCGAACAGCAGTCGGTCTTCGGAACGACCGGCCAGCATGTGCAGCGCATAACGGACCTTCCACAGAAATTCCTGGGAGGACGCCAGCAGCGCGTTTTCGCTCTCCAGCAGAAAACCCTCGTCGGCCAGTGCGTGCAGATTCAGCGTGCCGTACTGGCGACGGGCAACCCAGAGAATGGTCTGAATATCCCGCAGCCCGCCGGGCGAGCCTTTGACGTTGGGCTCAAGGTTGTACTCAGTGTCGAAATATTTGTGATGACGGTTCTTCTGCTCGGCGCGTTTGGCCAGGAAGAACTCCTTGCTCGGCCACATTTCGCGGGTGCTGGTGACGGCGAGCATGCGTTGACGCAGTCGCTCGGGGCCGGCAATCGTGCGGCTCTCCATCAAATTCGTAATGACGGTGAGATCGGCCCGTGCCTCGGTGACGCATTCGTCCACTGAACGCACGCTCTGACCGACCTCCAGGCCGATGTCCCACAGCAGCGTCAGAAAACGCTCGATGGAATCGCGGAAAACCTCATGGTCGGCGCTGTCCAGCAGGATCAGCAGATCAATGTCGGAGTAGGGGTGCAGTTCGCCGCGACCGTAGCCGCCGACCGCCAGCAGGGCGATGTCGGCGTCTTCGCTCCAGTCGAACTGATCCCAGGCCTGCTGCAGGATGTTATCGACGAACCAGGCGCGGTCTTCGATCAGGCGGCGAATTTCACGGCCTGACTTGAAGCGTCCGTCCAGCACTTCACGCGCCTGACGGATAGCTTTCTTGAAGGCGGGTATGGGGCTGGCCTTCAGCGCCAGCTCGGCCTGAAACTGGCCGCGATCGAACAAATCTGGGTCCACCTGCGGCATCGAACTGCTTTCCTTCTATCTATACCGACCGTGCTAAACCGACCGTGCTGGCTGTAACGACCACAATGGCGAGTAACGTCGCGATCAGGCCGAGGTGCGGGCGATGGTGTCATCGCTGCGCAGGGTGAAGATTTCGTAGCCGGTCGCGGTCACCAGAATGGTGTGCTCCCACTGCGCCGACAGCTTGCGGTCCTTGGTGATGGCTGTCCAGCCGTCGCCCAGCAAGCGGGTGTCAGCCTTGCCCTGATTGATCATCGGTTCGATGGTGAAGGTCATGCCTTCCTTGAGCTCCATTCCTTTACCGGCCTCGCCGTAGTGCAGAATTTGCGGCTCTTCATGGAAGACCCTGCCGATGCCGTGGCCGCAGTATTCGCGGACGACGGAGAAGCCGTTCTTTTCGGCATGTTTCTGGATCACTTCGCCGATATCGCCCAGGCGCGCACCGGGCTTGACCACTTCGATGCCTTTATAAAGGCACTCTTGGGTGACGCGGGACAAACGCTCGGCCCACTCAGGCACCTTGCCCACGTGGAACATCTTGCTGGTATCACCGTGGTAGCCGTCCTTGATGACGGTCACGTCGATGTTCAGCACGTCACCATTCTTGAGCGGCTTCTCGTTCGGAATGCCGTGGCAGACGACATGGTTGATCGAAGTACAGATGGATTTCGGGAAACCCTTGTAATTCAGCGGCGCCGGAATGGCTTTCTGCTCGTTGACGATGTAATCGTGGCAGAGGCGGTCCAGCTCGTCGGTGGTGACGCCAGGCTTTACATGGGCGCCGATCATTTCCAGCACGTCGGCAGCCAGGCGGCCGGCAATTCGCATCTTTTCGATGTCTTCGGGGGTTTTCAGTGTCACGGTCATTAAACAGGCTCTCTCGGCGCGGCGCAGCCACGGCTTGATACGGAAAAAACGCGATTCTACCAGACCGTCGTCAGGCGGGTTATCATCCCGTCTCCCATCGAGCAGGCAGGGTGCCTGACGGCTCGCACGAGGGAGGCAAAAGCGTCGGGAAAACAGGCTCTTATTTCGAGTTCCGTTATCCGGTTTTTTGTGATATAAAATGCGCCGCTTTACGGGGTCTGCCCCGAAAGCTCTAACCCACACACGTGTCGACACGATGACCTGGGTGCCTTCGGCTCAAGCCGCTGGTTGGTCATTGGGATACGTGGAGGCCTAACCCGACTTATCAAGGAACTATCATGTCCCAAGTCAACATGCGCGATATGCTGAAGGCCGGTGTGCACTTCGGTCACCAGACCCGTTACTGGAACCCGAAAATGGGTAAATACATTTTCGGCGCGCGCAACAAGATTCACATCATCAACCTTGAAAAAACCCTGCCTATGTTCAACGAAGCTTTGACTTTCGTTGAGCGCCTGGCCCAGGGCAAAAACAAGATTCTGTTCGTCGGCACCAAGCGTTCCGCTGGCAAGATCGTTGCTGAAGAAGCAGCACGTTGCGGTTCGCCGTACGTCGATCACCGCTGGTTGGGCGGCATGCTGACCAACTTCAAGACCATCCGCGCTTCCATCAAGCGTCTGCGTGATCTCGAAGTCCAGGCAGAAGACGGCACTTTCACCAAGCTGACCAAGAAAGAGGCGCTGATGCGCACTCGCGATCTGGAAAAGCTGGATCGTAGCCTGGGTGGTATCAAGGACATGGGCGGTCTGCCAGACGCTCTGTTCGTTATCGACGTTGATCACGAGCGCATCGCGATCACCGAAGCCAACAAGCTGGGTATCCCGGTCATCGGCGTTGTCGACACCAACAGCAGCCCTGAAGGCGTTGACTACATCATCCCGGGCAACGATGACGCAATCCGCGCCATTCAGTTGTACATGGGTTCGATGGCTGACGCTGTGATCCGTGGTCGCAACAACAATGCTGGCGGCACCGACGTTTACGCTGAAGAAGCTCCAGCGGCAACTGTTGAAGGCTGAGTAACAAACGCCTGGCGTTGACTCAGTACGCAAAAAGGGGGCTTGGCCCCCTTTTTGCCACCTCGAAAACCATCTGACGTTGCCATCGATCTTATTGTCATGTGCAGCAGTCACCATGGATTTTCAAGAATTTGAACGCCCGCATTGCGGGTGGAATGGTTGAAGACCTATCCAAGAGGATTTTGAAATGGCAGAGATTACTGCAGCGTTGGTTAAAGAACTGCGCGAGCGTACCGGCGAAGGCATGATGGATTGCAAAAAGGCCTTGACCAAGGCTGGCGGCGACATCGAGAAAGCCATCGACGATATGCGTGCTTCGGGCGCAATCAAGGCAGCCAAGAAAGCAGGCAACGTTGCTGCTGAAGGCGCCATCGCCATCAAGGACGACGGCAAAGCCGCAGTCCTGATCGAAGTCAACTCCCAGACCGACTTCCTGGCTCTGCAGGATGACTTCAAGGCATTCGTCGCTAAAAGCGTCGAGAAAGCCTTCGCTGACAAGCTGACCACCGCTGAGCCTCTGGTTGAAGCGATGGAAGCTGATCGTCTGGTTCTGGTCGGCAAGGTTGGCGAGAACGTCAACATCCGTCGTCTGGCGCGCATCGAAGGCGACGTTCTGGGTTCTTACCTGCACGGCAACAAGATCGGTGTGGTTGTCGTCCTCAAGGGCGGCGATGCAGAGCTGGCCAAAGACATCGCGATGCACGTAGCAGCGACCAACCCTGAGTTCCTGCTGCCTTCGGACGTTTCCCCGGCAGCGATCGAGCGCGAGAAGAATGTCTTCATGCAACTGAACGAAGACAAGCTGAAAGGCAAACCTGCTGAAATCGCCGAGAAGATGGTTGGCGGTCGTATCAGCAAGTTCCTGGCTGAAGCCAGCCTGGTTGAGCAAGCGTTCGTCAAGAACCCGGAAATCAAGGTCGGTGAACTGGCCAAGAAAGCCGGCGCTGAAATCGTTTCCTTCACCTACTTCAAAGTAGGCGAAGGCATCGAGAAGCCAGTCGACAACTTCGCTGAAGAAGTCGCTGCTCAAGTAGCTGCAAGCAAGCAATAAGACGGTTTCCAACTGTCGCCCCGAAGAGGCTGCCCGCTCACGCGCGCAGCCTCTTTGTCAAAGCGGTACGCGGAATTGTTATGGCTGCACGTAATTTGTTTTTGCAGGAAGTTGGGCCTACGAGGCTGCAATTCCCTGAAGCAGTGACCTAGAGTGAGCGCAGGTCGAAAACGGCCCGCAACTCGAACGATTTTTTTCAAACGCCGCAGGAGAGATTCGCAATGGCTCAGCAGGGCAGTGGCTATCAAGCTCGCTATAAACGCATTCTACTCAAGCTCAGCGGCGAGGCCCTGATGGGGTCGGAAGAGTTCGGCATCGACCCCAAGGTGCTGGATCGCATGGCCCTTGAAGTTGGTCAGTTGGTCGGCATCGGCGTTCAGGTCGGCTTGGTCATCGGTGGCGGTAACCTGTTCCGCGGCGCAGCGCTGAGCGCGGCCGGCATGGATCGGGTCACTGGCGACCACATGGGCATGCTGGCCACCGTGATGAATGCGCTGGCCATGCGTGACGCGCTGGAGCGCGCCAACATCTCGGCCATCGTAATGTCGGCCATTTCCATGGTGGGCGTGACCGATCACTACGACCGTCGCAAAGCCATGCGTCACCTGAATGCCAAGGAAGTCGTGATTTTCGCGGCCGGTACCGGCAATCCGTTCTTCACCACGGATTCGGCAGCGTGCCTGCGCGCGATCGAGATCGACGCTGATGTCGTGCTGAAAGCAACCAAGGTCGATGGTGTGTACACTGCCGATCCATTCAAGGACCCGCATGCCGAGAAGTTCGATCGTCTGACCTATGACGAAGTGCTGGATCGCAAGCTGGGTGTAATGGATCTGACAGCCATCTGTCTGTGTCGTGACCACAAGATGCCACTGCGTGTCTTCAATATGAACAAGCCCGGCGCCCTGCTGAACATCGTGCATGGCGGCGCGGAAGGTACTTTGATCGAGGAAGGCGAACAATGATCAACGAAATCAAGAAAGACGCTCAAGAGCGGATGAAGAAATCCCTTGAGTCCTTGGCCCATGCATTCGGCCAGATCCGTACCGGCAAGGCCCACCCGAGCATTCTCGGCAGTGTGATGGTGCCGTACTACGGTTCCGACACCCCGTTGAGCGGCGTGGCCAACGTGACCGTGAAGGACTCCCGTACGCTGCAGGTCGTGGCGTTCGAGCGCAACATGCTTTCTGCGGTCGACAAGGCCATTCAGAGTGCTGGTCTGAACCTCAACCCGACCAACCTGGGCGAGATGCTGTTGATCTCCATGCCTGCTCTGACGGAAGAGACCCGCAAGGGTTTCACCAAGCAGGCACGCAGTGCCGCAGAAGACGCTCGCGTTGCCGTGCGTAACATCCGTCGTGACGCTTTGGGTGAACTGAAGAAGCTGGTCAAGGACAAGGAAATCAGCGAAGACGAAGAGCGCCGCGCTGCTGCCGACATCCAGAAGCTGACGGACAAGGCTGAGGCTGACATCGACGCCGCGACCAAGTCCAAAGAAGCGGACCTGATGGCCGTATAAGGGCCGGGAAGCTTTCATGGATAAGACAAAGCTGGCTGCGCCGGCATCGGTGCCGCGTCATGTCGCGATCATCATGGATGGGAACAACCGCTGGGCCAAAAAGCGCCTGCTACCCGGTGTAGCGGGCCACAAGGCCGGGGTCGATGCTGTTCGTGCCGTGATTGAAGTCTGTGCAGAGGCCAAGGTCGAAGTGCTGACCTTGTTCGCGTTCTCCAGCGAGAACTGGCAGCGCCCGGCGGAAGAGGTCGGCGCGCTGATGGAGTTGTTTTTCACGGCGCTGCGTCGCGAAACCAAGCGCCTGAACGAGAACGGCATCAGTCTGCGCATCATCGGCGACCGTTCGCGGTTTCATCCCGAGCTTCAGGCCGCCATCCGCGAAGCCGAGCAGCGCACGGCTGAAAACAGCCGCTTTGTTTTGCAGATTGCCGCCAACTACGGCGGTCAGTGGGATATCGCTCAGGCAGCCCAGCGGCTGGCCCGTGAAGTTCAGGCAGGCCACTTGCGGCCGGACGACATCACTCCGGAGCTTCTGCAGACGTGCCTGGCCACTGGCGATCTGCCGTTGCCCGACCTCTGCATCCGCACGGGCGGCGAGCACCGCATCAGCAACTTCCTGCTCTGGCAGCTGGCCTATGCCGAGCTGTATTTCTCCGACCTGTTCTGGCCGGACTTCAAACACGATGCCATGCGCACTGCGCTGGCCGATTTCGCTTCTCGCCAACGCCGCTTCGGGAAAACCAGCGAGCAGGTAGAAGCTGGAGCCCGCGCTTAATGCTTAAACAACGAATCATCACTGCGCTGATCCTTGCGCCGCTGGCCCTGTGCGGTTTCTTCCTGCTCGAAGGCGGCAGCTTTGCATTGTTCATTGGTGCAGTCGTCGTGCTCGGCGCATGGGAGTGGGCGCGTCTCTCCGGCTTCGAGGCGCAATCTTCCCGCGTTCTGTACGCCGTGGTGGTCGCTGCGCTGCTGTTTCTGTTGTACCTGTTGCCCGACCTCGCGCCTTGGTTGCTGGTGGCGGCGCTGATCTGGTGGCTGGTGGCAACCTGGCTGGTGCTGACCTATCCCGAGTCCAGCGAGCACTGGTCCAGTGCCATCTGCAAGCTGCTGATCGGTTTGCTGATACTGCTGCCGGCGTGGCAGGGTCTGGTGCTGATCAAGCAAATGCCGCTGGGCAACTGGCTGATCCTGTCGGTGATGATTCTGGTGTGGGGTGCCGACATTGGCGCCTATTTCTCCGGCAAGGCATTCGGCAAGCGCAAGCTGGCGCCGAAGGTCAGCCCGGGTAAAAGCTGGGAAGGCCTTTATGGTGGTCTGGCGGCGTGCCTGCTGATCACTGCGGCGGTGGGTGTCTATCGCGGCTGGTCGCTGGGCGAAATCATCTTCGCGCTGGTGTGCGCGGCGATCGTCGTGCTGATCTCGGTCGTCGGTGACCTCACTGAGAGCATGTTCAAGCGCAAATCCGGGCTCAAGGACAGCAGCAACCTGCTGCCAGGCCACGGTGGTGTGCTGGATCGCATCGACAGCCTGACCGCTGCCATTCCGGTGTTCGCATTGCTGCTCTGGGCTGCCCAGGACTGGGGCGTGATGTGAGTACGCCTCAGCTCATTACCGTGCTTGGCGCGACGGGCTCGGTCGGGTTAAGTACGCTGGACGTCATTGCACGGCACCCGTCGAGGTACCAGGTGTTTGCCCTGACGGGCTACACGCGTCTGGCCGAGCTGCTGGCGTTGTGCGTTCGACATACCCCGCAATTCGCCGTGGTTCCGACGACAGCCGCCGCGCGGCAGTTGCAGGACGACCTGCGCGCCGCGGGTCTCGATACCCGCGTGCTGGTGGGGGAGGGCGGGCTCTGTGAAGTGTCTGCACACCCTCTGGTGGATACCGTGCTGGCCGCGATCGTCGGTGCCGCCGGTTTGCGTCCGACCCTGGCCGCTGTCGAGGCGGGCAAGAAGGTCCTGCTGGCCAACAAAGAAGCGCTGGTCATGTCCGGCGCCTTGTTCATGCAGGCTGTTCGTCGCAGTGGGACGGTGCTGCTGCCGCTTGACAGCGAACACAACGCGATCTTCCAGTGCTTGCCGCGTGATTACGAAAGCGGTCTCGAGAAGGTTGGCGTCAGGCGCATTCTGCTGACCGCATCCGGTGGCCCGTTCCGGCAGACACCGCTCGCCGAGCTGGAGCACGTTTCCCCGGATCAGGCCTGCGCCCATCCCAACTGGTCCATGGGCCGCAAGATTTCCGTCGATTCCGCCAGCATGATGAACAAGGGCCTTGAGCTGATCGAAGCCTGCTGGCTGTTCGACACGACGCCCTCGCGGATCGAGGTGGTGATTCACCCTCAGAGCGTGATCCATTCGATGGTCGATTACGTCGACGGCTCGGTGCTCGCGCAGTTGGGTAATCCCGACATGCGTACGCCGATTGCCCACGCGCTGGCCTGGCCCGAGCGCATCGACTCAGGTGTCTCGCCGCTGGATCTGTTCAGCATCGCGCGGCTGGACTTCGAGGCACCGGACGAAGTGCGCTTCCCATGCCTGCGTCTGGCACGGCAAGCTGCTGAGGCGGGCGACAGTGCACCTGCGGTACTGAATGCTGCCAATGAAGTCGCGGTCGCGGCGTTTCTGGACAAGCGCATTCGCTACCCGGAAATCGCGAGTATGATCGACGAGGTTCTGAACCTTGAGCCCGTCGTCGCCGTGTCCGAGCTGGAGACGGTTTTCGAGATCGATGCGCGAGCGCGTGCGCTGGCTGAGCAATGGCTAGGGCGCAATGGTCGCTAGGCAGTCGGGTCAGGCAGTAATGTTTCTTATGATTCGCAGGCAATGTGGGCTTCAACGCACCGCTAGATCGGTACCCGGAGAGCAGCGATGAGCGCGCTATACATGATTGTCGGCACCCTGGTTGCGCTGGGCGTGCTGGTGACGTTTCACGAGTTCGGCCACTTCTGGGTGGCCCGCCGCTGTGGTGTCAAAGTCCTGCGTTTTTCGGTGGGCTTTGGCATGCCGTTGTTGCGCTGGAGTGATCGCAAGGGCACCGAATACGTCGTGGCGGCGATTCCGCTCGGCGGCTACGTGAAAATGCTCGACGAACGGGAGGGCGACGTCCCCCCCGAGCTGGCTGATCAGTCTTTTAACCGCAAGTCGGTCTACCAGCGTATCGCTATCGTGATTGCCGGCCCGGTCGCCAACTTTCTGCTGGCGATTGTATTTTTCTGGGTACTCGCCATGCTGGGCAGCCAGCAGGTGCGGCCTGTGGTGGGCGGCGTCGAGCCAGGCAGTATTGCGGAAAAGGCCGGGCTGAGTTCCGGTCAGGAAATTGTCTCGGTGGATGGCGAAGCCGTCACCGGGTGGGCCGGCGTGAACCTGCAACTGGTGCGTCGCCTGGGTGAGAGCGGCAGCATCGCGTTGAAGGTTCGCGAGCAGGGTTCTGACGTGGAAACCCCACGTTCGCTGGTGCTCAACGACTGGCTCAAGGGCGCAGCCGAGCCGGACCCTATTCGTTCGCTGGGTATTCGTCCCTGGCGTCCAGCCCTGCCGCCGGTTCTGGCAGAGCTCGATCCGAAAGGCCCTGCACAAACCGCAGGTCTTAAAACCGGTGACCGTCTGCTGGCCCTTAATGACGAGCCTGTCGACGAATGGCAGAAGGTCGTGGACTGGGTTCGTGTCCATGCCGATACGCGGATTTCCGTGCGCGTCGAGCGTGACGGCGCTCAGCTGAATGTGCCTGTCGATCTGGTTACACGGGGCGAAGGCGCTGCGGCGACCGGGTATCTGGGTGCGGGCGTGAAAGGTGTGGATTGGCCGCCGGAGATGTTGCGCGAGGTGAGCTATGGCCCTGTAGCCGCCGTGGCAGAAGGCGCGCGGCGTACCTGGACCATGAGCGTGCTCACGCTCGATTCGCTGAAGAAAATGTTGTTCGGCGAGCTCTCGGTAAAAAACTTGAGCGGACCGATAACCATTGCTAAAGTGGCGGGCGCTTCGGCCCAGTCAGGCGTAGGTGACTTCCTGAATTTCCTCGCTTATCTGAGCATAAGCCTGGGTGTTCTCAATTTGCTGCCCATACCCGTGCTGGATGGGGGGCACTTGCTGTTTTATCTGATCGAGTGGGCGCGTGGTCGACCACTGTCAGAGAAGGTGCAGGGCTGGGGGGTTCAGATCGGTATCAGTCTGGTGGTTGGAGTGATGTTGCTCGCACTGGTCAACGATCTGGGACGACTGTAAAAGCTACGCCGAATTGTGAATCTGCCGCATTTTGCGGCAGTTTGTTTATTGCCAGTTGGAATAAGAAAGGACTTCATGAAACGTCTGCTGCTAACTGCGGTTCTTGCCGTACTGATGATCGCCGAAGTTCACGCCGAGTCCTTCACTATCTCCGATATCCGTGTCAACGGTCTGCAGCGGGTTTCCGCCGGCAGCGTGTTTGGCGCGCTGCCGTTGAACGTGGGTGAACAGGCCGATGATGGGCGTCTTGTCGACGCAACTCGCGCGCTGTTCAAAACCGGATTTTTCCAGGACATCCAGCTGGGCCGCGACGGCAACGTCCTGGTCATCACAGTTGTCGAGCGTCCGTCGGTTTCGAGTATCGAGATCGAAGGCAACAAAGCGATCACCACCGAGGACCTGATGAAGGGTCTGAAGCAGTCGGGTCTGGCCGAAGGCGAGATTTTCCAGCGTGCAACGCTGGAAGGCGTGCGCAACGAGCTGCAACGTCAGTACGTTGCACAGGGTCGTTACTCTGCAGAAGTCGCCACCGAAGTCGTGCCGCAGCCGCGTAACCGTGTGGGTCTGAAGATCAACATCAACGAGGGCGCAGTTGCCGCCATCCAGCACATCAACGTGGTGGGCAACTCGGTCTTCCCTGAAGACGATCTGGTGGATCTGTTCGAACTGAAGACCACCAACTGGCTTTCCTTCTTCAAGAACGACGACAAGTACGCCCGTGAGAAGCTCTCCGGTGACCTGGAACGTCTGCGTTCGTACTACCTCGACCGCGGCTATATCAACATGGATATCGCCTCGACTCAGGTATCCATCACGCCCGACAAGAAGAGCGTGTACATCACCGTCAACATTCATGAAGGCGAGAAGTACAGCGTCAAGTCGGTCAAGCTGAGCGGTGACCTCAAGGTCCCTGAAGATCAGGTCAAATCGCTGCTGCTGGTCAAGCCGGGCCAGGTGTTCTCCCGTAAGGTGATGACCACCACCTCCGAGCTGATCACCCGCCGTCTGGGTAACGAGGGTTACACCTTCGCCAACGTCAACGGTGTGCCGACCCCGAACGATGAAGACCACACGGTCGATATCACTTTCGTCGTCGATCCGGGCAAGCGTGCTTACGTCAACCGCATCAACTTCCGTGGCAACACCAAGACAGCAGACGAAGTGCTACGCCGCGAAATGCGTCAGATGGAAGGCGGCTGGGCCTCCACTTACCTGATCGACCAGTCCAAGACCCGTCTTGACCGTTTGGGCTTCTTCAAGGAAGTGAACGTTGAAACCCCGGCGGTGCCTGGCACCGACGATCAGGTAGACGTGAACTACGCCGTTGAAGAGCAGGCGTCCGGTTCGATCACCGCCAGTGTCGGCTTTGCGCAGAGCGCGGGTCTGATCCTCGGTGGCTCCATCAGCCAGAACAACTTCCTGGGTACGGGTAACAAGGTCAGCATCGGCCTGACCAAAAGCGAATACCAGACCCGTTACAACTTCAGCTACGTCAATCCGTACTTCACGCCGGACGGTGTGAGCCTTGGCTACAGCGCGTTCTACCGCAAGACCGACTACGACGACCTTGACGTCGACGTAGCGAGCTATTCGGTTGACAGCCTGGGTGCCGGCATCAACATGGGCTACCCGATCAGCGAGACTTCTCGCCTGAACTTCGGCCTGTCGGTACAGAAGGATGAACTGAGCACCGGTAAATACACCGTTGATGAGATCTTCGACTTCATCGAGAAGGAAGGCGACAGCTTCACCAACTTCAAGGCGTCGGTGGGCTGGTCCGAGTCGACCCTGAACAAAGGCACCTTGCCAACCCGTGGTAGCTCCCAGAGCCTGACCCTGGAAACCACCATTCCGGGCAGCGACCTGTCGTTCTTCAAACTTGATTACCGCGGTCAGTTGTTCCACCCGATCACCAACAACTACACCCTGCGTCTGCACTCGGAGCTGGGCTATGGCGACGGTTATGGTTCCACGTCCGGTCTGCCGTTCTACGAGAATTACTACGCCGGTGGTTTCAACTCGGTTCGCGGCTTCAAGGACAGTACGCTCGGTCCGCGCAGTACACCAAGTCGTAGTGCTGAGAACGGCGGTAAGCCAGGAACCATTGCTGACCCGGATCAAGATCCGCTGCCGTTCGGTGGTAACGTCCTGATCACCGGTGGTGCGGAAATCCTGTTTCCGCTGCCATTCATCAAGGACCAGCGTTCGCTGCGTACCTCGATCTTCTGGGATGTGGGTAACACCTTTAACACCAACTGCGGTTCCCAGAAGACGACGACTGACGGTCAGAAGGTCGAATGTAATGGCCCTGATCTCTCCGGCCTGGCGAGCTCCGTCGGTGTCGGCGTGACG
Organism: Pseudomonas sp. W2Oct36; assembly: GCF_041060465.1. NCBI lineage: Bacteria > Pseudomonadati > Pseudomonadota > Gammaproteobacteria > Pseudomonadales > Pseudomonadaceae > Pseudomonas > Pseudomonas sp. W2Oct36. Next base: position 42,636 of record NZ_JAUERW010000015.1, read on the forward strand.
TGGGTCACTGCACTGGGTCCGTTGAGTTTTGCCCTGGCGATGCCGGTCAAGAAACCGGACGACAGCACCGAAACCCAGGTCTTCCAATTCTCTCTCGGTCAGACCTTCTAAGGGTCTGATCACTGCTAACGACAACGGATTCTGTAGGAGTTACATCGTGCGTAAGTTGACCCAATTGGCATTGCTGGCAACGGTTCTGATCGCAGGCCCGGCATTTGCTGACATGAAAATCGCAGTACTGAACTACCAAATGGCCCTGCTCGAATCCGACGCAGCCAAACGGTACGCCGTGGATGCAGAGAAAAAATTCGGACCTCAGCTGACCAAACTCAAGGCTCTGGAAAGCAGCGCCAAAGGCATTCAGGATCGTCTGGTCGCCGGTGGCGACAAAATGGCCCAGCCTGAGCGCGAGCGTCTGGAACTGGACTTCAAGCAAAAAGCCCGTGATTTCCAGTTCCAGTCCAAAGAGCTGAACGAAGCCAAGGCTGTTGCTGACCGCGACATGCTCAAGCAACTCAAGCCCAAGCTGGACCAGGCTGTGGAAGAAGTGATCAAGAAAGGCGGCTTTGACCTGGTGTTCGAGCGCGGTGCCGTGATTGACGTCAAGCCGCAATACGACGTCACTCGCCAGGTCATCGAGCGCATGAATCAGCTGAAGTAAGTTTCATGACTATGACGACCACACTCGGCCACTTGGCCGAGTTCCTCGGCGCCACTCTGCGTGGCCCGGCGGACAAGCAAATCACGGGACTGGCAACCTTGCAGGAAGCCGGTCCCGATCAGGTCAGCTTTCTGGACAATCCCAAGTACCGAAAATTCCTCGCGACCACCCACGCCGCTGCCGTGCTGCTCAAGCCGGCGGATGCAGAAGGGTATGCCGCCGACGCGTTGCTGGTGCCTGATCCGTATCTGGCCTACGCCCGTATTTCCCATCTGTTCGATCCCAAGCCCAAAGCTGCCGTCGGCGTACACCCGACTGCAGTAGTGGCCGCAGACGCTTTCGTCGACCCGGCGGCCAGCGTCGGCGCTTATGCTGTCATCGAGAGCGGAGCGCGGATTGCGGCCGGTGTGACCATTGGTGCCCATTGCTTCATCGGTGCCCGCAGCGTGATTGGCGAGGGTGGCTGGCTTGCACCGCGCGTCACGCTGTATCACGACGTTCGCATCGGGCAGCGGGTGGTCATTCAGTCCGGTGCGGTATTGGGTGGCGAAGGTTTTGGTTTCGCCAACGAGAAAGGCGTCTGGCAGAAGGTCGCGCAGATTGGCGGTGTGACCGTCGGTGACGATGTCGAAATTGGCGTGAACACCGCGATCGACCGCGGCGCCATGGACGATACGCGCATCGGCAACGGCGTGAAGCTGGATAACCAGATTCAGATCGCCCACAACGTCCAGATCGGCGACCACACGGCCATGGCTGCGTGTGTTGGCATTTCGGGCAGCGCCAAGATCGGCAAACACTGCCAGTTGGCCGGCGGTGTCGGGCTGGTGGGCCATATCGAGCTTTGTGATGGGGTTGTCGTCACCGGCATGACCATGGTGACGCGGTCGATCACAGAGCCGGGCTGGTATTCTTCCGGGACAGCCATGCAGCCGGCCGCGGAGTGGCGCAAGAGCGCGGCACGCATGCGTCATCTCGACGACATGGCGCGACGTCTGCAGCATCTGGAAAAGATTGTCGAGGCGGTGACCTCAGGCGGTAAGCCTTCATCTGATAGCTGATACTTTTTCTTATCAAGCGTGCACAGCCGATAAACTGCCTCCTTGATTTGCTAGAGGAGTGACGCGCGTTAGTCGCGCCCTCCCACTCTTTACTACAGGCTTCCTTTCGAAATGATGGACATCAACGAAATCCGCGAATATCTGCCGCACCGTTACCCGTTCCTGCTTGTGGACCGTGTGGTGGAGCTGGATGTCGAGACCAAGAGCATTCGTGCCTACAAGAACGTCAGCATCAACGAGCCTTTCTTCAACGGTCACTTTCCGCAGCACCCGATCATGCCGGGCGTGCTGATCATTGAGGCCATGGCTCAAGCTGCCGGCATCCTGGGTTTCAAGATGCTCGATGTGAAGCCTGCCGATGGCACCCTGTATTACTTCGTCGGCTCCGACAAGCTGCGCTTCCGCCAGCCCGTGCTGCCGGGTGATCAGCTGATCCTCGAAGCGAAGTTCCTGAGCTGCAAGCGGCAGATCTGGAAGTTCGAGTGCCAGGCATCGGTTGATGGCAAGCCGGTGTGCTCGGCTGAAATCATCTGTGCGGAACGCAAACTATGAGTTTGATTGACTCTCGCGCAATCATCGATCCGACGGCCGTGCTGGCCGACAATGTGGAGGTCGGCCCGTGGTCGATCGTCGGACCTGGTGTGGAAATCGGCGAGGGTACAGTGATCGGTCCGCATGTGATCCTGCGCGGCCCGACCAAGATCGGTAAACACAACCACATCTACCAGTTTTCTTCGGTAGGTGAGGACACGCCTGATCTGAAATACAAAGGTGAAGCGACGCGTCTGGTAATCGGTGACCACAACGTCATCCGCGAAGGCGTGACGATCCACCGTGGCACCATTCAGGACCGTGCGGAAACCACCCTGGGTGACCACAACCTGATCATGGCCTACGCGCACATCGGCCATGACAGCGTCATAGGCAATCACTGCATTCTGGTCAACAACACGGCGTTGGCCGGTCATGTGCACGTGGATGACTGGGCCATTCTGTCCGGGTTTACCCTGGTGCATCAGTATTGCCACATCGGCGCGCACAGCTTTTCCGGCATGGGCACTGCCATCGGCAAGGACGTTCCGGCGTTTGTCACCGTGTTTGGCAACCCTGCCGAAGCCCGCAGCATGAACTTCGAAGGCATGCGTCGTCGGGGGTTCTCCGAGGAAGCGATTCATGCGCTGCGCCGCGCCTACAAGACCGTCTACCGTCAGGGCCTGACCGTGGAACAGGCGATGGTCGAGCTGAGCGAACCCGCTGCGCAGTTCCCCGAAGTCGAGCTGTTCCTCACGTCCATCCAGTCTTCGACTCGCGGCATCACCCGCTGACCATGGCTCGCTTGCGTATTGCGCTGGTGGCCGGAGAGGCCTCCGGCGACATCCTCGGCTCCGGCTTGATGCGTGCGATCAAGGCGCGGCATCCGGACGCCGAATTCATCGGTGTCGGCGGGCCGCTCATGGAAGCCCAGGGCATGACGTCGTATTTTCCGATGGAGCGCCTGTCGGTCATGGGCCTCGTGGAAGTGCTGGGTCGCCTCAAAGAGCTGCTCGCCCGGCGCAAGTTGCTGATTCAGACCCTCATCGACGCAAAGCCGGACGTGTTCATCGGTATCGACGCGCCGGATTTCACCCTCAATATCGAACTCAAGCTGCGTCAGGCCGGCATCAAGACCGTACACTACGTCAGCCCCTCCGTGTGGGCGTGGCGGCAGAAGCGTGTCCTGAAAATCCGCGAAGGCTGCGACTTGATGCTGACCTTGCTGCCGTTCGAAGCCCGTTTCTATGAAGAGAAGGGCGTGCCGGTGCGCTTTGTCGGGCATCCGCTGGCCGACGCCATTCCGCTGCAGGCGGATCAACGGGCCGCGCGTGCTGAACTTGGCCTGGGCGAAGGTCCGGTGGTTGCGTTGATGCCGGGCAGTCGCGGTGGCGAAGTCGGACGCCTCGGTGCGCTGTTTTTTGACGCAGCCGAGCGCCTGCTGGCCGCGCGCCCCGACATCCGTTTCGTGCTGCCCTGCGCCAGCCCTCAGCGCCGTGAACAGATTGAGCAACTTCTGCAAGGCCGCGATCTTCCGCTCACCCTGCTCGACGGCCAGTCCCACGTGGCGCTGGCCGCGTGCAATGCCGTGCTGATCGCTTCCGGCACAGCGACCCTGGAAGCGTTGCTGTACAAACGACCGATGGTGGTTGCCTATCGTATGGCGCCACTGACTTACTGGATACTCAAGCGGATGGTGAAGAGCCCGTACGTGTCGCTGCCGAACCTGCTGGCCCAGCGGTTGCTGGTCCCGGAGCTTCTGCAGGACGCGGCGACCGCCGAAGCCCTGGCGCAGACGCTGTTGCCGTTGCTGGATAACGGCGACGCACAGACGGCTGGCTTCGACGCGATTCACCGAACCTTGCGTCGCGATGCGTCCAATCAGGCCGCCGAAGCGGTGTTGAACCTGATTGGCGCAACGCCTTCACAATGAGCAGGCAATCAATGCAAATGGGTCTGGACTTCAATCTTGTCGAGGATCTGGTCGCCGGTGTCGACGAAGTCGGCCGCGGCCCACTGTGTGGCGCCGTTGTCACTGCGGCCGTCATTCTTGATCCCAAGCGTCCGGTTCTGGGCCTGAACGATTCGAAGAAGCTCACCGAAGCCAAGCGCGAAAGACTGTTCGACGAGATCTGCGAGAAAGCGCTGTGCTGGCACATCGCGCGGGCCGAGGTCGAAGAGATCGATGAGCTGAATATTCTTCACGCCACCATGCTGGCGATGAAGCGCGCGGTAGAAGGCTTGATCATCACGCCGAAGCTGGCGCTGATCGACGGCAATCGCTGCCCGCAGCTGTCGGTGCCCAGCGCGCCGGTCATTCAGGGCGATGCTCACGTGCCGGCCATTGCCGCCGCCTCGATTCTGGCCAAGGTCAGTCGCGACCGGGAAATGGCGCGCATGGAGCTGCTTTATCCGGGCTACGGCATCGGCGGCCATAAAGGTTATCCCACCGCCGTGCACCTCGAAGCACTGGCGCGGCTGGGGCCTACGCCGATTCATCGGCGTTCGTTCGGTCCGGTCCGTCAGGCCTGGGCTGCACGGGACATGATGGTCTCCACCGGTTTTATGTCGCTGCCACTCAGTTGATCGCGGGCTGATGTTTTTCTGAATGGCCGGTACAATCCGGCCTTCGTTTTTTGTGCACCATAGGATCACCCATGCCGGCTTCTTTCGTTCATCTACGCCTGCACACCGAATACTCCCTCGTTGATGGTCTGGTCCGTGTAAAACCGTTGGTCAAGGCGCTGACGGCCATGAACATGCCGGCCGTGGCGGTGACCGACCAGCACAACATGTGCTCGCTGGTGAAGTTCTACAAAGCGGCCATGGGCGCGGGCATCAAGCCGATCTGCGGCGCCGACGTCTGGTTGGCCGGGCGTGACCGCGATGCGCCGCTCAGCCGTTTGAGCCTGCTGGTGATGAACCCCAAAGGCTACCTCAACCTCACAGAGCTGATTTCCCGAGGCTTCATGCATGGCCAGCGCAATGGCCTGGTAGTGATCGAGCGCGAGTGGGTGGCCGAGGCCAGCGAAGGGCTGATTGCCCTGTCAGCGGCCAAGGAAGGCGAGATCGGCATGGCCCTGCTCGGCGGCAACCCGGCGGAAGCCGATGAGTTGCTGAAAGAGTGGCTGACGGTTTTCCAGGACCGCTTCTACATCGAAGTCCAGCGCACCAACCGCATCAATGATGAAGAGCACCTGCACGCCGCCGTCGCCCTGGCCGAGCGCCATGGCGTGCCGCTGGTGGCGAGCAACGACGTGCGTTTCATCAAGCAGGAAGATTTCGAAGCCCACGAAACCCGCGTGTGCATCGGCGAAGGCCGGGCGTTGGACGATCCGCGCCGCTCGCACAACTACAGCGATCAGCAGTACCTGAAGAGCGCGGAGGAGATGGCCGAGCTGTTCAGCGATCTGCCGGACGCCCTCGCCAACACCGTCGAGATCGCCAAGCGTTGCAATATCGACGTCAAGCTGGGCACGCACTTTCTGCCCAACTTCCCGATCCCCGATGGCATGACCATCGACGAGTATTTCCGCAAGGTATCCTTCGAGGGGCTGGAAGAGCGCCTTGCCGTGCTCTGGCCGAAAGAGACCACGCCGGACTACGAGGCCAAGCGACAGGTTTACGTTGACCGCCTGAATTTCGAGCTGGATATCATCATCCAGATGGGGTTCCCCGGTTACTTCCTGATCGTGATGGATTTTATCCAGTGGGCCAAGAGCAACGGCGTGCCGGTGGGGCCGGGCCGGGGGTCGGGTGCTGGCTCGCTGGTGGCCTATGTGCAGAAGATCACCGACCTCGACCCGCTGGAATACGACCTGCTGTTCGAACGTTTTCTTAACCCCGAGCGGGTTTCCATGCCCGACTTCGACGTCGACTTCTGCATGGACGGTCGCGATCGGGTCATTGAGTACGTGGCCGAAAAATACGGTCGCAACGCGGTCAGCCAGATCATCACCTTCGGTTCCATGGCCGCGAAGGCGGTGGTCCGGGACGTGGCGCGGGTGCAGGGCAAGTCCTACGGATTGGCCGATCGTCTGTCGAAGATGATCCCCTTCGAAGTCGGCATGACCCTTGAAAAAGCCTACGAGCAGGAAGAGATCCTGCGCGACTTCCTCAAGGTGGATGAGGAAGCGGCGGAAATCTGGGAAATGGCGCGCAAGCTCGAAGGCGTTGTGCGTAACGTCGGCAAGCACGCCGGCGGCGTGGTCATCGCGCCGACCAAACTGACTGACTTCTCGGCGATCTACTGCGATGAAGAGGGCGGCGGCCTGGTCACCCAGTTCGACAAGGATGACGTCGAGGCAGCCGGTCTGGTGAAGTTCGACTTCCTCGGTCTGCGCACCCTGACCATCATCGACTGGGCCCTGAAGACGATTAACCGCGACCGCGCCAAGGTCGACGAAGAACCCCTCGACATCGCGTTCATCCCGCTGGACGACATGCCGACCTACGAGCTGCTGCAGCGCGCCGAAACCACGGCCGTCTTCCAGCTTGAATCCCGCGGCATGAAAGAGCTGATCAAAAAGCTCAAGCCTGACTGCCTGGAAGACTTGATCGCACTGGTGGCGCTGTTCCGCCCCGGTCCTTTGCAATCGGGCATGGTTGACGACTTCATCAACCGCAAGCACGGTCGTGCGGAGCTGTCGTACCCCCACGTCGATTACCAGTACGAAGGCCTCAAGCCGGTGCTTGCGCCGACCTACGGCATCATCCTGTATCAGGAACAGGTGATGCAGATTGCGCAGGTCATGGCCGGCTACACCCTCGGCGGCGCGGACATGTTGCGTCGTGCAATGGGTAAAAAGAAGCCCGAGGAAATGGCCAAGCAGCGCGGCGGTTTCATTGAGGGCTGCAAGACCAACAATATCGACCCGGACCTGGCCGGTAACATTTTCGACCTGGTAGAGAAATTCGCCGGTTACGGTTTCAACAAGTCGCACTCGGCGGCCTACGGGCTGGTGTCGTACCAGACTGCCTGGCTCAAGCGTCACTACCCGGCGCCATTCATGGCGGCGGTGCTTTCAGCGGACATGCACAACACCGACAAGGTCGTGACCTTGATCGAAGAAGTGCGGATCATGAAACTGCGCCTGGATGCGCCGGACGTGAACAACTCCGAATTCAAGTTCACCGTGAACGACGACGGCCGTATCGTCTATGGCCTCGGTGCGATCAAGGGCGTCGGCGAAGGCCCGGTGGAAGCCATCACCGAAGCGCGTCAGGAAGGCCCGTTTGCCGATCTGTTCGATTTCTGCGCCCGCATCGACCTCAAGCGCGTGAACAAGCGCACCCTCGATGGCCTGATTCGCAGTGGTGCCCTGGACCGTCTCGGCCCGTTCTTCTATGACGAACCGAAACAGTACCAAGCCAACATTGATCGCAATCGCGGCGTGCTGCTGGCCGCGCTGGAAGAAGCCATTCAGGCCGCCGAGCAGACCGCGCGCAGTCACGACAGCGGCCATGCCGATCTCTTCGGCGGCCTGTTCGTCGAAGCCGACGCCGACGTTTACGCGAACCATCGCAGCGCCAAAGAGGTCACGCTCAAGGAACGGTTGCGTGGCGAGAAAGAAACCCTGGGCCTGTACCTGACCGGCCACCCGATCGACGAATATGAAGGTGAGATCCGCCGCTTCGCGCGCCAACGTATTGTTGATCTGAAACCCTCGCGGGAAACCCAGACCATTGCCGGTCTGATCATCGCGCTGCGGGTGATGAAAAACAAAAAGGGCGACAAGATGGGCTTCATCACCCTGGACGACCGTTCAGGGCGTATCGAAGCGTCGCTGTTTGCCGATTCGTTCCAGGCCGCCCAGTCGCTGCTGCAAACCGACGCGATGGTGGTGGTGGAAGGGGAGGTCAGTACCGATGATTTCTCCGGCGGCCTGCGGTTACGCGCCAAACGGGTGATGAGCCTGGAAGAAGCGCGCACCGGGTTGGCGGAGAGTCTGCGCCTGAACGTGCGTGCCGAAGCGCTCAAGGGCGACCGGCTGCGCTGGCTGGGCGAGCTGTGCAAGAAGCACCGCGGCGCATGCCCGATCACCCTCGACTACACCGGGCAGGAAGCCAAGGCACTGCTGCAGTTCGGCGAAGCGTGGCGGATCGATCCCGCAGACAGCCTGATTCAGGCGCTGCGTGACCAGTTCGGACGAGAGAACGTCTTCCTGCAGTATCGCTGATACCGATCAGCTCAACATTTGCGACTCGACACTTTAAACTCGACCGAAAGGCGCCCGCTCCATTAAGGTAGGGCGCTTATCGGATCAACCGGCCGGCCTCTTGGCCGTCGACCCAAGACGGATGCCTATGAACCCGAATTTTCTGGATTTCGAACAGCCGATTGCTGACCTGCAAGCCAAGATTGAAGAGCTGCGTCTGGTGGGCAATGACAACTCGCTGAACATCGGCGACGAAATCTCTCGACTGCAAGAGAAGAGCAATACGCTCACCGAAAGCATTTTCGGCAACCTGACCAGTTGGCAGATCGCGCGCATGGCGCGCCATCCGCGTCGTCCGTACACCCTGGACTACATTCAACACATCTTCACCGAGTTCGACGAGCTGCATGGCGATCGCCACTTCTCCGACGACGCCGCTATCGTCGGCGGTATTGCTCGTCTTAACGACCAGCCGGTGATGGTGATCGGTCATCAGAAGGGGCGAGAAGTACGCGAAAAGGTTCGCCGCAACTTCGGTATGCCGCGTCCTGAAGGCTATCGCAAGGCCTGCCGTCTGATGGAAATGGCCGAGCGCTTCAAGATGCCGATTCTGACCTTCATCGACACGCCGGGCGCTTATCCTGGCATCGACGCCGAGGAGCGTAACCAGAGCGAAGCCATCGCCTGGAACCTGCGCGTAATGGCGCGATTGAAAACCCCGATCATTGCCACCGTGATTGGCGAAGGCGGTTCGGGCGGCGCACTGGCCATTGGCGTGTGCGATCAACTGAACATGCTGCAGTATTCGACCTACGCGGTGATCTCGCCGGAAGGCTGCGCGTCCATTCTGTGGAAAACCGCCGAGAAGGCGCCGGACGCCGCCGAAGCGATGGGCATCACTGCCGAGCGTTTGAAGGGCTTGGGCATCGTCGACAAGGTGATCAACGAGCCACTGGGCGGCGCGCACCGTGACCCGGCCGCTGCCGCTGCATTGATCCGCGAAGAATTGAGCAGCCAACTGAGCATGCTCCAGAAATTCGATAACGACGCGCTGCTGGCCCGCCGTTACGACCGCCTGATGAGCTATGGCCTTTAACCGGACCGTTCTGCATGAAGAGCGTCACCGAACCCGGTGACGCTCCCGGTCCGGCGAGCTTTAAGCAGGGTTAACCAGCATGAGCAAACCGGACAGCATCGCACTCGCACTCTCCAGACGTCTGCTGTCACGCCTTGAACCCTGGCGTGATGCAGCCGGCTGGCGGGTCGCTTTCTCTGGTGGGCTCGATTCCACTGTCCTGCTTCATATGCTGGCCGAACTGGCCAGGGTTCACGCGCTTCCCCCTCTGACTGCGGTTCACGTCAACCATGGCCTTCAGGCTGTGGCGGCCTCGTGGCCGGTGCATTGTCGGCAGATGTGCCAGATTCTGGGCGTGCCGATGCAGGTCATCGACGTCCAGGTGCGCCCCGGTGCAAGCCTTGAGCAAGCGGCACGCGACGCTCGCTACGCCGCATTCAACTCAACCCTGGGGCCCGGCGAGGTGCTGCTCACGGCCCAGCACCGTGACGATCAGGCTGAAACCTTGCTGTTCCGACTGCTACGTGGCGCCGGGGTGCGCGGACTGGCCGCCATGCCGGCGCAGCGTCCGTTGGGCGCAGGACAGTTGCTTCGGCCGCTGCTGGACGAATCCCGCGCCACCCTCGAGGCCTATGCCCGGGAACAGGGTTTGAGCTGGATCGAGGACCCGAGCAACAAAGACAGCCGTTTTTCGCGCAACTACCTGCGCAGCCATGTGCTGCCGCTGGTGACGAGCCGCTGGCCGCAAGCGATTGCGAGTATGGCCCGCAGCGCCGGGCATCTGGCCGAAGCCCAGCAGTTGCTGGACGAACTGGCGGTGCAGGATCTGGCTCTGGCCGATACCCCGTGCCCCTGGCCCTGGCTGGACATGCCGTCTCTTGAGCTCGCGCCGCTCGAAGCGCTGTCTCCTGCCCGGCAACGCAATGCATTGCGCCACTGGCTGGCGCCGCTCACTCGATTGCCCGATACCGATCACTGGGCGGGCTGGGACTCGTTGCGCGATGCCGGTCCGGACGGTCGGCCCATCTGGCGACTGGCCGAGGGTCAGATGCACCGGGCCGAGGGGCGCATCTGGTGGCTGTCGGGGATCTGGCTGAAAAATGTCGCCGGCTCGCAACACTGGTCCCTGGCCTCGCAACCCCTCACGCTGCCGGGCAACGGCATGCTGCAGATCCTCGGCGCTGCGCCGGCGGGCGGTCTGCACGTGCACTACCGCCAGGGCGGCGAAACCTTCGATGTGCCGGACCGTGGACGTCGAGACCTGAAAAGGCTGCTCAACGAGAAGGGCGTGCCGGTGTTTCTGCGCGGCCGATTGCCGCTGTTGTACCGCGGCGAGCAGTTATTGGCCGTGGCAAACCTGCCGGGACTGGACGCCAGCCCCCGTGGCGACTGGCGATTGCACTGGTTGCCACCGACGAATGACCAAAGTTTGAGCTGAATGGGCGTTTCCGGTAGACTACGCTCCCTTCTTGATACAGCTTATGTCGATCCTTCCGGAACGATGCAAGTTGCCGATTACCAGCCAGTCTTTACTGGGCGATTCTCAAAAAAGTGGCGAGCCACGGACAGACCTTTTCAAGGTCGGTCGTTGACTTGGGCGCAACAGATTCGAAACCGCACAGTGAAACACGCGGGTTGTCGGGGGCTTCGGCCTTCCTTCGCTTTCCCCGGCGGCTCTGACCGCTTTAACGCAGACTTCTAGGGTTTTTCATGACGCGCTACATCTTCGTCACGGGCGGTGTTGTTTCTTCATTGGGGAAAGGCATCGCCTCGGCTTCATTGGCGGCCATCCTGGAGGCGAGGGGACTTAAGGTCACCATGCTCAAGCTGGACCCCTACATCAACGTCGATCCCGGCACCATGAGTCCGTTCCAGCACGGTGAGGTGTTCGTCACCCACGACGGCGCCGAAACTGACCTGGACCTGGGTCACTACGAGCGTTTCATTCGCACCACCATGACCCAGAACAACAACTTCACCACCGGCCGTGTGTACGAACACGTCCTGCGCAAAGAGCGCCGTGGTGATTATCTGGGCGCGACCATTCAGGTGATCCCGCACATCACCGACGAAATCAAGCGTCGCATCATCAAGGGCGCCGGCGATGCTGACGTCGCCATGGTCGAAATCGGCGGCACCGTGGGCGACATCGAGTCGCAACCGTTCCTCGAAGCGATCCGTCAGCTGCGTTTCGAAGTGGGCGCCAAGCGCGCCATGCTCATGCACCTGACGCTGGTTCCGTACATCGCCACTGCGGGCGAGACCAAGACCAAGCCGACTCAGCATTCGGTGAAGGAACTCCGTTCGATCGGCCTGCAGCCAGACGTACTGGTCTGCCGTTCCGACCACCCGATCGACATCTCGTCGCGCCGCAAGATCGCGCAGTTCACCAACGTTGAAGAGCGTGCGGTCATCGCCCTCGAAGACGCCGACACCATCTACAAGATCCCGGGCATCCTGCATTCCCAGGGCCTTGATGATTTCGTCGTCGAGCGCTTCGGTCTGCAGTGCGGCAGCGCCGACCTGTCCGAGTGGGAAAAGGTCGTCGACGCCAAGCTCAATCCGGAACACGAAGTCACCATCGCAATGGTCGGCAAGTACATGGAGCTGCTCGATGCGTACAAGTCGCTGATCGAAGCGATGAGTCACGCCGGCATCAGCAACCGCACCAAGGTCAACCTGCGCTATATCGATTCCGAAGACATCGAAAACCAGGGCACCGGCCTGCTCGAAGGCGTTGACGCGATTCTCGTACCGGGCGGCTTCGGTCTGCGTGGCGTCGAGGGCAAGATCACGGCGGTGCAGTTCGCTCGCGAAAACAAGGTGCCGTACCTGGGGATCTGCCTGGGCATGCAGGTGGCGGTCATCGAGTTCGCCCGTAACGTGCTGGGCTGGAAAGACGCCAACTCCACCGAGTTCGATCGCGCCAGCCAGCATCCTGTCGTCGGTCTGATCACCGAATGGGAAGACGCCACCGGTGCTGTCGAAACCCGCACCGAGACCTCGGACCTGGGCGGCACCATGCGTCTGGGCGCCCAGGAGTGTCTGCTGGAGCCGGGTTCGCTGGTGCACGATTGCTACGCAAACGACGTCATCGTCGAGCGCCATCGTCACCGTTATGAAGTGAACAACAATCTGCTGCCGCAACTGGTCGAGGCCGGTCTGAAAATCTCCGGTCGCTCCGGTGATGGCGCGCTGGTTGAAGTGGTCGAGTCTCCTGACCATCCGTGGTTCGTGGCGTGCCAGTTCCACCCCGAGTTCACCTCTACGCCCCGCGATGGCCACCCGTTGTTCAGTGGTTTCGTCAAGGCAGCGCTTGCTCAACACCAGAAGAACGGCTGACAGGGATTTATCACATGGCACAGAAAATCATCCGCGTCGGCTCGATCGACATCGCCAACGACAAGCCTATGGTTCTGTTCGGCGGCATGAACGTCCTGGAGTCGCGCGACATGGCGATGCAGGTCTGTGAAGAATACGTGCGAGTGACCGAGAAGCTCGGCATTCCCTACGTGTTCAAGGCCAGCTTCGACAAGGCCAACCGTTCTTCGGTGACTTCGTACCGTGGTCCGGGCCTTGAAGAAGGCATGCGGATTTTCCAGGACATCAAGCAAGCCTTCGGCGTGCCGATCATCACCGACGTGCACGAGCCTGATCAGGCCGCGACCGTGGCGGAAGTCTGCGACATCATTCAGTTGCCGGCCTTCCTGTCCCGCCAGACTGACCTGGTCGTGGCCATGGCCAAGACCGGCGCCGTGATCAACATCAAGAAAGCCCAGTTCCTCGCGCCTCACGAGATGAAGCACATCCTCGCCAAGTGCGTGGAAGCGGGTAACGATCAGTTGATCCTGTGCGAGCGTGGTTCGAGCTTCGGTTACAACAACCTGGTCGTCGATATGCTCGGTTTCGGCATCATGAAATCGTTCGAATACCCGGTGTTTTTCGACGTGACCCACGCCTTGCAGATGCCGGGCGGTCGCTCCGACTCTGCTGGCGGTCGTCGCGCCCAAGTGACCGATCTGGCCAAGGCCGGGATGAGTCAGGGCCTGGCCGGTCTGTTTCTGGAAGCCCACCCGGATCCGGACAACGCCAAATGTGACGGTCCCTGCGCCCTGCGCCTGGACAAGCTGGAGCCGTTTCTGGCCCAGCTCAAGGCGCTCGACGAACTCGTTAAAAGCTTCCCGACGATCGAAACGGCGTAAAACCCGCTTCTCCGGCGCCGAGCCCTCCGGTAGAGTGCCGTTCGTTGTTTTCCCGACCAAAGGGTCGGGAAAATTGTCGTTTCAGGGCCTGCCCGTTGTCCTAGAGCCCTGAGACGCCGAATCGTTTTCCCAGCTGCGTCGTTTTCGTCAATCTTGGAGTGTTAACAACAATGGCAAAAATCGTCGACATCAAAGGTCGTGAAGTTCTCGACTCCCGTGGCAATCCCACCGTGGAAGCAGACGTGCTCCTCGACAACGGCATCATCGGCAGCGCCTGCGCGCCGTCCGGTGCTTCCACCGGCTCGCGTGAAGCGCTCGAGCTGCGTGATGGCGACAAGAGCCGTTACATGGGCAAGGGCGTTCTGAAGGCTGTGGCCAACATCAATGGCCCGATCCGCGACCTGCTGCTGGGCAAAGACCCGGTTGACCAGAAAGCCCTGGATCACGCGATGATCCAGCTGGACGGTACCGAGAACAAAGCCAGCCTGGGCGCCAACGCGATCCTCGCTGTGTCCCTGGCTGCTGCCAAAGCGGCCGCTCAGGACCAGGATCTGCCGTTGTACGCGCACATCGCCAACCTGAACGGCACGCCGGGTGTTTACTCGATGCCGGTCCCGATGATGAACATCATCAACGGTGGCGAGCATGCCGATAACAACATCGACATCCAGGAATTCATGATTCAGCCGGTGGGCGCCAAGACTTTCTCCGAAGGCCTGCGCTGGGGCACCGAGATTTTCCACCACCTCAAAGCGGTGTTGAAAGCGCGCGGCCTGAACACTGCCGTGGGCGACGAAGGTGGCTTCGCACCGAACCTGAACTCCAACGGTGACGCACTGGACGCCATCGCTGAAGCCGTTGCCAACGCGGGCTACAAGCTGGGCACCGACGTGACCCTGGCGCTGGACTGCGCAGCGAGCGAGTTCTACAAGAACGGCAAGTACGTGCTGAGCGAAGAAGGCGAATACGACTCCGCCGGTTTCGCCGACTACCTGGCTGATCTGGTCAGCAAGCACCCGATCATCTCTATCGAAGACGGTCTGGACGAGTCGGACTGGGATGGCTGGAAAGTCCTCACCGACAAGATCGGCGACAAGATCCAGCTGGTGGGGGACGACCTGTTCGTGACCAACACCAAGATCCTGAAAGAAGGCATCGACAAGAAGATCGGTAACTCGATCCTGATCAAGTTCAACCAGATCGGCACTCTGACCGAAACGCTGGAAGCCATCCAGATGGCCAAGGCTGCGGGTTACACCGCCGTGATCTCCCACCGTTCCGGCGAAACCGAAGACTCCACCATTGCCGACCTGGCCGTGGGCACCGCTGCCGGCCAGATCAAGACCGGTTCGTTGAGCCGTTCCGACCGTATCGCCAAGTACAACCAGCTGCTGCGTATCGAAGAGCAACTGGGCGCCAAAGCGGTGTACCGTGGTCGCGGCGAGTTTCGCGGCTGATTGCAAAGGTGGTAAAAAGGCAGCAGGCGTTGTAGGAGAAGTCTCTTAAAGGTGACTTTTCTTGTCGTCCTGATCCATAAGCCCGGTGACCACCGGGCTTATGGGCATTTGAAATGGTCGGTTTTGCTGTCTTTATTCGCCGGGTAACAGATATTCACAATGCGCAGTCCTAACTGGTTGTTCCTCGTTCTGCTTTTGATGCTCGCTGGCTTGCAGTATCGCCTATGGGTAGGTAACGGCAGTCTCGCGCAGGTGGCCAGTCTGACGCAGCAAATCGCCGATCAACACGCCGAAAACGATGCTCTGCTGGAGCGTAACCGGGTCCTGGACGCGGAAGTGCTGGAGCTGAAAAAAGGCCTCGAAACCGTTGAAGAGCGTGCCCGTCATGAATTGGGCATGGTCAAGGACGGCGAAACCCTTTATCAGTTGGCACAGTGACGTTGGTGTAATGACTCAATCCCTTCCTGCCTTCTGGGCAGTGATTCCCGCAGCGGGCGTTGGCGCGCGCATGGCGGCAGACCGTCCCAAGCAATACCTGCAACTGGGCGGCCTCACGATTCTTGAACACAGCCTGCTTTGCTTTCTCGATCACCCCCGGCTCAAGGGCCTGGTGGTCAGTCTGGCTGTGGATGACCCGTATTGGCCTACGTTGCCTTGCGCGCTGGATTCCCGTATTCAGCAGGTCGCGGGCGGCAGAGAGCGTGCGGACTCGGTGCTCAATGCGTTGCTGCACCTCCACGCCAACGGCGCCGATGACAACGATTGGGTGCTGGTGCATGACGCTGCGCGCCCGAATCTGACGCGTTCGGACCTCGACACCTTGCTGGGTGAACTGGCGGACGATCCGGTCGGCGGCTTGTTGGCGGTGCCGGCCAAAGACACCCTCAAGCGCGCCGATGCCAATGGCCGCGTGACCGAAACGGTGGATCGCAGCCTTATCTGGCAGGCTTATACGCCGCAGATGTTTCGTCTGGGGGCGCTGCATCGCGCGCTGGCGGACAGTCTGGTGTCGAATGTGGCGATTACCGATGAAGCTTCGGCCATCGAGTGGGCCGGGCAATCGCCGCGTCTGATTGAAGGGCGTGCAGATAACATCAAGGTCACCCGCCCGGAAGACCTCGAATGGCTGCGCCAGCGGCGTGTGGAGTTCAACGGCTAATCCGCCTACAGGCTGTACTCCTCCCGGGAAGCCAGTCCTGCCTTCAGGTAGTCCACCAGCTTCCTCACCTTGGGCGACAGATGCCGCTGCTGCGGGTACAGCGCCCAGACGGCGGTGTTCGGCGGCTGATGGGCATCCAGTAACGACACCAGCGCACCGCGCTTGAGATGCTCCAGCACATAGTAATCCGGAAGCTGACACAGCCCGACCCCGCGCAATGCCGCATCCAGCACTGCCTGCCCACTGTTGCAGCGCCAGTTTCCCTGCACCCGCTGGGAAAATTCCCGTCCGTTTTGTTGCAATAGCCAACTGTCCGAGCTGCCGATCAGGCAGTTGTGTCGCGCCAGTTCCGACACGCTGTGGGGACGGCCATAGCGTTCGAGATAGGCAGGGGAGGCGCACAGGTACATCTTGCGCGGCGCCAGCCGGGCGGCCACTAGTCGCGATTCCTGCAACCGACCCAGCCGGATCGCCAAGTCCAGACCTTCATGCACCAGATCCAGCGTGTTGTTGGTCAGCTCGATGTCCACGCGCAGTTGCGGGTAGTCCTCCATGAAGCGTGTCACCAGCGGGGCGATGAACCGCTCGCCGTACGCCACGGCGCAGGTCATCCGTAGCAACCCCTTCGGCTCGCTGGTCAGGTCTGTCACCGCGCGCAGCGCTTCTTCTCGCCCGTCCTGCAAGCGCTGGCAATGATGCAAAAACGTCTGGCCGGCTTCGGTCAGCGCGACCTTGCGGGTGCTGCGATAGAGCAAGCGTGTTTGCAAGCGCTCTTCCAGCCGCGCGATCTGTCGACTGATGTGCGATGAAGACACCCCTAGTCGCTCAGCCGCGGCGGTGAACTGCCCGCACTCGGCGACGGCGACGAACTCGTCCAGACCTTCCCAGCGATTGACCTGCATAGATTGTCCCTGGACAGCATTAATGTTTTGCTTTCAGGCCGATTATTAATCAGCCAGCACTGCATTACACTCATGGCTCGTTTTTATTTAGCTGGAGATCATGATGATCAAGTCACGTGCTGCCGTTGCTTTTGCGCCCAATGAACCACTGCAGATCGTCGAAGTGGACGTTGAGGCCCCTAAAGCCGGCGAAGTGTTGATTCGTAACGTGGCATCCGGCGTTTGCCACACCGATGCCTACACCCTGTCCGGCGCCGATTCTGAAGGCGTCTTCCCGTGCATCCTCGGGCACGAAGGCGGCGGCGTCGTTGAAGCCATCGGCGAAGGCGTGACCTCGCTCGCCGTGGGCGACCACGTCATTCCGCTGTACACCGCCGAATGCCGCGAGTGCAAATTCTGCAAATCCGGCAAAACCAACCTCTGCCAGAAAGTCCGCGCCACCCAGGGCAAAGGCCTGATGCCCGACGGCACCACCCGCTTCAGCTACAACGGCCAGCCGATCTACCACTACATGGGCTGCTCGACGTTCTCCGAATACACCGTGGTCCCGGAAATCTCCCTGGCGAAAATCCCCAAGGAAGCGCCTTTGGAGAAGGTCTGCCTGCTGGGTTGCGGTGTCACCACCGGCATCGGTGCGGTCCTGAACACGGCCAAGGTCGAGGAAGGCGCCACTGTGGCGGTCTTCGGTCTGGGCGGTATCGGCCTGGCGGCGATCATCGGCGCAAAAATGGCCAAGGCCTCGCGCATCATCGCGGTCGACATCAACCCGTCCAAATTCGACGTGGCCCGTGAACTGGGTGCGACAGAATTCGTCAATCCAAAGGACCACGACAAGCCGATTCAAGAAGTCATCGTTGAGATGACCGACGGCGGCGTCGATTACAGCTTCGAGTGCGTAGGCAATGTGAATCTGATGCGTGCGGCGCTGGAATCTTGCCACAAGGGCTGGGGCGAATCGGTGATTATCGGCGTCGCTGGTGCAGGTCAGGAAATCTCCACGCGTCCGTTCCAGCTGGTGACCGGTCGCGTCTGGCGCGGTTCGGCCTTCGGCGGCGTCAAAGGCCGCACCGAACTGCCAAGCTACGTCGAAAAAGCGCAGGCCGGCGAGATCCCGCTGGACACCTTCATCACCCACACCATGGGCCTGGACCAGATCAACGAAGCCTTTGACCTAATGCACGAAGGCAAAAGCATCCGTACCGTCATTCATTTCTGAGGAGCAGCGGCAAGCTTATAGCTGTAAGCAGCAAGAGGGGCGTGTCATGACCTCTGCCGCTCGAGGCTTGAAGCTTGCCGCCCGGAGAAGCCCATGAGTCTGGAAAACATCTCGTGCCAGAAAAGCTTCGGCGGCTGGCACAAGCGTTACAAACATCACTCTGATGTGCTCGGTTGCGACATGGTGTTCGCGGTGTATCTGCCTCCGCAAGCGGAGCAGGGCGGCAAGCTGCCGGTGGTCTACTGGTTGTCAGGGCTGACCTGCACCGATGAAAACTTCATGCAGAAGGCCGGTGCGCTGCGCGTGGCGGCGGAACTGGGGTTGATCATCGTGGCGCCGGACACCAGCCCCCGCGGTGCCGACGTGCCGGATGACCCGGACAAGGCCTACGATTTCGGCCTGGGCGCCGGCTTTTATCTGAACGCCACCGAGCAACCGTGGGCGCGGCACTACCGCATGTACGATTACGTGATCAGCGAGCTGCCCGCGTTGATCGAAGCGCACTTCCCGGCCTCGGACAAACGCAGCATCAGCGGGCATTCCATGGGTGGCCACGGCGCGCTGGTCGGCGCATTGCGCAATCCGGGCCGCTATCAATCGGTGTCGGCGTTCTCGCCCATCTGCAACCCGATGGATTGCCCGTGGGGACAAAAAGCGTTTTCCCGCTACCTGGGCGAAGACCGTTCGCGCTGGCGTGAATGGGACGCCAGCGTGCTCATTGCTGAAGCCACCGAACGCTTGCCACTGCTGGTGGACCAAGGCGATCGCGACGACTTCCTCGGCAATCAGCTCAAGCCGGAATCGTTGGTTCAGGCGGCGAAGGCGGCCGGTCAGCCTCTGGAATTGCGCATGCAGCCGGGGTACGACCACAGCTATTACTTCATCGCCAGCTTCATCGAAGACCACTTGCGCCATCACGCCCGAGCCCTGGCCGGCTGAAGTCTTCGCCTTCAATTGCAGCGTCACGGGCAATTGAACGCGGGCCGACCCTAATCTCGGTCAAAGTAGGTAGAATCACGCCCTGACTTTTTCAGGGCGTTTTTTTATGCGTATTGGCCACGGCTACGATGTGCACCGTTTCGCTGAAGGCGATTTCATTACCTTGGGCGGCGTGCGCATTGCGCACACGTCGGGTCTGCTCGCGCATTCCGATGGCGATGTAGTGCTGCATGCGCTGAGCGATGCCCTGTTGGGTGCTGCCGCGCTGGGCGACATCGGCAAGCATTTCCCGGACACCGATCCGCAATTCAAGGGCGCCGACAGCCGGGTCCTCCTTCGCCACGTGCTCAAGCAGGTGCAGGGCAAGGGCTGGAAGGTCGGCAACGTCGATGCCACCATCGTTGCCCAGGCGCCGAAGATGGCCCCGCACATCGAAAGCATGCGCGCCTTGATTGCCGAAGACCTGCAAGTCGACATCGACCAGGTCAACGTCAAGGCCACCACCACTGAAAAGCTGGGCTTCACTGGCCGTGAAGAGGGCATCGCCGTGCATGCCGTAGCGTTGTTGATCAGCGCATGACCGAGCTCGAACTTCTGGGCCCGAGCGCTTACGGCGACACGCTGGGTACTGCCGTGCTGAAGGCCACCGCCGAAGACTTTCAGGTCGATGAAGTGCTCGACATCCCGCTGTCCGGGGACGGTGAGCACCTGTGGTTATGGGTCGAAAAGCGCGGCCTGAACACCGAGGAAGCGGCCCGGCGTCTGGCCAAGGCAGCCGGTGTGCCGTTGCGAACCGTCGCCTACGCCGGTTTGAAGGATCGTCAGGCGTTGACCCGCCAGTGGTTCAGCATTCAGCTGCCGGGCAAGGCCGATCCGGACATGTCGGTAGCTCAGAACGATTCTCTTAAGATCCTCGACAGCAAACGCCACAAGCGCAAGCTGCAGCGGGGCGCCCACGCGGCCAATGGTTTCACGCTGCGTCTGACGCAATTGCAGGCCGACAAAGCCGGGCTCGATGCGCGTCTTGAGTTGATCAAGCAACACGGCATCCCCAATTATTTTGGCGCCCAGCGTTTCGGCCATGAGGGTGGGAATCTGGGTGAAGCCCGGCATTATGCCGAGCGTCAAGCTTTGCCCGAGCAGCGCAATGTGCGCTCTCGGCTGCTCTCCACCGCCCGCAGTTACCTGTTCAATCAGGTCCTGGCCGCGCGGGTTGCCGACGGCAGCTGGCAGCGAGCGCAAGTGGGCGATCTGCTGGCGTTCACCGACAGCCGCAGTTTTTTCCCCGCAGGCGAAGCCGAGTGCAGCGACCCGCGACTGGCCATCCTCGATCTGCACCCCACCGGGCCGCAGTGGGGCGAGGGCGATTCTCCGGCCTCCGGCGCTACCGCCGAGCTTGAAAACAGCATCGCCTTGCGCGAGGCGTCGCTCTGTAACTGGTTGATAAAAGCGGGAATGGAGCATGAACGGCGCATCCTGCGACTGCCCATCGGGCGGTTGACGTGGCATTATCCCGAGCCTGACATTCTGCAACTGGAATTCGTCCTGCCGGCCGGATGCTTCGCCACCGCATTGGTGCGTGAACTCGTCGATCTCGCGCCTGCAGGGCAGACGGACAGCTCATGCGTATTCTGATTTCAAATGATGACGGGGTCATGGCGCCCGGGCTCGTTGCGCTGCATGGCGCACTGGCCGGGTACGCCGAGTGCGTGGTGATTGCGCCCGATCAAGACAAAAGCGGCGCGAGCAGTTCGCTCACGCTGGACCGTCCGTTGCACCCGCATACCCTGGACAACGGCTTCATCAGCCTCAACGGCACGCCCACCGATTGCGTCCACCTCGGACTCAACGGCTTGCTGCCCGATCAGCCGGACATGGTCGTTTCGGGCATCAATCTGGGCGCCAATCTGGGCGACGATGTGCTCTATTCAGGCACCGTCGCCGCAGCGCTGGAAGGTCGTTTTCTGCAACGTCCGTCATTTGCCTTTTCATTTTTGTCGCGTCAGGTCGATAACCTGGCAACCGCCGCGCATTTTGCCCGGCTTTTGGTCGAAGCCCACGAGCGCCTCGACCTCCCACCCCGTACCGTATTGAATGTGAATATCCCTAATCTGCCGCTGGCGCACGTGCGCGGTATCCAGCTGACCCGTCTTGGCCACCGCACCCGTGCGGCGGCGCCTGTGCGCGTGGTCGATCCGCGCGGAAAGGCCGGTTACTGGATTGCTGCCGCCGGAGATGCCGAAGATGGCGGGCCGGGCACCGATTTCCACGCTGTGATGCAGGGTTACGTGTCAATCACCCCGTTGCAGCTGGATCGTACCTATCAGGACGGTTTCAACAGCCTGAACGCATGGCTGGAGGGAATGGCCTGATGTCGCGTGAGCAAGATGATCTGTTACGACGTGGCGTGGGGATGACTTCCCAGCGCACCCGCGAGCGTCTGATTCAACGGTTGTGCGAAGAAGGCATCGCCAACACCCAGGTGCTGGACGTCATTCGCAAGACCCCCCGTCACCTGTTTGTCGACGAAGCTCTGGCGCACCGCGCCTACGAAGACACCGCGCTGCCGATCGGCAACAACCAGACGATTTCCCAGCCTTACATGGTGGCGCGCATGAGCGAGCTGCTGCTGGCGGCGGGTCCGCTGGACAAGGTGCTGGAGATCGGCACCGGCTCGGGTTATCAGACCGCGGTGCTGGCGCAGCTGGTGGAGCGGGTTTTCTCCGTTGAGCGCATCAAAGTGCTGCAGGACCGTGCCAAGGAACGCCTCGTCGAGCTGAACCTGCGCAACATGGTGTTTCGCTGGGGCGATGGCTGGGAAGGCTGGCCGGCGCTCGCGCCCTACAACGGGATCATCGTCACCGCGGTTGCCACTGACGTACCTCAGGCCTTGCTGGACCAACTGGCCCCCGGCGGTCGCTTGGTGATTCCAGTGGGCTCGGGTGAAGTGCAGCAACTGATGCTGATCATCCGCGAGGAAAACGGCTTCTCCCGGCATGTGCTGGGCGCCGTTCGTTTCGTCCCGCTGCTCAACGGCCCGTTGGCCTGAGCGCTATTTTGCAGCGGCAATGAATTCCACAGAACGCAGTCGGTCTACAGGCTGGCGTTTTGCAACGATGCTTCGGCCAACTGCCGCAGCGCCGTCTCACACCATTTTTTCATGGCTGCCTGGTCTTTTCACGATGCAGGGCAGTTTCTTCTTCAGTCACCGGTAAAGGGAGTGGCGGGTGAGTCTCACAGTCATTCGGCAGCGTAGTTCTTCAACAAGTTTTCAGCGTCTGGTGATTGGAGTTGCCCTGAGTATCCTTCTGGTCGGCTGCTCCAGCACGCCAACAGGCGGCGTGCGCGTTGTTGACCGTAACGGCAAATCGACGGTGCCGACGCGTCAGCCGGTCACCACTGGCCAGTACGTTGTGAAGCGCGGCGACACGCTTTTTTCCATTGCATTCCGTTACGGCTGGGACTGGAAAGCGCTGGCCGCACGCAACAGCATTCCAGAGCCGTTCACCATTCATGTCGGTCAGACGATCCGCTTTGACGGGCGCGCCAACTCGCCATCCACTGCAGTGGCCGCTGCGCCGGTCGGCGTTCCGCAGACCAGGACCAGCAGTTCTACATCGCCTTCCGGGTCGCTGAAGACCACCGTGATTTCAAGGCCGGTAGGCGCCGTTGCCGCGACGACGCCTCCGCCAACCAGCAACTCGACGGCCACGCCGGTCAACACAACAGTGGTCACTGGTGCCCGCTCGCCAAGCGGCTGGACATGGCCGACAAGCGGCGTTTTGATCAGCAAGTTCTCTTCAAACGGTAGTTTGAATAAAGGAATTGATATCGCTGGTGATTTGGGACAGCCTGTTTTGGCCGCGTCTGATGGGGCAGTTGTATACGCCGGGAGTGGTTTAAGGGGCTACGGCGAGCTGGTCATCATCAAACACAGCGATACCTACGTCAGTGCCTACGGTCATAACCGTCGGCTCTTGGTTCGGGAGGGACAACAGGTCAAGGCAGGGCAGAGTATTGCCGAGATGGGCTCGACGGGAACGGACCGGGTGAAACTGCATTTCGAGATTCGCCGCCAGGGTAAACCTGTAGATCCACTGGAATTTTTGCCACGTCGCTGATCGGTTGTCAGCCTGTTCCTGCGTAGAGGGGACAGGCTCAAGTGCTGCCACGGAAGAAGGCGTCACTGGAGCTTGAGGTCGAACTCACCAAAGGACTATAACAATGGCTCTCAGCAAAGAAGTGCCGGAGTTTGACATAGACGACGAGGTTCTCCTCATGGAGCCCGTAATCGTCCTGGATTCTGCAACGGATGAGAAGCCAGCTACACCTTCTGTTCGTGCAAAACCCAAAAACTCTGCAGCGCTCAAACAGCATAAGTACATTGACTACACTCGGGCACTGGATGCTACGCAGCTGTATCTCAATGAAATCGGCTTTTCCCCCCTGCTCTCCCCGGAAGAAGAAGTCCACTTTGCGCGACTGTCGCAAAGCGGCGATCCGGCTGGGCGCAAACGCATGATTGAGAGCAATCTGCGGCTGGTCGTGAAAATCGCCAGGCGCTACGTCAATCGTGGTCTTTCATTGCTGGACCTGATCGAAGAGGGCAATCTGGGCCTGATTCGAGCAGTCGAAAAATTCGATCCGGAGCGCGGATTCCGGTTCTCGACCTACGCCACCTGGTGGATTCGTCAGACCATCGAGCGCGCGATCATGAATCAGACGCGCACGATTCGTCTGCCGATCCATGTCGTCAAAGAGCTCAACGTCTACCTGCGCGCCGCGCGGGAGCTGACGCAAAAGCTGGATCACGAACCCTCTCCCGAAGAAATCGCCAACCTGCTGGAGAAGCCGGTCGGTGAGGTCAAGCGCATGCTGGGCCTCAATGAGCGCGTGTCTTCGGTGGATGTGTCGCTGGGCCCCGATTCTGACAAGACGCTGCTCGACACGCTGACGGACGATCGTCCGACCGATCCGTGCGAGTTGCTTCAGGACGACGATCTCTCCCAGAGCATCGACCAGTGGCTGTCCGAGTTGACCGACAAACAGCGTGAAGTCGTTGTCCGGCGATTCGGGCTGCGCGGGCATGAAAGCAGCACCCTTGAAGACGTCGGGCTGGAAATCGGCCTGACCCGAGAGCGTGTGCGGCAGATTCAAGTGGAAGGGTTGAAACGCCTTCGCGAGATTCTCGAGAAGAATGGGTTATCCAGCGAGTCACTCTTTCAATAAACCGCCGATGGTTGGCGGAAGTCAGATAACAGCAACACGAAAGCCCCGACGCGTCGGGGCTTTTTTTATGCCAGCTGAATGCGCTTTAGATGGATGTCACGTGACACCGACCGGACAGGCCGATGGTCTTTTTCACAATCGGGTAAGTGATGCTTACTCCTCCTGTAAGCCGTTTCTTACGCGTAATGTGAGTTATCGTCTCTTCTTTGGAGGATCAGGTCTCCGTCAGTTGAGAGCCGATGGTTATCCCATTGATTTAACTATCAATTTAAAATGAGCGTCGATCAGCGGCTGAATTTTTCTGCAAACTCTCGGCGCTTGCCCTCACCGTTTAAATCACTAAGATCAGTCCTGTACCGACGGATTGGTACAAGCGGTCAAGGACGACTGCTCAAGGACATCGCAGGACGCGATTCATCAGGATGATGAACAAGGATTAAAGGGATTATGGAAAAAATGTGGGCGGGTCATACCGCCCCTTTTTTCGTCTGCAGAAAAGTGCGACTGCAACCGGTCCACGATGCAAAAAGGCCCCGAGGGGCCTTTTGTGTCAGCAGAATGCGCAGCGCTCCAGACGCTTAGCGCTCCAGATCGGCGATCTTGCCGGTCTTGCCATCCCACTGCGCAGCATCCGGCAGCGCATCCTTGCGTTCCGTGATGTTGGGCCAGACGTCAGCCAGCTCTGCGTTCAGCTGAATGAAATTCTCCATGCCGGCCGGAATCTCGTCTTCCGAGAAGATCGCATTCGCAGGACATTCGGGTTCGCAAAGGGCACAGTCGATGCACTCGTCCGGGTGAATCACCAGGAAGTTTGGGCCTTCGTAAAAGCAGTCCACCGGACAGACTTCTACGCAGTCGGTGTACTTGCACTTGATGCAGTTGTCGGTGACGACGAAGGTCATTTCTAATTCTCTCCTCAGGCGGCGGCAGCAAGGCCGTTCAGTCCGGCTTGCCAGGTACGGGACGTCCCCCGGCCGTAAAACTCAGCTTCTCGAGCAACGCGGCAGGCAAGGTGTCCTGCGCGGCGATGTCCGACCTTGGTTCGCTGCGTTCAAACGCGGCCAGGTGCGCTGTAAAGCCAGGCTAAAAGCTCACAGCGTCCCGAACCGCGCGGGATTCTAACAGCTTGTTACGAATCACGTTAGATGCGAGTTTTCATCGAATACAACAACTCAAGCGCCTGGCGCGGCGTCAGGTCGTCGATCTTCAGGTTCGACAACTCGTCCAGAACAGGGTGCGGCAAACTTGCGAACATATCGCTCTGCATCGGTAGCGGCGGTTTGCCCGGCTTGGCCCTGGGCTGTTCGTGGGGCAGGCTGGTGGTCTCCAGACGCAACAGATGCTCCTTGGCCCGGGTGATGACGCGCCCTGGCACGCCGGCCAGTTGCGCCACGGCAAGGCCATAGCTCTGGCTCGCCGGGCCCGGCAGCACGCGGTGCAGGAAGACAATCCGTTCGTTGTGCTCGGTGGCATTCAGATGCACGTTGGCCACCAGCGGCTCGCTCTCCGGCAGCACCGTCAGCTCGAAGTAGTGCGTGGCGAACAGCGTGTACGCACGCAGCTGGGCAAGGCATTCCGCCGCCGCCCACGCCAGCGAGAGCCCGTCGAAGGTGCTGGTGCCACGTCCGACTTCATCCATCAGTACCAGGCTTTTGTCGGTGGCGTTGTGCAGAATGTTCGCCGTCTCGCTCATTTCCACCATGAAGGTGGAGCGTCCGCCGGCCAGGTCATCGCTTGAACCGATCCGCGTGAAGATGCGGTCGACCAGCGAAAGCTCGCAGCTCGCCGCCGGCACGAAGCTGCCGATATGCGCCAGCAGCACGATCAGAGCGGTCTGGCGCATGTAGGTGGATTTACCGCCCATGTTAGGACCGGTGATCACCAGCATGCGCGTGCTGTCGTTCAGGTCCAGGTCATTGGCCACGAAAGGCGACGACAGAACCTGCTCAACCACCGGGTGACGCCCCTGCTCGATGCGCATGCACGGCTCATCGGTGAAGCGCGGACGGTTCAGGTCCAGATTCAACGCCCGCTCGGCCAGGTTGCTCAGCACATCCAGCTCGGCCAGAGCCGCGGCGGTGTCCTGCAGCGGCGCAAGGTGCCCGATCAGGTCTTCCAGCAGCGTCTCGTACAGCATTTTTTCCCGAGCCAGCGCGCGGCTCTTGGCCGACAACGCCTTGTCTTCGAATTCCTTGAGCTCGGGGGTGATGAAACGCTCGGCGCCCTTGAGCGTTTGACGGCGGATGTAATCGGCCGGCGCCTGTTCCGCCTGCTTGCTCGGCAGCTCGATGAAGTAGCCGTGCACGCGGTTGTAGCCGACCTTGAGGTTGGCCAGCCCGGTGCGCGCCTTCTCCCGTGTTTCCAGATCAATCAGGAACTGCCCGGCGTTCTCGCTCAGGGACAGCAACTCGTCGAGCTCGGCGTCGTAACCGGTCTTCAGTACGCCGCCGTCGCGAATGACGGCAGGCGGATTGTCGATGATTGCGCGTTGCAGCAGGTCGGCGAGCTCCGGGTAGGTGCTCGCGGTTTTCGCCAATTGCTGAATGTGCGGCGCTTCAAGCTCCGCCAGCGCCAATTGCAGTTCGGGCAACGCGCTCAGGGCATCACGCAGACGCGCCAGGTCACGGGGACGGGCGTTACGCAGGCCGATGCGCGCGAGAATGCGCTCGATGTCGCCGATTTCTTTCAGTTGCGGCTGCAGGTTCTCGAAGCGATAGCGTTCAAGGAAGCAACCGATTGATTCCTGCCGGGCCTGAAGGATGCGCAGATCGCGCAATGGCCGGTTCAGCCAGCGGGTCAACAGGCGCGTGGCCATGGCGGTCTGGCAGCGATCCATGACCGATTGCAGCGTGTTGTCCCGGCCGCCCGCCAGATTGGTGTCGAGTTCCAGATTGCGACGGCTGGCGCCGTCCAGAATCACCGTATCGTCGAGGCGTTCATGGCGCAGGCTGCGCAAGTGAGGCAATGCCGTGCGCTGGGTTTCCTTGGCGTAACTCAGCAGACAGCCGGCCGCGCCGATTGCCAGGGTCAGGTTCTCGCAGCCGAAGCCTTTCAGGTCCTGAGTGGAGAACTGCTGGCACAGGCTTTTATGCGCCGAATCGCGTTCGAAATCCCACGGCGCGCGACGACGGGCTCCGCGACGTTTTTCCGCTGGCAGGCCCTGGGGCCAATCATCGGGAATCAGCAGTTCCACCGGGTTGATACGCTCAAGCTCGGCCAGCAGGTTTTCCCAGCCCTTGATTTCCAGCACCGTGAAATTGCCGCTGGTGATGTCGAGCACGGCAAGGCCGAACAGGCGCTCGTCGCCCAGTACGGCGGCGATCAAGTTATCCCGACGCTCGTCCAGCAACGCTTCGTCGCTGACGGTGCCCGGCGTGATGATGCGCACCACCTGACGATCAACCGGGCCTTTGCTGGTCGCCGGATCGCCGATCTGTTCACAGATGACCACGGACTCGCCCAATTTCACCAGCTTGGCCAGATAGCCTTCCGCTGCGTGATAGGGGATGCCGCACATGGGAATGCTTTGCCCTGCTGACTGGCCCCGGGCGGTCAACGTGATGTCGAGCAGCTTGGCCGCCTTCTTGGCGTCTTCGTAGAAGATCTCGTAGAAGTCACCCATGCGATAAAACATCAACTGGTCGGGGTGCTGATTTTTCAGCCGCCAGTACTGCTGCATCATGGGGGTGTGCGAGGAGAGGTCGGAAATTGCTTTATTCATCAGTTATTTAGGCAAATTCTGTAGGAGATTGAGGCAAGTTTCGGGCGACGACGTGGATTCCACCTACGTGGCTCGACGTCATGTCCGATTGCTTTTGCGATGGCGGCAAGGTTACCACGCACGTTCGCGGGCCGCAGGTCCGGCTGATTCGTCACGGCGCGTTTCCGAACCGACACGAAGCGCTTCGAGCTGGCTAGGATGTCGAGCACCGCCCGACTGGAGGCGGCATCATCGACAAGGATTGCACCATGCAACGCAAGCGAGGACGAGATTCAACCAACGGCCGTTTCATCCCTCTGGAGGAGGCCAAGCGACGTCCACGGGAAACCATCGTGGAAACCGTCAAGAAACCCTGCCCCGAAAAACCGGAGCGCAAATAAGTGTCTTGCAGGCGTGATCCGGATTCAGGTCGCGTCCTGTGTTGCAGATCGACCCGGCTGGTGTAGCGTGTCTGCTTCGCCTCGACCGATACGGAGAATCTCCCGTGGATGACATTACCCATCTGGCAGCAACCCTGGGCCAGCAACTGTTGGCAACAGGCGCGCAGGTCAGCACGGCCGAATCCTGCACCGGAGGCGGTATCGCCGAAACCATCACCCGAATCCCGGGGAGTTCGGCCTGGTTCGAGGCCGGGTATGTCACTTACTCCAACCGGCAGAAGACCCGACAACTGGCAGTGCCGGAAGCGTTGTTTGCGCAAGTCGGTGCCGTCAGTCGCGAAGTGGTCGAGGCCATGGCAAGGGGCGCGCAGGCCAACAGCGGCGCGCAGTTTTCGGTCGCGGTCAGCGGCGTGGCCGGGCCGGACGGGGGCTCGCTGGAGAAACCCGTGGGCACGGTGTGGGTCTGCTGGGGTGTGGCGGAACGATTGATCGCCGAGCGGTTTCTATTTGCAGGTGACCGCGATGCGGTCCGCCGACAAACGGTGATCGCCGCGCTAGAGGGGCTTGTCCGGCTCTCTCGCGGAGAAATACCAAATCAGGGGTAGGCGCGCGTCGGACCCTGTGGAATAATACTGGCTACTTATACAGTTATATCGGCCGTCAAGGCCTAACCTATTACGAGAGGATTCAATGGACGACAACAAGAAGAAAGCCTTGGCTGCGGCCTTGGGTCAGATCGAGCGTCAGTTCGGCAAAGGTGCCGTAATGCGCATGGGTGACCATGACCGCCAGGCTATTCCTGCTATCTCCACCGGCTCGCTGGGCCTCGATATCGCACTCGGTATCGGTGGCCTGCCAAAAGGCCGGATCGTTGAAATCTACGGCCCGGAATCTTCGGGTAAAACCACCCTCACTCTGTCCGTCATCGCAGAAGCCCAAAAAATGGGCGCCACTTGCGCATTCGTCGACGCCGAGCACGCGCTTGATCCAGAGTACGCCGGCAAGCTGGGCGTCAACGTCGATGACCTGCTGGTCTCCCAGCCAGACACCGGCGAACAGGCCCTCGAAATCACCGACATGCTGGTGCGTTCGAACGCGATCGACGTCATCGTCGTCGACTCCGTTGCCGCTCTGGTGCCAAAGGCTGAAATCGAAGGCGAAATGGGCGACATGCACGTCGGCCTGCAAGCCCGACTGATGTCCCAGGCGCTACGTAAGATCACCGGTAACATCAAAACTGCCAACTGCCTGGTTATCTTCATTAACCAGATCCGTATGAAGATCGGCGTGATGTTCGGCAGCCCGGAGACCACCACCGGTGGTAACGCGCTGAAGTTCTACGCATCGGTCCGTCTGGACATCCGTCGCACGGGCGCGGTCAAGGAAGGCGACGAAGTCGTCGGTAGTGAAACCCGCGTCAAAGTCGTCAAGAACAAGGTGGCTCCGCCGTTCCGTCAGGCTGAGTTCCAGATTCTCTACGGCAAGGGCATCTACCGTAACGGCGAGATCATCGACCTCGGCGTGCTGCACGGTCTGCTGGAGAAATCCGGTGCCTGGTACAGCTACCAGGGCAGCAAGATCGGTCAGGGTAAGGCCAACTCCGCGAAGTTCCTGGCGGACAACCCGGAAATCGGTACCACCCTCGAAAGGCAGATTCGCGAGAAGCTGCTGACGGCAGCGCCTGATGTGAAGGCCCAGTCGTCCCGCGTAGCGGCAGACGATGTGGCTGAAGTCGAAGCTGACGCGGACATCTGATCCCTGCCATGCCAGCTGTGCTTGATACGCCCGTCGCTGTAAGGCGTACTGCAATGGACCTGCTCGCACGACGCGAGCACGGTCGTGTCGAGCTGACGCGCAAGTTGCGTCAGCGCGGCGCTCCCCCCGAATTGATTGACGCAGCGCTTGACCGTCTGACGGAAGAGGGTCTGCTGTCTGAATCCCGATACCTCGAAAGCTTTGTTTCCTACCGTGCCCGCTCTGGCCACGGCCCTTTGCGTATCCGCGAAGAGCTGGGGCAACGCGGCTTGCCGCGTGCAGACGTCGAACAAGCGCTGCGCGAGTGCGGCGTGGACTGGTGGGAGAAACTGGAAGCGCTGTGGCAGCGCAAGTTCAGCGGTCAACTGCCCAGGGATGCTCGCGAGCGTGGCCAGCAGATGCGCTTTCTGAGTTATCGCGGATACCCGCCCGAGCTGATTGGTCGTTTGCTGAGTGGCAAGGGCAACGACGACTGACGCGTGATCTGCCTGAAGGCGCGCAGACGCGCCCTCAAGCATGCACCGTCACATCGGTTTCACAGGCTCGCTCCCTCGGGCCTGCTGAGAGTGCGCAGGTCTTGCCCAGTTTTCCTCCAGGTTTATGCAGTCCACCAGTTCGCGCAAGCGGCCATGGTTGCGGCCGTTAAACGTGAATGCCAGGCGCGTGAGATGGCTGAACTGCGCTTCGTCATATTCGTCCTGATGCCCGTATTGCTGGAAGTCGCCGCTTAACCGCAGATCGACAAACCTGTCCTGTAGGGCGTTCAACGCCTGTTCGCTCAAGGCGTGGTGCATGCGAATGACGAAGGTGTTCTTCAGCCAGCGGCTGGAGTGAAAGTTGCTGTAGAAGCGGTTGATCTCGGCGACGGCCTCATCGGCGCTGTACACCAGCTTCATCAGGTTCATGTCCGTAGGCAGAATGTACTTGTTCGTCTCCAGCTCATTTCTGATGAAGCTGAGCGCTCCTTCCCAGAAGGTCCCGCCCGGGGCATCCAGCAGCACGATCGGAACCAGAGGACTTTTGCCGGTCTGGATCAGCGTCAGCACTTCCAGCGCTTCGTCGAGGGTGCCAAACCCGCCTGGGCAGAGCACCAGCGCATCGGCCTCTTTGACGAAAAACAGCTTACGCGTGAAGAAGAAGTGGAACGGCAGCAGATTGCCGGTGCCATCCACGGTCGCATTGGCGTGCTGCTCGAAGGGCAGGGTGATATTGAAGCCCAGGCTGTGATCCAGACCGGCGCCTTCGTGGGCCGCGGCCATGATCCCGCCACCGGCGCCGGTGATGACCATCAGGTCCGAGGCGGCCAGTTGCTTGCCCAGTTCACGGGCCAGCGCATAAACAGGATGTTCGAGGGGTGTGCGGGCGGAGCCGAACACGGTGACCTTGCGCCGGCCTTTGAATCGTTCGAGCACCCGGAAAGCATTTTCCAGTTCGCGTAATGCTTGCAGGGTGATTTTGGCATTCCAGCGATTGAGGTCGTCCTGGGCCATGCGCAGGACGGTCAGGGTCATGTCGCGGTACAGCGGAAGATTGGGGCTGTCCGGGGCGACCGAACCGAGGAGCTCTTCGACCTTGAGGGTGAGGTCGTTTCCGTTGCTCTGAAAGTGTTGAGACAACGCGTCACTGGGTACGTACGGCATTCACGCTTTCTCCTTCAGCAGAATTAGAGAAAACAGTGATGGCAAGCCGCGCGACAGGCAACCTCTTTCTTGCACGCAAAGTGTGTTGGGGCGTAACAGGCAAGGCGAAACGAAACGCAGGCTCTGCGATCCGCGATCAAGGCAGGGTGCGAAAGATGTTGAGTGGGCAGGGAGTGGATGACGCATGTAGCCAGGGAGGGTGAAACAGGACTGCGCGTTGAAAGGATCTCGAAACGCGCAGCCCGTAAATCTCGTTACATCACTTCTTGTGGGCAGGGGGCTTGGCAGCGCAGTCCGCCGCTTTGATTTCCTGGGTGGTGATGAGCTTGTTGGTTTTGTATTCGGTGAACTGGTACCGCAGGATCGCGCCCTTGGCCATCAGTTGGCGGTAACCGGCGTTGCGGCACACGCTACCGCCCAGCTGACCGCGGACGTCGTCCGGGTTTTCGCGCATCTGAGCCGCCTGGCCGGCCTGCACGCTCAGGTGGTTGATCAGCATCTTGCCTTCAACGGTGTAGCCTTCGTCGAGGATGTCTTCGTTGATGGCGCGTGGGGTGCCGACACTGCTTTCCTTCGCGACTTTATCAAGCATCTGGCTCAGTTCGTAATCCTGCTTGGACGCCGCGTTGGCGCACAGTGGAGCGACGAGCAAAAGCGTGAGAGTGGGGGCGATGAGGCGCAGCATTGAATTCTCCTGGTGCGTGGACGGGTGTTGCAGAGGCTGGCCGTTGGACCGGCGACATCCCGAGGCGTTCACTGTGGGCGTGAGTGCTCTCAAGGCCGGGCAGTATAGGGGAGGAGCCTTGGCGGACACCAGAGAGCACGGCGCCTTGGCCCGCGTCTGATAGAATGCCGCGACTTTTCGACCTGCCGGATGCCCCTCGTGTCACTGCCTTCTTACCCCTCAATGACCCAGACTGTTTTTCACGGTAATTCGGTCGCACGTCTGAGAGATGAGCGGGAGGAGGAGAGCACGAAACCTTTCTTGGCTCGCGGATCACGTGCGCCAAGGTGCCATTGCTGTCGAGTGATCGAAAGTCACTGCCTTTGCAGGTGGCGTCCCAAGGTCCAGGCACGATCTGGGGTTTGCCTCATCATGACCAAAAAAGAGGTATTCAAACCCAGCAATACCGGTTGGCTGATAGCAGACGTGATTCAGGATAACCATGCGTTTGTGTGGTCACGCACTGAGGTCGACGAAAAGCTGATTGCATTGCTCAATGATCCGCAATGGCAGCCCTACCTGGTGTTCCCGGGTGAATACGTAGCGGCGGAGCGCGTCACCAACACCGTGACGATTAATCCGAACAAGAGACCGCTGTTTGTGCTGATTGACGCGACATGGACTGAAGCGAGGAAGATCTTCCGTAAAAGCGCTTACTTTGATTCGATCCCGATTTTAAGCCTGATTCCCGAGAAGCTTTCACGATACAAGTTGAGACGCTCCACCCGCAGCGAACATCTCTGTACCGCTGAAGTGGCCGCACTGTGTTTCGATCTGGCCGGCGATACTGAGGCAGGCTCTGCGTTGAGCTGTTATTTCGATGTGTTCAGTCAGCACTATTTAGGGGCTAAAAATCAGTTGCCCCTCGACTTGCTAAGCGATGCCCATCAAGAGCTGAAGGGTTACCTCGAGTAGTCATCAGTTGTGTCGCCGCCCGCGAGCCGCCTTAAAACGGCTCGCAATACGAGTATGACCTCAGGCGAGAGTTTTCTTCGGCCACAACTGCGCCAGCAGCATCCCCGCCAGCATTAATCCACAACCGATATAACCACGCAGTTGCAAGGCCTCTCCCAGAATCCAGGCGCCGGCGATGGCGGCGAACACGGCTTCCAGAGAGAGGATGATGGCGGCATGGGAGGCAATGGCGTGCTTCTGCGCGACCACTTGCAGCGTGTAACCCACGCCCACCGCGACGATGCCGCCATAAAGCAGGGAAGGGCCCGCATCGATGATCGCATTGAGGGCGATCGGTTCGAAGAGGACTGCCAGGAGCAGACTCACTACCGAACAGGTGGCGAACTGTAAAAAAGCCAGACGGATCGGGTCGTGGCGGCTGGCGAACAAACTGACCAACACCACGTGTGCACCCCACACGAACGCGCCGATCAACTGCAGCCAATCCCCCGAAGCGACGTGAAAGTTATCGCCGATACTGAGCAGGCACATGCCAACCACTGCCAACAGGCAACCCAGCCAGGTGCCCAGCCCGGTTTTATGCCCGAGCAGCAAGCCCAGCAACGGAACTACAATCACGTAAAGGCCGGTGATGAACCCGGAGTTGGTCACGCTGGTAAACAGCAGGCCGACCTGTTGCAGGTTGATGCCCAGTGCCAGCGCCAGGCCCATGATGATGCCGGCGCGTAACATGCCGCGATTGAGCAAGGGCTCTGGCACACGTGCCGTTTTGGCATTGCGCAGAATCAGCGGGATCAGGCAGAGGGAGCCCAGCGCGAACCGCAGACCCGAGAACAGGTAGGGACCGATGTGATCCATACCGGCGGTCTGGGCGACGAAGCCGGTGCCCCAGATCAATGCGGTCAGGAGCATGAGCAGGTCCGCTCGCAGGGCATGGTTTGGCATGATGGCACTCGTCAGGTCGGGGGCGCAGACTTTGCCGCAAAGCATCAGGCTTGACCACCCCGACTTCGCTGGGCATCCTTGGCGCCGCTCACGTACGGTCCCTGTGTCAAGATGTCGCGGGTGACCTCATTGGGTGTTGAATTCGTCGGCGCTCAGTCACTTACAGGATCATGAAATGCCATACGAAATCCTGATTGCCGACGACCATCCCCTGTTTCGCAGCGCCTTGCATCAGGCGCTGAGCCTTGGGCTCGGGCCGGACGCCAGATTGGTCGAGGCCGAGAGCATCGCTGATCTGGAAGCGCGACTGACCGAAAAGTCTGACTGGGATCTGGTTCTGCTGGACCTGAACATGCCCGGCGCCTATGGCTTTTCGGGGTTGGTGCTGTTGCGCGGCCAGTACCCGCAAGTCCCGGTGGTGATGGTCTCCGCTCAGGAAGAGGCCGCGGTGGTGGTCAAGTCCCGCGAGTTCGGCGCCAGCGGCTTCATCCCGAAATCCAGTTCCCTGGAAACCATTCAGAAGGCCGTGCGAACGGTGCTGGATGGCGATGTCTGGTGGCCCCCGCAGGTCAACGAAAGCATCAGCGTGTCACCGGAGGCCAAGGCCGCCAGCGAAGGCCTTGCCAGCCTGACGCCCCAGCAGTTTCGCGTGTTGACGATGGTCTGCGAGGGGTTGCTGAACAAGCAGATCGCCTACGAGCTGAGCGTGTCGGAAGCCACGATCAAGGCCCATGTCACGGCGATCTTTCGCAAGCTCAACGTGCGCACCCGAACCCAGGCCGCTTTACTGCTGCAACAATTGGAATCCATTCCCCAGAGCTGATTCCCGCGAATCAGGCTAAACCCCGGGCTTTACGCGGCCGACCTTCACACTTTTTTGACCGTCGCCGCACTAGCCTCCACCGCTTTCATTCATCAGTAGTTTTCCTATGACGTCCCCATTCAAAGGCCAGACCGGCCTCAAACGTATTCTCAACGCGTCTGGCTATTCCTTTGACGGCCTGACCGCTGCATTTAAGGGCGAAGCGGCGTTCCGTCAACTGGTGCTGCTCAACGTCGTGTTGATCCCGCTGTCCTTCGTGTTTCATGTCAGCCGCGGCGAGCGCGCGATCCTGATCGCGGTGTGCCTGTTGGCGCTGATCGTGGAACTGCTGAACTCGGCCATCGAAGCCGCGATTGACCGGATTTCCCTCGACCGCCACCCGCTGTCGAAGAACGCCAAAGACATGGGCAGCGCCGCACAGTTCGTGGCGCTGAGCATGATTGCCGTGGTCTGGGGCCTGATCCTGCTGGGCTGACAATCGCCTTTATAGCCGGGCTGCGCGTCAGGCAATGCTTGGCAGGACAATCTCGTCGCTGCGGTTAACACCGGCGGTGAATGAGCGACAGAGGTCGAGGAATTCGCGGATAGCGGACGTCTGATATTTCTGTTTGTGCCAGATGAAGTAGAACTGGCGCACCAGATCCAGCTCCGGCGTTTCAACCGCAACGAGGCTGCCGCGACGGAAAGCGTCACGCAGGGCCAGACGCGAGATGCAACCAATTCCCAGCCCTGACTCCACAGCACGTTTGATCGCCTCGGTGTGTTCCAGCTCCAGCCTCACGTTCAGGCTGTTCAGGTGATGACGCATGGCCTGATCGAAGGTCAGGCGCGTCCCCGAACCCTGCTCCCGCAAGATCCACGCCTCCCGCGTCAATTCCTCCAGTGACGCCCGGCCCTTTTTGGCCAGCGGATGCTGAGGGGCGCAAAACACCACCAGCTCATCCTCGACCCAAGTCTGCACTTCGATGTCGGGGTGGCTGCAGTCGCCTTCGATCAAGCCCAGATCGATTTCGTAATGGGCGACCTGCTGAACGATGTTCGCCGTGTTTTGCACGTGCAGCTTCACCTGGCTCTCAGGGTGGCGCTGCATGAAACTGCCGATCAAGAGGGTCGCCAGGTAGTTGCCGATGGTGAGGGTTGCGCCGACCGCCAGCGAGCCGAAGCCGGACTTGCCGTTGAGCAGGTCTTCGATCTCCTTGGCCTGATCCAGCAGCGCAACGGCCTGGGGCAACAGCTGCCTGCCGGTGGCATTGAGGCTCAGCCGCTTACCGGCGCGGTCGAACAGCTGGCAGCTGGACTGGCGTTCCAGTTCAGTGATGGACGTGCTCGCCGCCGATTGCGACAAGGACAGCAGGACCGCTGCGCGGGAAACGCTTTCCTGCTGAGCGACGGCGACGAAAACCTGGAGCTGACGGAGAGTAAATCGCATATCTATATAACCGATAACCCATATCTTGATAATTCAGTTAACAGATATTGTGTCTGCCACTAGAATGTCGCGCAATGGCGCATCGACTGGCGCACGTTATTTATCAGGAGCTCCCACGTACCATGAGCAACATGAATCACGAGCGTGTCCTCAGCGTTCATCACTGGAACGACACC
The DNA here is from genome assembly GCF_041060465.1 of Pseudomonas sp. W2Oct36. Lineage (NCBI taxonomy): Bacteria > Pseudomonadati > Pseudomonadota > Gammaproteobacteria > Pseudomonadales > Pseudomonadaceae > Pseudomonas > Pseudomonas sp. W2Oct36. The sequence continues at coordinate 79,734 of NZ_JAUERW010000015.1, forward strand.
CTCTTCAGTTTCAAGTGCACCCGTGATCCTGGCCTGCGCTTCGAGAACGGTCAGTTCGTCATGATCGGTCTGCAGCAGCCAAACGGGCGCCCGCTCATGCGTGCCTACTCCATTGCCAGCCCGAACTGGGAAGAGCATCTGGAGTTCTTCAGCATCAAGGTGCCGGACGGCCCGCTGACCTCCCAGCTGCAGCATCTGAAGGAAGGCGACGAGATCATCATCAGCAAGAAGCCTACGGGCACGCTGGTGCTGGACGACCTCAAGCCGGGCAAGCACCTTTACCTGCTCAGCACCGGTACCGGTCTGGCGCCGTTCATGAGCGTGATTCAGGACCCCGAAACCTACGAGCGTTTCGAGAAGGTCATCCTCTGCCACGGCGTGCGTTACGTGAATGAAGTCGCTTACCGCGAGTTCATCACCGAGCACCTGCCGCAGAACGAATTCTTCGGCGAGATGCTGCGTGACAAGCTGATCTACTACCCGACCGTGACCCGCGAGCCGTTCGAGAACGAAGGCCGCCTGACCGACCTGATGCGCAGCGGCAAGCTGTTCAGCGACATCGGTCTGCCACCGATCAACCCGCAGGACGACCGCGCCATGCTGTGCGGCAGCCCGAGCATGCTCGACGAAACCAGCGAAGTGCTGAACAGCTTCGGCCTGACCGTTTCGCCGCGGATGCGCGAGCCAGGTGATTACCTGATCGAGCGCGCCTTCGTCGAGAAGTAACGCCATTCAGATACGACCCAATCGCCGATGAACACCCTCGCAGCCCTGCGAGGGTGACGTCATCGGCGAATAGGTCAGTACAGGCACCCGCATTTTTGGGGTCTGAAAAAAACCGCCTGGAGGTCACGGACCAGGCGGTTTTTTTGTGGGCAGGCGTCAGTCGTTTATCAACCGGCGGCGGGAACCACCTCCAGCACGCAAATGACACCCGGCTGCGGATAGTGCCAGCGAACGTCCAGATCCCAGAACTGCGCGCCGTAGCGGCGCTCTGGCGTGGGCGTCTGGTAGGCCGGTCGCGGGTCTTGAGCCAGGCACTGCTCGATCAGTTCGATCAGCGGTTCTTCGAGGCGCAACCCGTGTTCGCGGGCCTGGGCCAGCGCCGCATCCCCCCACTGCACCGGAATCAGCTCCGGCGCAGCGGCGGCCATGCCGTTGCGCGCATCAGCGATGACATCGGCGTAGGGCACGTAGGGTTTGACGTCCAGCACCGGCGTGCCGTCCAGCAGGTCGATGCCCGACAACCACAGGCGCCCGGCTTCGACCTTGTCCAGCTTGACCACCGACTGACCGATGCCGTTGGGCCGATGGGTGGCGCGCGTGGCGAACACGCCCATCGACTGATTGCCGCCCAGACGAGGAGGGCGCACCTTGAGTCGCGGCTTGTCCTCCAGGGCTTGATGAAACAGAAACAGCAGCCAGACATGGCTGACTTGTTCCAGGCCCTGCACGGCGTCACCCTGATCAAAGGGCGCGATCAACTCCAACACGCCCCGCGCGGCAGGCGCCAGTTGCGGCTGCCGGGGAATCGCAAACTTCTCTTTGAAGCACGAGCGCATGAAACCGATCGGCGAAACGCTGTAGGCCTGGGTCATCAACGGAGCTGCAGCGCTTAGCCGCGTACGCGCAGGGTCAGGCCGCGCAGGAAGTTGCGCAGCAACTGGTCGCCACAGACACGGTAGTTGGTGTGACCCGCCTTGCGAAACAGGGCGCTGAGTTCAGGCTTGGACACCGGGAACTCGGACGCCTTGAGGATCGCGTGCATGTCGTCTTCCTTCAGCTCGAAGGCCACACGCAGCTTTTTCAGAACGATGTTGTTGGTGATCGGCAGCTCGACAGGCAGCGGCGGGCGGCTCTCGTCCTTGCCGCGCTTGAAGAACACCAGACCGTCGAGGAAATGCGCCATGACCTCGTCGCTACACGGCACGAAGCCTTCTTCTTCGTCTTTCTTCATGTAGGCCGCGACATCGGCCTTGGTCGCGTCGAACCCGCCGAGCTTGATGATATCGACCACTTTGGCGTCGTTGATATCAAGCATGTAACGGATGCTGCGCAGTACATCGTTGTTCATCATGGTGCGTGTATTTCCTGGGGATTCGCAGATGAGCGCCCGCGAGAGTCGATAGGGCGCTCAGAAAGGGGATTCAGAATTTTTCTTTGTCGGTCATGTAGCGCCACTGGCCTTCAGGCACCTTGCCGATGGACACGCCGCCGATACGAATACGTCGCACCGAAACAACCTTCAGGCCTACCGCTTCGCACAGCTGGGCAATGACCCCGGGCTGCGGGTTTTTCATGGCGAAGCGCAGGCGGTTTTCGTTCTGCCAGCTGGCTTTGACCTTGGGCAGTTCCTTGCCCTTGTAGGTCATGCCGTGGTTCAGGCGGTTGAGACCGTGGGCAACCATGTCGCCCGAGATCTCGACGACGTATTCCTGCTCGATCTTGCTGCGGTCGTCGGTGAGTTTGCGCAGGATTTTCCAGTCCTGGCTGAACACCATCAGGCCGCTGGCGTTGGCTTGCAGCGTGGAAATAGATTCCAGGCGCAGGAAGTGCCCTTTGAGCGGACGCCGGCCGATGCTGTGGTCGGCGGACAACGTACTTGGCGTGATCAGCGCCAGGGCGCGTTCAGGGGCCATGCCCGCCGGCGCGTTGAACAGCAGGGTGACGGATTCAGGGGTATCGGCTTTTGCTTCCGCATTCAGCACCACGGTCTGGTTTTCGACCTTGAACTGGGGCTCGTCGACGACAACGCCGTCCACCGTGACCCAGCCGCCTTCAATGAACAGCTCGGCTTCGCGCCGGGAGCAACCGACCAGCTCGATCAGGCGTTTGGAAAGGCGAATGGGGTCAGTCATGAGAAAAGCCGTAACAAAATGGAAAGGCGCCTATTGTACCCGCCCAGGCACCGTTAATCGCGGCCACATTGAAATTGGCGGGTGAATAAGCCTCCACTCGATGGATTTTTCCGGGAGCGACGCAGGTCTGCTCTCTATTCCTACATTGTCTGGAGCGAATTCATGACCAAATGGCTACCCGCACTGCTGATGACTGTCAGCCTGCCGCTACTCGCTGCGCAAACCCCGGCCTACGGCCCGCAGCTGGAAGGCTTCCAGTACCCGTTCCCGGCGCAGAACTTCAGCTTCGATTCCCAAGGCGCACCGGTGCAGATGGGTTACATGGACATCAAGCCTACCGGCCCTGCCAATGGACGCAGCGTCGTGCTGCTGCACGGCAAGAACTTTTGCGGCGCCACGTGGGAAGGCACTATCAAGGCGCTGACGGGCGCAGGTTATCGTGTGGTCGCGCCGGATCAGATCGGCTTCTGCCGCTCCAGCAAACCGGCGGACTATAAATACACCTTCGAGCAACTGGCGCAGAACACCAAAGCGCTGCTGACCCAACTGGGCATCGATCACGTCACGGTGGTCGGGCATTCCATGGGCGGCATGCTGGCGACGCGCTTTTCGCTGATGTACCCCGACCAAGTGGACCAGTTGCTGCTGGTCAACCCTATCGGTCTGGAAGACTGGAAAGCCAAAGGCGTACCGGATCGCAGCTTCGATGACTGGTATACCCGGGAGCTGAAGACCAACGCCGGCAGCATTCGCAAGTATCAGCAGTCGACCTATTACGCCAACGAATGGCGGCCCGAGTTCGATCACTGGGTCAACATGCAGGCCGGCATGTTCAACGGCAAAGGCAAAGAGGAGGTGGCGCGAGCTTCTGCCCAGACCTACGGGATGATCTTCAATCAGCCGGTGTTCTACGACTTCGAGAAATTGAAGATGCCGACCGTGTTGCTGATCGGCCAGAAGGACAATACCGCCATTGCCAAAGACGCAGCGCCTGAGGCATTGCGCAAGACGCTGGGCAATTACCCGGAGCTGGGCAAGGCCGCCGCCAAGCGCATTCCCCAGGCGACGCTGGTGGAGTTCGCCGGGTTGGGCCATGCGCCGCAGATTCAGGATCCGCAGCAGTTCAACAAGGTGCTGTTGGAAAACCTGAAGCGTTGATTCGGTTGAGCTTCAGCTGATCCTGAGCCGCATCCGCAGCATCGGATGCGGCCGACCGAGTCCATCGACTTCCGCCCGGCCCACCACCTCAAACCCCTGCCGTTCATAAAAGCCCAGCGCCTGGGCGTTCTGCTCGTTCACGTCCAGCTCGGTGATGTGGAAATGCTCGATCGCGTAGTCCAGCAGTTGCTTGCCCAGGCCCATGCCACGGTGTTCAGGGGCGATAAACAGCATTTCGAGTTTGCCCGGCGTGGTGCCGGCAAAGCCAGTGATGCGCAGGTGCGAGTCCCGGGTGCAGAACAGGTTCACGGCGCCCAGGTATTGGGTTTCCAGCAGATGCCGCAGCAGCGTGATGTAGTTCTCCGGCAGAAAGTCATGGGTCGCGCGCACGGAGGCTTCCCACACCCGGGTGAGTTCGGCGAAGTCGTGCTGCCTGGGCAGATAGATGACCGAGTGCCGGGCCATATTGCCGCTGCTCCCTGGGTAGTGATCCTGATGTGGGGACGATAGCCAGAAAAAACAAACCCCGCCGTTTTACGGGCGGGGCTGTTTGAGGCAGAACGGTGTTGGAGCCGGCGCTTGAGCGTTAGATCGGCTCAGCCCACAGGTCGTACTCATCGGCATCCACCACGCGGCACATGACCTTGTCGCCTGGCTTGAAGTCACGTTCGCTTTCGACAAACACATTGCCGTCGATTTCCGGTGCGTCGAAGAACGAACGACCCACGAAACCCTGCTCTTCCACTTCGTCGATCAGCACTTCGATCTCCTTGCCGATTTTCATCTGCAGGCGCGCGGCGCTGATGGCTTGCTGGTGTGCCATGAAGCGGTCCCAGCGATCCTGCTTGATGTCGTCCGGCACGATCGGCGCATCCAGCAGATTCGCCGGTGCGCCCTCGACAGGGGAGTACTGGAAGCAACCGACGCGGTCGAGCTGGGCTTCAGTCAGCCAGTCCAGCAGGTACTGGAAGTCTTCTTCGGTTTCGCCCGGGAAGCCGACGATGAAGGTCGAACGGATGATCAGGTCCGGGCACTGCTCGCGCCAGTTCTTGATGCGCGCCAGGGTCTTGTCTTCGAAGGCCGGGCGTTTCATCAGCTTGAGGATCTTCGGGCTGGCGTGCTGGAACGGGATGTCCAGGTACGGCAGGATCTTGCCCGCCGCCATCAACGGAATGATCTCGTCGACGTGCGGGTATGGGTAAACGTAGTGCAGGCGCACCCACACACCCAGCGAACTCAGCGCCTGGCACAGCTCGGTCATGCGCGTGCGCACCGGCTGGCCGTTCCAGAAACCGGTGCGGTATTTGATGTCAACGCCGTAGGCGCTGGTGTCCTGGGAGATCACCAGCAGCTCTTTCACGCCGGCTTTGACCAGCCGCTGGGCTTCGTCGAGCACGTCGCCAATCGGGCGGCTGACCAGCTTGCCGCGCATGGACGGGATGATGCAGAAACTGCAGCTGTGGTTGCAGCCTTCGGATATCTTCAGGTACGCGTAATGTCGCGGGGTCAGCTTGACCCCTTGCGGCGGTACCAGATCGATCAGCGGGTTGTGATCGAGCTTGGGTGGCGCGGCGTCATGGACGGCATTGACCACTTGCTCATACTGCTGCGGACCGGTAACGGCCAGTACGCTCGGGTGCACATTGCGGATGACGCTTTCGTCCACGCCCATGCAGCCGGTGACGATCACTTTGCCGTTCTCGGCCAGCGCTTCGCCGATGGTCTCGAGGGATTCGGCCTTGGCGCTGTCGATGAAACCGCAGGTGTTGACCACGACCACGTCAGCGTCCTGGTAGGTCGGAACGACCTGATAGCCTTCCATGCGCAGCTGAGTCAGGATGCGCTCGGAATCGACCAGGGCCTTCGGGCACCCAAGCGATACCATACCTATACGTGGACCTGTGGACATGATATTACCTTTGACTTGGGTGATTCGGGGCGCGCGATTCTATGCGTTGCTCAAAAAATGTGCAAAAAAATTTATCATAATGATAATCAATAATATTAAGTGGGTAGCATGAGCGAAGAGCAAAGTGTTAATGGTGTCAAGGACGGTCCTGTTAATAATACTGAGCGAGTCAAGAACGCGAAGCGCGTCATGTTTTTCAGGGATCCTGCCACCGGTCGCCTCATTTCTGCGCGGGACGCTGAACAGTCGGAAGACCACGCCCTAGCCGAAAAGGAAGATGCGAAAAACGCCGAAGAGAAACATCGCATCACTAGAATTTATTTTTTGGTGACGTACGCAGCATGTGTCCTGGCGTCTGCTCTCTTGTGGGAACTGCTTCAGCCTAGCATTTTAATTCAGTTTTTTAGTAATGTTCTGGTCGCATTGTTATTCGTTGCTTTGCAAATCGCTGTGGTCGCGCTGATTTGGATGGCGCCTGCTGCCAACAAGAAAACATCGTTTATAGATGCTGACAATGCGGTCCAAAAAAACTCCATAGGTGCGGGGGAAGCTAGACAGCCTGATGCTAAAAAAACTTTCAAAATGTTTACATCAGCCATGGAGGTTTCTAAGCCTGATCCTTTATCTAAAGCAGATGTGGAGAGCGCAACCCAAGATCCTTTTGACTCCGATATCGTTGCTCTGACTGACGACGAAAAATTTGAAGATCATATGCGAAAAATCGACGACTATCTTGAATCTCAAATTGATCTCGCTGAGCGGAAGGCGTCGATTTTGCTGGACAAGGGAACCGCTTACATTCGAAACGGCATCTTTTTCTATGTTGCCACCATTGTAGGGTGGCAGATATTGGAGCGAAACTCTGAGCTTACTACCGTTGCGGTATTAGGTATGGTGTCTTGTTCGTTAACCTTTTTGGTTATCGAGTTTTTGGCTGCATGGTTCCTGAGGCAGTACCGGAGTTTTGTAGACGCCTCAACGCAACTGCTTCGTGTAAAGTCAATTTTCAATAAGTACATGCTTACCTACTTTGGAATTAAAGAGTTTTCAGACCCCGCCGACAGTTCAAGCTATGAAAAGATCCGCTCGGAAATTTCTACTATGCTTGCGCATGAGATTAAATGGCCAGAAACTGCTTTAGGAAAGAATGGGGACTTCAATCATATGATGGAAATGTTCGATTCTCTCACAACGTTCGTCGATAAGGCGCAAAAGCTAGTGAAGCCGGAAAAGCCTGCCACATGAAGAAGTGCGCGCCATCAGTCTACAGTTATCTGAGGTTTTCTGACGCGAAACAATTGACTGGCAGCAGCGTCGATCGGCAGGTCGAATATGCACGTAAGTGGGCGGCAGAGCATGATTTAGCGTTGGATTCGGCTCTGTCTTTGCGGGATGAGGGATTATCCGCCTACCATCAATGCCATGTTACCAAAGGCGCTCTGGGAGTCTTTCTACGCGCTATCGAAGACGGGCGTATCGCCTCTGGCTCTGTCCTAGTGGTCGAAGGCCTCGACCGCCTAAGCCGCGCTGAACCCATTCAAGCTCAAGCCCAACTCGCCCAAATCATCAACGCGGGCATAACCGTCGTTACCGCCAGCGACGGCCGTGAGTACAACCGTGCGGGTCTGAAAGCCCAGCCGATGGACCTGGTGTACTCGCTCCTGGTTATGATCCGCGCTCACGAAGAGTCAGACACGAAATCCAAGCGCGTTAAAGCCGCGATCCGCCGGCAGTGCGAGAACTGGATAGCCGGGACCTATCGAGGCCTGATCAGGAACGGCAAGGATCCCGCTTGGCTCCGCTGGGACGGCGAGCAGTGGCAGATGATCCCCGAGAGGGTAGAGGCCGCCCGGGCGGTGATCGAGTTGTTCATGCGAGGTTATGGCTCGGTCAGGATCGTCCGGGAGTTGAGCGACAAGGGCTACGCGCTGACTGATAAAGGCATCACGTCCCTGCAGGTCCACAGACTGGTTCGATTGCCGGCGCTGCTCGGCGCGAAGGAGCTGGAGGTCGACGGTGAGACCTACAGAATGGAAGGCTACTACCCGCCGCTGATCGATCCGCTACAGCATGCCGAGCTGCAGCAGCTGGTTGATAGTCGCGTCCGACGCAAGGGCAAAGGTGCGATACCTGGTGTGTTCACAGGCTTGAACATCTCGTACTGCGGCTATTGCGGTACCGCGATGATTGGTCAGAATTCGATGCAGCGTGCCAAGGCCGACGGCTCGATCACTGACGGGCACCGGCGCGTGATCTGCGTTGGGTATTCGCACAACAAGGGTTGCCCGGTTGGAGGCAGCTGCAGCGTAGTGCCGATCGAGAAAGCGATCATGGCCTACTGCACTGATCAGATGAATCTCACCAGTCTGCTGGAGGAACGCGATCAGAATCAGGCCATTCGCGAGCGGTTGGCGAAAGCGAAGGCTGATGTCGGCGTGCTCGAGCAGCAGATCGAGCGGGTGAGCGAGGCGCTGATGGCAGATGAAAGCGGCGCGGCCCCGCTGGTGTTCGTGCGCAAGGCGCGTGAGCTGGAGGCGCAGCTTGCCGTGAAGCAGAAGGAGGTCGGTCAGGCCGAGAGAGAGCTGGTGGCTGTATCGCACCGGGGCCAGCCGGCGCTTTCTGAAGCTTGGGCGGATCTCGTTGAGGGCGTCAATGGGTTGGACTACGGCGCTCGGATGAGGGCCCGCCAATTGGTCTCAGAAACGTTCGAGCGGATTGTGATCTATCACCGAGGGATGCAGGATCCTGACCGAAAAGGGAAATTTATCGACGTGCTGTTAGTTGGGAAGGGTGCTCAACCCCGGCTGCTGAGGATCAATCGCACAACCGGGGAATGGCAGGCTGGGGTAGGCGCCTAAGCAGCGTCTTCTGTAGCGAAAGGTACCGGTTTGCTCAGTACGCGCAGATGCCCCTGGCCGATCCAGAAGTTGTGCTGCACCTGGATGCAGACGCTCCATGCCTCCCGCTCAACCTCAGCACCTGCAGCCACCACGTTTCCGTTGTCGTCGACCAGCGCTAAGCGCAGACGATTCCCGGCGCGGGTGCTGCAGGTGAATCCTTCATAGACGACACCTTTGATCACTGCCTCAGGCAGCGTGTCGGTTTTCGCATCAAAAATCATGCTGCTTCCCCCATCTGCGCCACGCTCAATCCAACTGCAATAGGACGCACCCACACCGGCAAGTTGCTCAACATGAATGTCTCGCCAATGCCCGCAAGGAGCAGGGTGGTTCCCATGGTCAAAGCAATCGCCTCGGCCGCAGCCGGCGGCACGGCGTTGCCGATGCGCTCTCGCCACGCTTGGTCGCTCAGGCCGTCCAGCTCCAGCCACTCTTCCGGCTCAACCAGACTCTGCAACGCGGCCATCTCGAAGGTGGTGAACGGGCGGTGCCACGTGCCGTCGAGGCTTTCGATCACGCAGGTCAATCGCTCATTCGCGGCCGGCATGCGCGGATCTGCGACTGACCAACGGCCATTGTCCTGGCGTGCGCTGGCTGACACGGCGCCGCATGGGTCGTTCCAGTCGACGACGCCGTAGTGGCCTCCGCTCAGATACGCATCGCCCTTGCTGCGCTTCATCCCCGGGCGCGGGTCCTGTACGGCGAAGGCGCCCTGGCCCGTGGTGCTGCCGGATATGACGGTGCGCGATGCGCCGTCCCACTTGGCGACGTTGTACTTGGCGTGGCCGATGCCGGGATCGCGCGGATCAGCGATGCTGAACGTGCCTTGGCCCGGCGACTTCACGCCGATAATCGCGCCGCTCGATTCGTCCCAACGACGGACGCCGTACTGCTGATACTGCAGTGCACCGGCCTTGCCGCGCGGATCGGCCACCGAGAACGCGCCGTTGGTTGGGCTGGACCGGCCGGCGACGGTGCCCATCGGGGCGCTCCAGCGGTTCACGCCCAGGTAACCGGCGTACGCTTCCGGCACGATGACCAGATCCCTCAGGTATCCATCCTCGATCGACAAGTCGTTGAGGCATCGCCAATCCTTGCCAGCCTCGACCAGCGCGAGGCGTACCCACGTTTTCCACTGCAGGGCAGGGATGCGGTGCATGGGGCCAGCGGCCTCCACGTCGCCGGCGATGGGCATGCGGCCGAGGATCGAACCCACCGATTTCAGTGACCGCTGTTCGGGCTCGTAAAGGAAAGGCGGGACCTGCTCGGCGTGCCGTGCCACGAGCAGGAAGCGCTTGCGGCTCTGCGCCAGTCCGCCGATCACCCCGCAGTCATGGGTTGTCTCTGCGACGGCGTAACCGTAGTGGTTCAGCAGGTTGTTGATCTGGTCGAGCAGATGACGTCCCCGGGTAGCCAGACGCGGGACGTTCTCGAAGACGATCAGCGGCACGGGATCATCCGGCCATGCCTCACACATGAGCCACATGCAGCGCAACGTTAGCTCGTTCAGTGCCTGGTACTTCGGCGTCTGGCTCATGGTTTCGGACAGCAAGCCTGATGCGCCCTTGCACGGGCTGGATATGAACACGGCATCGGGTCGCTGGTATCCAGCTGCACGGCGAATGTCTTCGGCCGTCGCTTCCCGCCAGCCCTCAGGTGGCTCTTTGTCGTGGAAGCGGATGTATTGATCGCGGGTGAACAGATCGAGCAAGGTCCCTGGCACGCCGGCGAGTCGTTCAAAGTCGCGCAACCCAGCTGGGTCGACGTCGACGCCGCCGATGCAGACCCACTCGCCCTGGATGTTGCCCACCACCGGCTTGGCCTTGTTGAAGCCTTTGGCCCCGCCGCCGAGGCCGCAGCACATGTGGAAGTGCTTGAGGATGCGCTTATGCATAGCCGGACTCCTTCTTGCCTGAAGCCAGCTCGCGGATTGAGTCGTAGGTGGCGCATTCAAAACACACCGAATCATCGAACTCCCAGCGGCCTGGCGTCTGATGACAATGGCCTGGCGCGCCCGTGGTGCAATTGTTCGATGAAAGAATGCTCGCGAGGTCTCGCATCGCGTGGTGATACATCCCGATCAGGCTCTTGGCGTGTTCCATCAACATCGTCACCTCGGGCGCAGTGGCGTATTCGCCTACGTGCCTGGGAGAGATCAGGGCCCAACCTTCGGCTGTCTTCGGCAGGGGCTTATACCCCTGAGCAAGCTGCGCGGGCGGGCAAACCCGAGCGTTTAGCGTGTCCTCTGATGTCGCTGCCCGGCGCAGCTTTTCGTGGGGTATACGCGCCTCGGCAGTGGCGCTGACCTCTTCAGTAATGCCTGCTGCTGCGCAGCAGAGGCTCTTTGTTTTCTGCGCGGCGACACTGAGTACGTTGCGCAGCAAAGCGGGCGACTTTTCGTGTGCAGCCTGCGCCACTAACGCGCCCGCTTTCCTACGATGCTCAATGGCGAGTTGGTCCATCAGGCGCTGGAAGTAATTGTCGCGGGCTTCCTGTACACCCCACGGCCGAATGGGTTTCGTCATCGGCGCGACGCCGTCCAGGCAAACCCACGTGTCGAACGTCGGTTGCATCAGGTCACGTCGTTCGGTGGCCAGCGCGATCATGTCCGCCTGCAGGACGCAGTCCGGTAACACGCGGTCGATCCTGAAACGCTCGCAGATGCTCAGCCAGAGGCGTTGCTCGATGTCTCGGTAGGCCGGCAGCACCTGTTTCAATGGCTGGACGACGTCGCCGCAATAGGCCTCGGTTGCGTCATGCAGGAGGGCGGCGAGTTTGTGCTCCTCGGGCACCAGATCCGCGACGATGCAGTTGTGTTGGGCAACGCTATAGAACTTGCTTGTGTGCCCGCCAAAGCGGCAGATCTGGCCGAGGGCGTGCGCGATGTCGCGAGGGTCAATCTGCTGGGCGTCTGGTGCGCGCAGGTCGATCGTCTTGCCGAGGAAGGTCAGGATCTGAGTCATGCCGCACGCTCCTGAGCACCTGGCTCGATGAGGTCGGCGAGCGCCAAGGCCTTATCGCGAAGCTGAAGCGTCTGCTCGGTGTGCGCTTTCGCATTGATCGCGCCAAAGGTGGCCGACGCTACCTTTAGCTTGCTGGCGATCTGCAGCAGCGTCTGGCGTTCGGCCTTGCCAAGCTTGGCGTTGGCGCGGGCGCAGTGATACTGACGATCAAGGCGGCAGTAATCGCGGCGAGCGAGATGCAGCTTCTCCTGGAGCTCTCTCACCGTGGGCTCAAGACCGCTACGCCCGACTTTCAGGCCCAGCTCCATGCCGTAATTTCGTCCGTCTTTGTTGCCGAAGCGGTAGCCGAGGTAAATGAGGAATACAGCCATTACGATCAGGCTGATGAAGGCGAACGTTTGAGTGATTGTCATAGTGCTTTCTCTAGTGGTGCGCCGGTGGTGGCGGCGGTTTGGTTATTTGCTGGGTTCAGCCGAGTCGGATGCGCCGGCGGCCATCTCTTCGTCGGCCTTGTAGGCACGGATGTCGATCAGGGCCGCGATGTGGCGGATGTGTACGAACTTCGGCGCCTTGCGGCTTGTGTCCAGAGTCGTGACCGGCAGCTGGATGCGGCCGCTCTCGATCTCGGCTTGAAACGACCGGTCGTTGAGGTTGCGGAAGTACTGCGCGCGCAGCTTCTCCAGAGGGATAAGCACGTCGCCGAAGGTGCGGTAGAGCAATTCGACGGTGACGGCTTCCGGCGCCGGGATGAGACGGAGCGGGGGCTGATTCGAGTTGTTCATCACGGCACCAGCGGCCGACATTTCGTGGCTTCCTGGTTGAGAGCCCGCAACACTGCTTCGCCGCTCGAGCCTTGGCCGTATAAGCACAGGCCCTCACGTACATAGATGAAGGCCTTGAGAGATGGATCTCGGTTAGCTCTAATCTGGTGTTCGGTCGAATAGGACGTCGCCCCCAGCTTTTGCGCGAGCAATGCCGTTGCCGCGTGCAGCTCAAGTTGTGCTACTTGCAGAGGGGGCGTCTCCTCGATTGGAGCTCCAGCGGCGATGCAAATGAGCCGCGCCCAGCTCAGGATCTGATTGGGCGAGCGAGCTTCCGGGGGGATAGATGCAAGTTTTGCCAGCGCATCGTCAATCAGTTGATGGTCCATGTCGTCTTTTCCTTTTGGGATGACCCCAGGCAATCAGGCAGTGTTTTTTCGTCAGCTCGCGCAGGTGTTCGGGGACCTCAAGGAGCGCGCTGTTGCGCTCCTCTTTGGTCCTCATGGCGATGATCTGGCGAGCGTATTCCCTAGGCCACGTCACGGCGGTCAGCCGGGGTAGCGGGGAGTGCGAGGTCGAGTTGTTCAGCGAGCCAAGGGATGCCGGCTTGTTTCACCCTGGTGGACTGGCTGTACTGCATGCCCAGTTCGTGGTGATACCAACTGCTGTCTTTGACGCGCAGATAATCGCGGTCACGGTGGGGGTAGGCCGGGAGGTTGAGCTCGTTCAGCACGCCCTTGGCGCGCATCAACTTGATGAGCTTGGGCCGTGTGATGCTGAAGTAGTCGGCGGTGAGTTTCAGGCTGCGTTCCATGCTGGCCTCCTTAAGCCGCGTGAGCCGCAGGGGTTGCGGCGTCGGCGATACGGAGGAGGGCGTTGGCAACCTTTTCGTACAGCTCGACCGCACTGCCGCGCGCGGTGAAGCACTGAGTCCGCGGTTGCTTAACGCCAATGCTGACGATCACCGTGATCGCGGAGCGCAGGCCGTTGCGGTGGATGGCGAGGTGGATCGGCAGATCGAAGCCCGCCTCCAGCGTCACCGTTCCGCCCGTGCAGACGAGCTCAAACACCTGCTGAAGCTGCTCGGAAGTGAAGCACCCGAACTGACGGCTGGCGTGTCGGACCTGCAGCTTCAAAGGAGCTGAGACCAAGGCCGGTCCGTTCGCGATTTCTTCGATGAAATCCGCAAGCTTGAGGTGCGTCTTCTTGTCATTCTGCAGGACGAGCGAGTGCCTTTCGCAACCAATCTCAACGGTGAACGTTGTCCTGACGGGCTCTCGGTCGACCTGCAGACGAAAGGGCAGAACGTGACGCTGAGGAGTGGAGCGCAGCACGTGACTGAACGTCTCGCTCAGGTTGACCTGGGCGCCGAGCAGGCGAAGGGTGCGGTTGTCGATTTTGAACAGGCTCATGCTGCACGTCCCCCGCCGTTTGGGTCGGTGGGGAGCGTGCGGATTTGCGCGGCGAGGGTCGGCTTAGATGGCACGAAGGCGCAGCCTGACTCGCGCGCCAAGCGGCGGGTTTCGAAGATTTGGAACGGGTTTGCAGCGGCCGGGTGGACGTGCAGGGTTGCGGTGGTTTGCATGGGTGTGGCCTCAGCTCTGTGGTGGAGAGTGAAGCCAAATATAACCTATATGGTTAACACGTCAACATAAAATAACCTTACAGGTTTATCTGGGTTTGGTGTGCGAAGATCGGCGGTCATCAAAGGAATGGAATGTCATCGTTTTCAAGGTCCTCCTTGGTAGTGACGTGTACCCTCACTCTGAAGTTGTACCCAGCTGCAACTCTACGGATAGCGTTCTTGATCTCTGCCGGACTCAACAAAAGTCTTCCCATAACTACGACTAAGTGGAGGGTGAGCTTGTCATCTCTAGAGATTGATCTGCTGATACTGTCAACAATATCGAATGTCTTAAGGAAACGATTGGGATTAAACGAATTTGTAAAGAGCTTGACCTCTGCAACATCGATACAGTCTTTGTTTCTGGCTACAGCATCAAATACGTATCTTCCGTTAGAGTTGGTTGGGGAGAAAACTACATCCTGCCTAAAGTCTAGATTTAGCCAAGTCGCAAGCTTTCTAATAGCAAGTTTCTCGGTAACTACGACATCTCCCATCAAATTTCGATGCTGAAGTTCATATGATTCTGTCGTGTCAATCTTCTTTGGATCAAAGGCAGGGGATGCCTTAGACTTCACCTCTTCTGGGGTAGTAGTAGGTTGGTCAGGAGTAGGCGAGGGGTGAGGAATCGAACCGTTCTTAACTGCAAGATCTGCATCCCCTAATCCTTCGGCCTTGGTAGCATCGCTATTTGGCGCATTACCGACGGGTGACGTGCTCGCGTCGTCAGTATTTCTCTGGACCTCCGACGTCTCATCTTTCAGCTTGCGATCTACTTCCACTGACGTGGCCGTCCGGAAAGGATTTACAAAGTTTTGCTCGTCCTTGTAGTCCGAAGGGGCGTAGAGAGTCTTGTGATTGAAGTTTAATGTGACAAAAAAAAGGACAACAGTTAGGGTAGGAAAACCCATCAAAAAATAGATGTAGAAAAGTTGATTTTCGGGTGTCTTAATAAACGGAAGAATTCCAGCTCCACTTACTTCAGCTACGCCAGCGAAAAGAGAAATCAGCGTAAGTGGATTTTTAATGTGCTTCATGTTTTCGAACATCGGGCCGCTCCTGCGCGATGGATATTATTAGAGATCCGTAATTTTCCACATAGCTCGCCCGCAAATTACCCAGATATCATTCAGCGGAACGATCCTGTCGGGCCAGTCTGCATTTAGAGCAACTAAATACTGCTCTGTTCCTTCTTGCTTCAATTGCCTCAACGTAATTGCGTGGTGATGTTTGTGCTTCACCGCAACGTAATGACTTGGCAAGGGTTGACGTGAAGGGTCGACGACGACTTTGTCGCCTTCGATAAAGTGTGGGTACATGCTAATCCCCTCGATCAACAGAATGAACGCGCGCGGCCCTACGGGTCCAGGGGATTCAATCCACTCATCTGTACCATCTTGATTTAGCTCTCCATCCAGCTCCAAGAATGCAGCTGCAGGCACTGATCGAAGCACGGGGAGTTTCCTACCTGTATGGCTCAAAATCTGGTGAGTGCTGAACTCACCGACCCCATGGGGCATGTCGAGGTATCCGTCGTGGAGGCCCAATGCATTTTCTATCTGCCGCGCTATCTGGTCGCCAATCCCTTTGGTGGGGTTTTTGCCCCCAAACGCGCTCACTTGCGACGGCGCTTTGTCAAGGCGATTCGCAATGTCCTTAAGCTTTATGTTCTTTTCGCTCAGGATCCGGCGAAAATTTTGCAGTCGAGTGTTTTTGATATTCATGTAGGCAATTCTGAGGTGATTAACCCCATAGGTGAATATCCTTACGGGTGTTGATTTTAATAACCCTTTGGGTTAACTTTGGGCTTCGGAGGTACACCATGAAGCTACGACAGTACATTCACACGATGAACCAGCAGTCGATAACTGCTTACGCTGAACGATGCGGGATTTCCACTAGCTACCTGCGACTTCACGTCAAGTACGCGAGCAAAGACCCTAGCGTCACTCTAATCAAAGCCCTCGCACGGCATAGTGAAGGGTTGGTTTCGCTCGCTGAGGTTCTGGAGCATTTCGGTATCACTGAGGCATCTGAGGCCAAAGCCGCATAAGGAAAAAAGGCGACCCAAGGGCCGCCCAGTTCCCCCTGACAGCGTCACCACAACGCTGTCAGGTCTCGGTAAAACATGACGGTCACACCACGATACAACCGTCAGTTCTAGCCGAGATTCCAAGGCACGGATGCCTTGGTTGCTGCCGTCTCCACCACAGATTGGGCAGCTGTTGCGCCAGGGGTGAGCAAATGAATTGCTCGCCCCGGCACGGTGCCGGGTTCGACTTTACGGGTCTAGCCGGCGTTTTGGGCCTCTCAGCCACGCGGGCAATTTACCACCATTGCGTCCTGCGCGGCACTGGCAACCTGTAGGAGTTAATGCCATGTGCAACAGCCACGAACTCAAACCATCACCGAGCCCTGAGCCGGTCAATATTTACGCTGAAAACTTCGGCGTAGGGCCTGGGCTGTCTGTCTCCATCAATCACATCGACAAGGGCGATGTGGTCGTGCGCTGCGCTTACAACGGGCACGTTTTCCAGTCTTATGCGCCGACTTCGCTGGACTGCGCGTTAGCGGCAGTCTCGATGCTCAGTCGAGGTTACGAAGCACCACGCGTCCTGTTTTGTCGAGGTATACGGGCTGATCGAACTCAACCTGCAGCAGACCCGGTCCGTACTCGCGAACACGATAAAAATCCAGACCGCTGAAGCTGATTTCGTAGTCATCCGGGTAGCCTGCCAGCGCGTCGCGGAAGCGGCCGAGGGAAATGGTAGGGACGGGATGGCCCATTAACTGTTGCTCCTCTGCGAATTAAAAATTTGGTCCGAGGCGTGATTGCTTCAGACCGCCGCCTTCTTCACCACGGATAGGCAGCTACAACGTCGGACGCTGGGTAGTGACCTACTCATCTTCGGCGCGGTGCCGGTCTTGGCCGGCAATGGACCTCTCAGCCGCTTTCGTGCACCACCACTGCATGAGCGGCCTGGCAATACGTAGGGATTAATGCCATGAGCCGTATCGCTCTCAATTGCGTTGATCGAGCACAAAGGGAAGTCCTGACGCTCGAATTAGCGCTGTACCACGCCGCGCGGGACTACCCCGGCGGCGCTGCCGCAATCGCCGCCACCACCGGCAGAAACGCTTCCACGCTGCAGCACAAGCTTTCACCCACGCACCCCAGCCACATGATCAACGTGCAGGAGTTCGGCGAGATCCTGGAGCTGACCAAGGACCGCCGCATTCTCGACGCGGTACACGCCCTGGTCGGCGACACGATCTGGCAGGAGCTGGCCGAGGCCTACACCTGCGACATGCCTGAGACGTTGACCGTCGGCATTGCTGCCTACTTCCGTCAGGTCGCCGATCTAGCGGACACCTGGGCGAAGAGCATCGGTGACGGGCAGGTCAACGACTCCGAAATGGCCGAGATTCGCCTGCAGGTGTTTCGCGGCATTCAGGGGCTGCTCGGGATGCTCAACCGCGCGACTTACGTCCATCGCACAACGCGGGGGACTGACCGTGGATAGGTCACTCCGAATTAACCGGCCTGCACCCCAGCGGCGTTTTGTACCTCACGAACGCCATTTCCAACCCTCCGGACGACGCCCGAATTCTATCGTTCGGCGAAGCCAAGCGGCTCATGGGAATGGAGGAGTGGAACCCCGCGAGCTGAGGGATCCTTCCGAAAGATGCCGAGGAATGTTCCTACGTGGACAACTAACGGTAGCCACACGCAAGTTGGGGGTGTGCCATGTCTGACGCCGCCGACTTTGCGAATGACTTGATGTTGAAATCGATGGATCTGGCCTTGGCAGCACGCAAGCCTGCCGAGGCTCAGGCCCCGTCGATGTTTTGTGTCGGGTGTGGGGCATTGATTCCCTGGCCCCGGCGATTTGCTGTTGCCAACTGCGTGCGTTGCATGCAGTGCCAGACGAAGTTGGAAGTACAGGGAGTTCGACATGATTGATGAAGTAATGGGGCAATTTGCAGATTTCGGTCTGGAGCCTGCCGAGCCGTTGGTATTCGGCAAGCTGACCCGCTGCAGGACGTCTCTAGACAAGGGCAGGGAGAAAAACGGCTGGTATGTGGTGCATGAGCATCACACTGAGAAGGGCGAAACGCTCATTTTTGGCAGCTTCGGCGATTGGCGCTCCGGCGAGTCGCAGAAGATCAAGGTCAAGGCTGGGCGCATGAGTGCGGAGGAGCGCGAAGTGATGCGCGCCCGCCAGGAGGAAGCGAAACGGCGGGCTGCGGAGGTGTCAGCAAACGCTGCTCGCAGAGCAGCCAGTCGCGCGTCCAGTCTGTTCAAACGGATGCCTGAGAAGGGCAAAAGCCTGTATCTGGACCGCAAACAGATTGTGGGCTTCGGCGTTCGGTATGCCCCTCGCACCGGGGCTGTCTTGGTGCCCATGTGCGATGCGCGCGACAAGATTGTCGGCCTGCAGGTGATCTTCCCCGAGGTGCAGGAGAATACCGGGCGAGACAAGTCCTATTGGCCGTACGGGATGAGCAAAGAGGGCACGTTCCATCTGATCGGCCCGCACCCTGAGCCGGGCGAGCCAGTGCTGGTGTGCGAGGGGTATGCGAC
Source organism: Pseudomonas sp. W2Oct36 (assembly GCF_041060465.1). Taxonomy (NCBI): domain Bacteria; kingdom Pseudomonadati; phylum Pseudomonadota; class Gammaproteobacteria; order Pseudomonadales; family Pseudomonadaceae; genus Pseudomonas; species Pseudomonas sp. W2Oct36. The sequence goes on from NZ_JAUERW010000015.1 coordinate 98,492, forward strand.
GGGCGCCAGTTTGCACATGGCTACCTCTGCGACAGTTGCGGTGGCGTTCGATGCGGGCAATCTGCGGGAAGTCGCGAAGGCGATGCGTGATCGTTTTCCCGGGCGCCCGTTGATCGTTTGCCGGGACGATGACTGGAAGACGAAGCGACCGAATGGTGAGCCCTGGAACCCTGGCGAGGAGAAGGGCGCGAATGCGGCGTTGATCGTCGGCGGGCAGGTCGTGGGGCCGGTCTTTTCGGGCGAGCGGCACGACAAGTGGACCGACTTCAACGATCTGCACTGCGCGGAAGGGCTTGAGGCTGTTCGGCGTCAGGTGCTTGCGGTCATCAAGCCTCCAGCGGCCGGAGGTTGGAAGGATCACCTCGCGCGGACCGAGGGAGGCGCGCTGATTGCTCACATGTCCAACGTCGAGATGATCCTCGGCAATGACGAGCGCTGGAGCGGCGTCATCAGCTATAGCGCGTTCAGTTCAAAGATCGTCAAACAGCGTGCGGCACCCTACGGCGGTGAGACGGGCGACTGGGCGGACATCGATGACACGCGCGTGATGAAGTGGCTGGCACAGCAATACAACCTGCGGGTGAAGCCATCCAGCGTGATCGAGGCAGTGAGCGTCGTTGCGCACGACCACGCGTTTCACCCGGTGCGCGAGTACCTGCAAAAGCTTGAATGGGATCGGGAGCCTCGGCTTGCGGACTGGCTGACCAGCGTCATGGGCGTTGCACCCACTGAGTACGCGAGCAAGGTCGGCAAGCGCTGGATGATTTCGGCGGTCGCGCGCGTGATGAGGCCGGGTTGCAAGGCGGACTCGGTGTTGATCCTTGAAGGCGCGCAGGGCGCGGGTAAATCGACTGCGATGAGCATCCTTGGGGGCGAATGGTTCATGGATACGCCATTTGCGTTGGGCGACAAGGATGGCTTCCAGGCAATTCGAGGCAAGTGGATTGTGGAGCTGGGCGAGCTGGACAGCTTCAACAAGGCCGAGAGCACGAAAGCGAAGCAGTTCTTCTCCGCCTCGACCGACACCTACCGCGAAAGCTACGGCCGCAGAACGAACGACGTGCCACGCCAGTGTGTTTTCGTGGGCACGACCAATCAGGACGAGTACCTGAAGGATGCCACCGGCAACCGGCGCTATTGGCCTGTCGCGTGTACGAAGGTCGATACGGACAAACTGCGCGAGATCCGTGATCAGCTTTGGGCGGAGGCGATGTTTTGCTATCTGGCGGGCGAGATCTGGTGGGTCAACCGTGATGAGGCTGAGATGTTCGCCGAGGCGCAGGACGAGCGTTTCGTGGTGGATGAGTGGGAAGGCCCGATTCTGACCTGGCTGGAGGAGTCGCAGATCGGCGCGACCACCACTGGCGCCGAGGTGCTTTCGCAGGCGCTGAAGCTGGACTTCGGGCATTGGGGGAAACCTGAGCAGATGCGCGTGGGCGCGATCATGCATCGGCTTGGCTGGCGTCGCGTGCGAATGCCGGCGCTGTCGAAGAGCAAGCAGCGACCGTGGGGATACAAGAAGCCGGAGAGCTGGGGCGGGGCGGGCGCGCTGGTATTCGATCCGGTGGAGGAGCCTTGCTTCGATGATTAAGCGTATCGACGAGATGCTGAAGCTGTGGGCTGAGGATCTCCACTCTCCCTGCCGGGGCATCGCCGGCGGCAGCGGCGGCAACATGATTGCCATGCTGATGGAGTGCAAGGGCGAGTTGATTCGGGGCACGCGGGGGAGCCGGGTCCTGCTGGATGAGTCGGCGGATATCGAGCTGATCGTGAACAAGCACCTGGCGCCGGAGCTCTCTGTGGTCGTGCGGGAGCACTACTGCAATAGGGATAGCTTTTTGTCGCAGAAGTACACCCACTGCGGCTGCAGCCGTGACACCTACTATCAACGCCTGCACCTGGCGCACCAGTGCATCGCGGGAATGCTGATAGGGAAGGCTGCTTGAAGTATCGCCCGCCCCTGGCTGTTCGCATGACGCAGGCCCGCCTTGTCCCTCTACGGTTTCAGCGAATGGGACAAGCGCGGGCCTCGTCGTCGTTGGGCTGTCCCACTGTCCCATCTGTCCATTCCATCACGCATGTGAGCGTAGCGGGCGAGTGGGTACGCGCGTGTCACGCGCAGGCGTGCTTTTCATTTCTTTCTATATACGAGGAAGTAAAAGTAGAAGTAGGACAGTGGGTCAACGCTTTGATCTGCGGGGCGCTTAGCTGTCCCGCCTTGTCCAAGGCCTATGGGACAGGCAAATCGCGCATCAAAAGCGAATGGCCAGGTGGGTGTATTCGTCGATATTGCCGGGGCGTTGGTGCTGTGTTGCCTACATATTCGCCGGTGGCGTTAAAACCGGGTTGCTGCCACCGGAATCGACCTGTAAAAAGTAGTCATCTTCGATAGGTGCGGGCGTAGAAGGCGCTCAAGAGAACCGGCCCAATGGGCCGGTTTTTTTATGCCTATCGCTTGTCCTCGGGGTCGTCGGTCAGCTCATCAGCCTTGCGCTTGTCCATCCGGTGCCAGATCGCTGCGAGAGCAATGCCACAGCCGATGTACGCAATGGCGTTCCAGAGGTTCAGCAGCAGCCACAGTACATCCCTTCTTGTAATGGGATCTGCACTGGTGCCGAACTTGTAAATCTCGATGATTGAAGCGCCGCCAATGACTGCGCATCCGATGTAGGAACCCCAGCGATACGCAATGGCCTTCACCTCCGCGCGGCGCTTGTGCGATAGCCGGACGTAGCCATAAACCACAGTCGCTATTGCGGCACCCCCTTGCAAACACTCAACCCACGTAACCATGTGCATTCCCTTTGCGCTAAAGGGATTGATGATATGTCGGCAATTCCCGGGCGAAAAGCCGCGGGGTGACGGACCTGGAGAAGTAATGACAAACGAACAACAAGCCCTGGCCGACATGCCGATCTGGATGGTGATCATCCTGTCCCTGGTAGGCGGCATCTCCGGCGAGATGTGGCGCGCGGACAAGGCAGGCATGCGAGGCTGGTCGCTGATACGCCGTCTCGCATTGAGGTCAGGGGCGTGCGTGGTATGTGGCGTGTCCACCACGATGCTGCTTTATGCAGCAGGGGTGTCCATCCTGACCGCCAGTGGCGCAGGTTGCCTGACGGCGATGGCCGGCGCAGACGTGGCGATCGGGCTATACGAGCGCTGGGCGGCGAAACGGCTGGGGGTTGCCGATCTGACGTCGGGCTCCGGCGAAAATCGGTCGTGAAACCGGGCCTCATGCCGATTTTCGGTCGGGAAAGGGCCGGGGACCCTGCGGCGATCCCGAGGGTACGGGGCAGGAAACCCGCGGCATTTTGTTAGCGGGTGGTTCACCAGCTTAGTGAACCGAGTGAACAGGTGAACTACCTGTATTTATTGGGTGAACTGGACTACTCATCATGACCGTCATCAGCAAAACGGAGTTTGCCGCCCGCCGTGGCTGGGCAAAATCGTACGTTTCCAAGCTGGCCAAACTAGAACGCCTGGTCCTGACCGAGGACGGCAAGATCGATCTCGAAGCCACCGAGCTGCTCCTCGCCTCATCGGCTGATCCAAGCAAAGCGGCCGTCACCGCACGGCATGATCAGGACCGCCTTGAACGAAACGTGTATCCAGAGCTGTCAATCACCGCCGAAACACCTGCGGTGCCGCCCACCGGCAAGGCGCCGGATTACCAGAAGGCCCGAGCCCATCGCGAGCACTACCTCGCGCAACTCGCCGAAGCCGAGTTCCACAAAGTCCGGGGCAACCTTGTTGAACGCGAAGCCGTTACCCAAGCGGCATTTACCGCCGGCCGCATGCTGCGCGATCTGGTGTTCGGACTGTCACCCCAGTTGGCGCCCGAGCTGGCGGCAATGACCGACCCCTGGCAGATCGAAAAGCACCTCACGAACACGTTCCGCCGAGTCTTCAACGACGCCGGCCGGATGGGCGATGCCGATCTTCTACAAGCCATGACACAGAGCTAAGCCTATGCAACCTGGATACGCAGACGGTGCAGAGGTGTACCGCGAAGCGTATTACCGGGGGCTGACTCCCGACCCGGATCTCTGGGTCGACGAATGGGCCGATGAGTACATGCGTATCCCGCGTGACACCGGCGCCGCCGAACCCGGCCAGTACCGGACCTCGCGCACACCGTACGCCCGCGAGCCCATGCGCTGCCTTTCGCCGGCGCACCCGTGCAAGCGCGTCGTCACCATGGTGGCGTCGCAGCTGATGAAGACTCAGATCGCGCTGAACTGGATCGGTGGCCTGATCCACATGGCACCGTCGAACATCCTTACGCTGCTACCGAGCCTGGGCCTTGCCAAGCGGGTGTCGTCGCGGATCAGCAAGACGATCAAGGCCACGCCGGTGCTGCGCGAGCGCGTAGCGGCGACCCGGTCCCGTGACTCGCGCAACACGATGGACACCAAGGAGTTCGAAGGCGGCTCGTTGTACGTCACCACCGCAGGCTCCGCCGCGAACTTGTCTGAGCTATCGGCGCGGTACGTGTACGGCGACGAAGTTGACCGCTGGGACGTCGACGTGGGCGAGGAGGGTGACCCGATCGAGCTGGCGGAAACCCGGGGCAGCACCTTCGGCCGCAACGCCAAGTTCTACTTCTCAAGTTCGCCAACGATCAAAGGCGCGTCGCGGATCGCCGATCTGTTCGAGGCCAGCGATCAACGCTACTACTTCGTGCCGTGCCCGACCTGCGGGCACATGCAGACGCTGGAATGGGAGCGCTTGCACTACTCGGCGGACCTGACACTGGCGCATTACCAATGCGCGGGCCCCGACTGCGATGTGCTGATCGAGGAGCATCACAAGGGCGAGATGCTTGCCAAAGGCGAGTGGCGCGCGACGTCTACCGGCGACGGCGAAACCGTGGGCTTCAACCTCAACGCGCTGTATTCGCCGCCGGGCTGGATGGACTGGCGGGCGCTGGCCAAGCAATTCGAGAAAGCCAAAAAGGCGCAGGCCAAGGGCGACCTGGAGCCCATGCAGGTGTTCTACAACACGCGGCTGGCAAGGGTGTGGGACAGCGCGCAGGAGCAAACCAAGGCGGATGTCCTCATGGCCCGCGCACGGCTTGAGCACTATTCGCTGGGCTCGATGCCAGCCGGCGTGCTCATGATCACCGGTGCCGTAGACGTCCAGGCTAATCGCCTCGAGTTCATGGCGATGGGTTGGGGCATGGGCATGGAAAGATGGGTCGTGGATGTCCAGGTCATCGCTGGTGATCCCGCAGATGAGCGTACGTGGGCTGTGCTGGACGAGTTGCTGAAGGTTCGTTACCGGCATCCCGCTGGCGTCGGTCTGGGCGTATTGGCTACGGCGGTCGACTCAGGTGGCAATCACACCGACGAGGTGTATCAGTTCTGCCGTGTCCGGCGCTGGCGCAATGTGTTCGCCGTCAAAGGCGCGAGCAAGCCGAACAAACCCGTTATTGCGCAGAGGCCGTCGCAAGTCGACGTCACATGGAAGGGCCAGACCGAACGCAATGGTGCAGAGCTGTGGATCGTCGGCACCGACACGGCCAAGGACTGGATCTACAACCGCTACCCGTTTGAGTCAGGCCCCGGCGCGCTGCACTTTGCCAATGACTTGCCCGATGACTTCTTCGCCCAGTGTGTCGCCGAGCGCAAGGTCGCCCGCTACGTCCGCGGCTATAAGCGTATCGAGTGGGTCAAGGGCAAGTCCGAGCGAAACGAAGCGCTCGACTTGATGGTTTACAACCTGGCGATGGCGCACTACCTGGGGATCAACCGCTACAAAGAACATGAGTGGGATCGGGTTCGGCAGGCGCTCGCGCAGGCGGGGCTGTTTGATGATCAGAACCTCAAACCTGCTCCGACTCAGCGGCCGGCCAAGTCTGCGCCGATTGACGAAACACCGCGCGCCGCCACGATCTCTCAACCCGCTGCACCGGTTGTGCAACCGAGTCGCTCCGCACCGACCTCCACCCGCCGCAGTTCACAAAGCGGTTATCTGAAGAGACGCTGATATGTCATTCACCCAAAAGCACCTCGAAGCCGTCGAGGCGGCGATCGCTCGCGGCGAGAAAACCGTCCGCTACACCGACCGCACCGTTGAGTACCGCACGGTCGACGAGCTGCTCAAGGCCCGCGAGGAGATCCGCACCTCGCTCGCCAGCAGTGGCCGGCCGCGCTCGCGGGTCTATCGGATGTACCACAGCGGCAAGGGGCTCTGATGGCACGTTATCCGACGCTGACCCGCAGCGGGTTCCTGTTGCCGGAGCGCATCAAGGCCAGCTATGACGGTGCCGGTGAGGGCCGTCGTTCCGCGAGCTGGACGGCGCCGGATGGCAGCGTGAACAGCCTGATGATGCCTGCACTGCGCAATCTGCGCAGCCGGTCGCGGGCAGCCGTGCGCAACGATCCGTACGCCTTCAACACCATCGACAAGCGGGTCAGCAACCTCATCGGGACGGGCATCAACCCACGGCCCCGAACGGATGACCCGGAGCTGCGCACGTTGCTCCAGGAGCTCTGGGTGGACTGGGTCGAAGAGGCGGATGCAGAAGGCCTGACTGATTTCTACGGGCAGCAGGCCCTGATCGCGCGCACGGTCGAAACAGCCGGCGAATGCTTCGTGCGCTTGAGGCCCCGAAGTCTGGATGAGGGACTGGCCGTGCCGATCCAGCTGCAAATCCTGGCGCCCGAATTCGTGCCGCACGACAAGTTCGAGATGACCAGCAACGGCAACTCGATCAGGGCCGGCATCGAATTCGAACCATCCGGCAAGCGAGTGGCGTACTGGATGTACCGATCGCACCCGCGCGAAAGTCAGGGCCTCAACAGCGGGTACAACCAGCTGGTGCGCATACCAGCCAGCCAGGTGCTGCACATCTTCGAACCGGTCGAGCCCGGCCAGCTTCGGGGTTTGCCACGACTGTCGCCGGTGCTCAAGCGTCTGCGCAGTCTGGACAACTACGACGATGCGGTGCTGTTTCGGCAGGAGGTCGCGAACCTCTTCGCCGGTTTTATCAGTCGGCCCGCGCCGGACGCCGGGCAGGTCCCGCGTGACCCGGTGACCGGACAGTTGCTGAGCACCGATGCCGACGGCTTCACGCCGATGGTGGCGCTAGAGCCCGGCACCATGCAGGAGCTCGGGCCGGGCGAGGAGGTGGAGTTTTCGAAACCGCCCGATGCAGGCAACAACTACCCGGATTTCATGCGGCAGCAACTGATGGCCGCAGCGGCCGGCAGCGGTACGCCCTATGAGCTCCTGACCGGCGACATGCGCGACGTCAACGACCGAGCGCTGCGCGTCGTGCTCAACGAGTTTCGTCGGCGGCTCGAACAGCTGCAGTTCAGCGTCTATGTCCACCAGCTTTGCCGGCCGGTGCGGGCGGCATGGATGGATATGGCCGTGCTCTCCGGCGCGCTGACGTTGCCGGACTACGCGCAGCGGCGCCGCGAGTACTTGCGCACCCGCTGGGTCCCGCAAGGCTGGGCGTACATCCACCCGGTGCAAGACGTGCAGTCACGCATGCTCGAAGTCAACGCGGGTTTCGGCTCGCGCAGCGAGATGGTGCTGCGCACCGGTTACGACGCGGAGACCGTCGATGCCGAGAACGCCGCAGACCAGCACAGAGCTCAGTCCTTGGGCCTCAATTACAGAACACTGAACACGTCCGACTCAACGGACGACAAGGATCAACCATGAGCAAAAAGACCGCTCCAAAGATTTACGACAGCGCAGGCAAGCAACTGCCTGTCTCGGCGAAGAGCTGGTATTTCCTGCGGGCCAGCGCAGAAACGGAGACGCCCGGCATTGAGGTTTATGTCTACGGCGAGATCGGCGGCTGGGGCATCACAGCCAGCCAGTTCGTGCAGGATCTGCGAGCGCTGGACGACGGTGCATCACCCGTCATGGTGGCCTTCAATAGCATCGGCGGGGATCTCTTTGATGGCCTGGCCATGCACAACGCGCTTTCGCGTCTGGGCGAGCGATGTACTGCCCGAATCGACGCCCTGGCCGCGAGCGCAGCCAGTGTTGCCGCCTGCGGTGCGCACCGCGTGGTGATCGCAGCCAACGCCATGATGATGATCCACAACCCGTGGACGTATTCCAGTGGCGACGCCGAGTCGCTGCGACGGGTCGCTGACGTGCTGGACCAGACGTTCGAAGTCATCATTGCAGCCTACAAGGCCAAAGCGCCAAACATCGACGAGGAAGAGCTGCGGCGGCTGGTCAACGCAGAGACCTGGCTGACCGCTGCCGAAGCGGTGGCGCTGGGGTTGGCCGACGAGATCGGCAACGGCATCGAGGTCAAAGCCTGCATCGGCGAAGGGGCTGTGCTGCAGCGCTACCAACGCGCGCCGAAAGCCCTGCTTGCGCAACTCGACGACGCCACCGATCCGCCGGAACCGACAGCTCCTGAGGATCCTCCAGCACCAACGCCGGAGAACCAGTCTTCCACATTGGCGCTGATGATCACCCAAGGCTGTACGGCGGCCGGGATAAGCAACCTCATCGAGCCACTGATCAGCCTCACCAAGCTGGCAGACGAAGCCACCGTGCAGGCAGCCCTGACCAAAGCAAAATCGGTGAGGGACCTGTGTGTTGCAGCACGTCTGCCTGAGCTGGTCGAGGGCTTCGTGCTTGACGACCTCGACCCGCAGGCAGTGCGCGCGCGGCTGTTCGACAAGCTCACCGGAAAAGGTGGCTTTGAGATCGACAACAGCTTGCCTTTGGAACCAGACAACGTGGTTAAGCCCACGGCCAGGCAGCCCGATCCGGGCGGCATCTGGGCCGCACGGCGCGGCACCCAACATCAACGCAACCCGGCACCTGGAGCCAGACAATGAACATCAAACAAGAAGCGATACATGCCGGCGAATTCCTGCTCTCGGAAGGCAACGGCCAGATTTCACGCGAAGCCATCAACGTGGCCGCAGGGGCGGCATTGGTGCCGGGCCAGCTCCTTGGCCTGGTTGCCGCCAGCGGCGAATTCGCCCCGTACGATCCCGCTGCCGAAGACGGTACCGAAACGGCGGCCTGCATCCTGTTCGGCCCGCTCGGTCAATCTGACGTCATGCGTCGAGGTCGCGCCGTTGTTCGACTCGCCGAGGTCAGCGAGGCCCATCTGACCGGGCTGGACGCGGATGCAGAGAAGGCGCTGTCCGCCCGGTTCATCATCGTCCGCTGAGACGATCCCCAAACATCCCGACCCCGCCCAGTGCGGGGTTTGTTATTTATGGAGTCATTCCATGGCCGACATCGGCATTTTTGAAGATGACGCGTTCAGCGTCTCAAGTCTCACCACCGCCATTAACGAGCAGGAATATCTGCCGGGTCGCATCTCCAGCCTGGGTCTGTTTGAAGAGGAGGGCGTGACCACCCTTACGGTTCAGATCGAGAAGGACGGCGACACGCTGGCGCTGGTACCTGCCGGCGAGCGCGGTACGTCCGGCCTGGTAGTGGGCGGCAGCAAGCGCGTGCTCATCCCGTTCAATACCGTGCATTTGCCGCAACGCTTCAGTATCAAGGCGGATGAGATTCAAGGCATCCGCGCGTTCGGCACACAGAGCGAATTGCAGGCCGTACAGGACGTGGTCAACAAGCGGCTGGCCAAGGTCAAACGTCAATTGGACGTTACCCACGAATTTCAACGCATGGGTGCGATCAAGGGCCAGGTCCTGGATGCAGACGGCACCACGGTCCTGCTAGATATCTACGCGCGCTTCGGTGTGCAGCGCCAAAGCATGTCCATGGAGTTCGCTAACCCCGAGACGCTGGTTCAGGTTAAGTGTGTGGAGGCGCTCGACATGCAGGAGGATGCGCTGGGCAGCGTGACCAGCAGCGGCTCGCGAGGTCTTTGTGGCAAAACGTTCTGGTCGAAGCTCATCGGTCATCCTTCGGTGGTCGACACGTACAAGGCGACGCTTCAGGCAGCAGCGTTACGCGGCGACGGCCGAGAATCATTCGATTTCGGTGGCGTCACCTGGGAGCGCTATCGCGGCAAAGTGGCCGGGGTCGCTTTCATCGCTGACGACGAGGCGCGGTTGGTGCCGGAAGGCGTGCCGGAGCTGTTCAAGTCCGCCTTCGCCCCGGCGGACTACATGGAGACCGTCAACACGCTGGGCATTCCGTACTACAGCAAGATCGAGCCCATGCCATTCGGCAAAGGTGTCGCGGGAGAGGCGCAGTCCAACCCGCTGCACCTTTGCACGCGACCGCGCGCAGTCATCCAGTTGACCCTCTGATCATGGGCTTTCGAGACCTGGTGGCAGAGGTTGACGAAACCGTCTTCAACACGCTGGCTGACACCGCCGTGATCGAGGGCCGACCGGTGCTCGGTATGTTCGCCGCGCCCTGGCTACAGCCTCAGTTCGGGAAGCTGAACACGGGGCTTCGCGAACCCAGCTTCGTCATGCGCACAGCGGATGCCGGGGAGGTGGATCAAGGCCAAGGCCTCACGATCGACCTGCCGAAACTGGATGGCGGCGGCGAGTACATCATTGTGCGACTGGAGCCTGACGGCGCCGGTCTTGTCGCACTCGTCTTGAGGCTCAGGCCATGAGTATCGGTTCGTTCTACAAAACGTCAGCCAGCAGTGGCCCCATCACCATTCAGCCCTCGACGGCCGACCTCAAGGCCTTCACCGACTTTGCCCAGCTCGTGCCCAAAGCCGCCGCCAATGCCCAGCGGCGGGCGATCAACAAAACGCTGGGTTGGTTGCGTACCCATCTCGCCCGAGAGGTGGGTCGCAAGGAAGGCATCGCCATGCGCGCGGTCCGGCAGCGTCTGCGAGCGTATTCGGTCAAGGCCGGCAGCACCCAGGGCAAATTGTGGTTCGGGCTCAACCCCATTGAGGCCAGCCGTACCGGCCGGGCGCGCCAGACCGCGTCGGGCGTGTCAGTCGGGCGGCGGCGGTACAAGGGGGCGTTCTACAAGAAGGTCTACGGCAACCGCCCGGACATCTGGATTCGCACTGCCAGCAAGCAATTCAACGCGCGGGATTACCCGGAAAGCGACATCTCCGCTGCGGCCGGCGTGAGCTCTGGCTGGATAGCCGAGAACGACAACCGCTTCCCGCTGGCCAAGGCGAAAGTGGCGATTGAGGACGCCAGATCGCTGTTCGACAGCTGGGCACGGCGAGCTGACGAACGCTTGCTGCTCATTCTCAAACAGGAGCTGAATTTTGAACTGCAAAAATACCTGCGACGAAACGCCGGCTGATGAACAACCGCTCACGCTTAGCAAGTTCATGAGCGCTGTTGAGGAGCAAATCCGGGAGCAGATGTCCGGAGTCCAGACCGTGGCGGTATGGCCGGACATTCGAGACCACGTCCAGCTCCCCGCGCTGCTGCTTGAGCTGGCCGAGGTGGAGCCGGGACACGATCGCGGTACCGGTGAAACGCCGTTGGTCTGTCGAATGGATGGCTACGTGATCGTTGCGGCTGAACAGGCCGGGCATCACCAGCAGGCGGCGCATCTGGCCACTCAACTCGCCGTACTGCTTCGGGCGCAGTACTGGGATCTTTATCACGTCGATGCAGCCGAGTTTGTGCAGGCCGGGCCTGACTGGAGCCGGCCGGAGCTCGACGGCTACACCGTCTGGAAAGTTGAGTGGACTCAGGAGATCAACCTGGGTGAGGAACAATGGCCCTGGCCTGATACGGCGCCGGCTTTCCTGGAACCTGAGCTGGACCCTGATCAGGTCGAAATCGAGGTCGGAATCGTATGAGCCGCGAAGCCCTCGCTGAGCACGACAGAATGATCGGCGCCATGCTGATGCCCGGCCATGTGGTGGCTGTCGACACCGTCGAGGGGAAAGTGCGAATCGACTCCCGCGGCTGGGTGAGCCCATGGGTGCGTTGGCACAGCCAGGCTGCGGGCAAGGCCCGGCACTGGCGCGCGCCGAGCATAAACGAGAAGGGGAGCCTGCTTTGCCCCCACGGGCAACCCGGCCTTGGGCGCTTCATCGCCGGGCTGTACAGCGACACCTACCCTCAGCCAGATAACCGCGATCACGTCGAGGTCTGGCGGTTCGAGGATGGCGGCTCACTGGTTTATGACTGGGAGGCCAGCACGTACGACATCACTCTGCCGACCGGGACCGGCACGATCAAGGTGGGCGGGTCGACCATCGTTGTATCAGACGGTGGGGTCACGATTACCTCAGGGTCGATCAAGCTGGCTGGGCCCACTGAGATCGCCGGCCCCTTGACGGTCTCCGGCGATATAACGGGGCTCGGCATGATCATCGATGCCGGTGGCAACACGCCTAACCACGTCCACTGATTTACACAAACACCAGCCCGTCGAATACGGGCTTTTTTGTACCTGGAGAACTTCCTATGAACAAGTCACGGGCCGAGCCAAGCACGGCAATGGTCAACCTTCAAACGCTGGGGTCGGCGGAGGAACCCGCTGCTGCAGTAAGCGTGAAGACAGAAGCGGCCGATGCCACTCATGTGTTCCGCGACACCCTGTACATGTCGCGGACGCTGATCACCCCGGACGGCAGCACCATTGCCGTAGCCAAGGGCCGCGCGGTCGCCACCACCGATGCCGATCTGCAATACCTCAGTGGGCATCCGGATCTGGTACGCCTGCAGGAGGACTGATTGATGATCGGAATGGACCGCGTCACCGGCAAGCCCCTGACCGGTCTTGCTCATCTGCGTCAGTCCATCGGCGACATCCTCTCGACGCCGCTCGGAGCACGTCGCATGCGGCCCGAGTACGGCAGCGCGCTGCGGCGTTACGTCGATTTGCCCGTGACCGAGGGCTGGAAAGGCGCGGTTCAGGCCGAGGCCGCCCGGGCGCTGGGTCGGTATGAGCCTCGGGTTGTGATTTCCAGCATTCAGGCCGTGGCGGTGTCCGACGGCAAAATCTCCTTTCGCCTCACTGCTGATTACGAAGGCGAGCGCGTACTACTGGAGGTGGCCGCATGAACATCGTCGACCTCTCGGGTCTGTCCGTACCCGATGTATTGGAGCCGCTGGATTTCGAGGACATCTATGCCGAAGAGCTCGCGCGGTTCCGGTTGTTGATGGGCGACAACTGGACGGCGCCGCTGGAAAGCGACCCGGTGGTCAAGCTGTTGGAGGTTGCGGCCTATCGCAAGATGGCCAACAGGGCGCGGGTCAATGACGCCGCCAAGGCGCTGCTTCTTCCGTATGCGAAGCGCGCCGATCTGGAGCAACTGGCGGCAAGGGTCAATCTGAAGCGCCTGGTCATCCAGCCTGAGGATCTGACGGCGGTGCCGCCGACGTTGGAAGTACTCGAGGAAGACGACGCCCTGCGCGAGCGCATCCAGATGCGCTGGGAAGGGCTCACCACAGCGGGGTCACGCAGTAGCTACATCCTGCATGCCCGCAACGCCTCCGCACTGGTGGCCGATGCGACGGCCATCAGCCCGTCACCTGCCGAGGCAGTGGTCACGATTCAGCAGTTGCAGGGCGATGGCGTCGCGACGCCCGAGTTGCTCGCCCATGTTCAGGCTTACTTGAGCGATGAGGACCTGCGACCCATCGGTGACCGGCTCACGGTGCAGAGCGCCGAGGTGCTGCCGTACACCATCGACGCGGTCATTCACCCCGTCGGTAGCGGGTCGGAGAACGAAGCCATCCTGGCCGAGTGCCGCAAGCGGCTCGCCGCGTGGGTCAACCCGCGCCGTCGTCTGGGTGTGGAAATTGCGAGGTCGGCGATCGATGCGCAACTGCACATTACCGGCGTGCGTCGCGTCGAGCTGGTCGACTGGGACGACATCAAACCGACCCAGGTCCAGGCCGCGTACTGCACCGCCTATGACGTAAAACTGGGGGCATGACATGACAAGTCTCTTACCCCTCAACAGCACGCGACTGGAGCGCGCGATCGAGGATGCCACTGATGACATCACCCCGGTACCGCTGCGCTCGATCTACAACCCGGACACCTGCCCAGCCGCATTGCTGCCGTTCCTGGCGTGGGAGTGCTCGGTCGACCGCTGGAGCGAAGAGTGGACCGATGGCGCCAAGCGGGCGGCGATCCGGTCTTCGTTCTACGTCCATGCGCACAAGGGCACCATCGGGGCACTGCGCCGCGTCGTTGAACCGCTGGGCTACTTGATCGAGGTGGTGGAGTGGTGGGAGAGCTGCCCGGAGGGGGTGCCTGGCACGTTCGCGTTGAAGGTCGGCGTGCTCGATACGGGCATCACTGAGGAGATGTATCAGGAGTTGATCTGGCTCATCGATGACGCCAAGCCGCTATCGCGGCATCTGATGGGTCTTGCGATCAGCCTGGAAACCGCCGGCAGCTTCGCTTTGGCCGCCTGCCAATACGACGGCGACGAGCTCGACATCTATCCGCCGGCACTTGCAGACATTGAGGTTCAGGGCAGCTTTGGTATGGGCGGGCGGGACACAACAATTGACTGCATGGATGTATACGCATGACTGATCAGAATTCGCAGTTCTTTGCGATCCTCACCAACGTAGGGGCGGCAAAGCAGGCCAACGCAGACGCGCTGGGTGTGCCGTGGAAAATAACGCAAATGGGCGTCGGCGACGCCAACGAAAAAGACTTTGTACCGTTGCCCGAGCAGACTGCGCTGATCAACGAACAACGGCGGGCACCGCTCAACGAGTTGAAAGTTGATCCTGCCAACACGGCAATCATCATTGCCGAGCAAGTCATTCCTGCCGAGGTCGGCGGCTGGTGGATACGCGAGATCGGTCTGTATGACGCCGACGGAGACCTGGTCGCCGTTGCCAACTGCGCACCGTCGTTTAAGCCTTTGTTGATGCAAGGCTCGGGGCGGACACAAGTCATTCGACTCAACATCCAGGTCAGCAACTCCAGCAACGTCGAGCTAAAGATTGATCCCAGCGTGGTGCTTGCCACACGGGACTATGTGGACCGGATACGGATCAAGATTCTGGGTGAGCTGGCTACGCGCATCTTCAGGGTCGACACCTCCAGAGCGCTTAGTCGCAAGGAAATGGGCCTTGTCCTGATCGATGCGAGGGAGGGCGATCGCACGATCAGTCTTCCGTCTTCAAAGTCCGTCGCTACAGCTGACGTTCTGGTGCAGCGCGTCGACAACAGCGGCAATCGTCTCGAGATCAAAGCTTACGCGGGCGACCGGGTGAAGTTTCACACCCACCTGAATCCCGAGGGCTATCCATTTTTCGTGCTGATGGGAGCCGGCGACTGGTGGCATCTGCGCAGTGATGGTCGGGGTAGCTGGTGGCTGATCGGCCGGTATGACGGCACCTCGGTTGGTCGGTCTGTGATGGAGACAACCCTTGAGTTCCCTCCTGGGGGATATGGTGCGCCCAACGGGCCGCTGCTGAAGCGAAGCGAATGGCCGTGGCTTTGGGACCACGCGCAACGTTCAGGAATGGTTGTGTCTGAGGCCGCGCGGGTGGGTCATGAAGGTGGCTGGACCCAAGGTGACGGCAAAACGACGTTTAGGGCACCTGAGATACGCGGTGAATGGCTGAGAATACTCGACGAGACCCGGGGCGTGGACGCCGGGCGAGCTGCGGGGTCGTGGCAAGACGGGACATGGATCAGAACCGTCGCGCAGGAGTGGAGCGGCTTGGACACCCCTTATGGCACACACCAGATCGGTAACGCTTTTGCAGGTGCCGATGGTCGCATCGTCAATGGTGGACCGGGAGGTCAACGGCCTGCCGGCGCACGCACTCCTTCTGGGGCGTCAGTGCTCGCTCCTGAGGTTTCGGACAACACGATTACGGGCACGGCCGCTCTCGACGTCACTAGTCAGGTAAACAACTGGATCAGGTTCCGGCCCCGAAATATCGCCTATCCAGCCCGTATAAAACTGATTTGAGAACTGCCATGGTCATTTACCTTGTTGATGATGCCTGCCTGTTGATCGGGCCGGTGGATTGCCCGGTTGTGCCGGGTATGGGCATTCAATTGCCCAGCAATGCAACGCGACTCGAAGAACCTTTACCCCCGCCCCGTGACGGCTATGTATGGGCCTGGCGGGACAATAAAGCGCAGGAGCTTCCCGACAGGCGCGGGAGCGTTTACCACATTCAAACTGGCGCACTTTGCGAGTGGCGCCTTCCGGGTGACATACCGGAGATCTACACCACCAGTCCTCGGCCAAGCCCTTTCCATTTCTGGAAGGACGGTCAGTGGGTACTTGATGGGCCACTGGAAGCGCAGGCACTTGCCGACCGCGCCCTTGCTGAACGGGACGAGCTTCTTGCGATCGCGGCAATTCGAATCGCCCCGCTTCAAGATGCGGTAGATCTGGGGAAGGCTACGCCGGATGAACAGGCAGCACTGCTCGATTGGAAAAGCTACCGCGTGGATCTCAATCGGATTAGTGACCACCCCACGTTCCCTCGGGCGATCAGTTGGCCAACCCAGCCTGAAGACACCACTGAGAGATTTTTGGCACGTCGCTGATGTGCCGGGCACGCCGCGTTTGCCAATTACCTAAACAAGCCCAAGCATCGAATCCGAAGCCCCGCCATGCGGGGCTTTTTCATTTCTGGAGATTGCTCTATGAGCACCGATTTTTTCCACGGCGTCACGGTCACGAACCTGGACGTCGGCGCGAGGGTCATTTCCCTCCCGTCGTCCTCGATCATCGGACTGTGCGACACCTTCACGCCCGGCCCGGGCGCGGACGGCACACCCACGGCCGAAGACAACGAAGTCAAATTGATCACCAACGAGCGCGAGGCAATTGCAGCGTGGGGGCCTGATGCCCCGATCACCAAAGCATGCAAGGCCATCTACACCCGCGCCAAGGCGGTCATTGTCGCGTGCGGGGTCGCAAAGAAAGACGATCCCGCCGAGCAGATCTCGGCAATCATCGGCGGCGTTCTCGCCTCAGGCAAACGAACCGGTCTGCAGGCCCTGCTTGATGGCAAAAGCAAGTTCAACGCTCAGCCCCGTTTGCTGATCGCGCCGAAGCACTCGGCGACGCAGGCGATCGCCACCGCGATGGATGGCCTGGCTGGCAAACTCCGGGCGATTGCCATTATCGATGGCCCCAACAGCAACGACGAAGACGCGCTGGCCTACGCGGAGAACTTCGGCAGCAAGCGCGTATTCCTCGTCGATCCCGGTGTGCAGTTCTGGGACACAAGCGCCAATGGCACCGTCGACTCGCCGGCATCAGCATTCGTCGCCGGCCTGTTCGCATGGACTGACAACGAGTACGGCTTCTGGGCGTCCCCGTCGAACAAAGAGTTTGTCGGCATCACCGGCACGTCGCGGCCGATCGAGTTCCTGGACGGCGATACCACCTGCCGGGCCAACCTGCTTAATGCGGCGAACATCACCACCATCATCCGCGACGACGGTTATCGCCTGTGGGGCAACCGCACCCGCTCCAGCGATCCGAAGTGGGCATTCGTCACACGTGTCCGGACGATGGACATCGTGATGGACGCGATCCTGTATGGCCACAAATGGGCAGTCGACCGTTCGATCACCAAGACCTACGTCAAGGACGTCACCGAAGGCCTGCAGAACTTCATGCGAGATCTGAAGAACCAAGGCGCGATCATCAACTTCGAGGTGTATGCCGACCCTGAGCGCAACACCGCCAGCCAGTTAGAACAGGGCAAGGTGTACTGGGTCATTCGCTTCACCGACGTGCCACCCGCAGAGAACCCGAACTTCCTCGTTGAAGTCACCAATCAGTGGCTCACCGAAGTCCTCGACGCTTAAGCCTAGGAGGGCCAGTCAATGATTCCACAAACGCTGTTTAACACGAACCTGTTCATCGACGGCATCAGCTTCTCCGGCGACATCCCCGAGCTGACGCTGCCGAAGATTGCCGTCAAGACCGAGGCCTACCGTGCAGGCGGCATGGACGGCGAGATCGACATGGACGTGGGGCTGGAGAAACTCGAAGCCTCATTCGCCGCCAACGGAGTCCGTCAGCAAGCGATGAAATTCGTCGGCCTGGCTGACCAAACCGCTTTCAACGGCTCATTCCGGGGTTCGTTCAAGGAACAGAAAGGCCGCTTTGTCGGCGTCACCGCGACGATCCGGGGGATGCTCAAAGAGCTGGATCCCGGTAGTTGGAAGGCGGGGGACAAGGCCGAGTTTAAGTACTCGGTCGGCGCCTCTTATTACAAGCTGGAAGTTGATGGCGTTGTGATCTTCGAAATCGACCCGGTGAACTCGGTACGCGTCATTAATGGCGTCGACCAGCTTCAGCAAATGCGCAACCAGTTAGGCATATAAGGATTATTAATGAGCAGTGCAAACCCAGCATCAAACCTCGCTGACGGCCTGCCGACCTGGCTCGCCGTGACTGACCAAGGCGTCACCGTGACGCTGTCGACACCGGCCCTGATCACCAATATCAAGGTCGAGAAGCTGCACATGCGCACCCCGACCGTTCGCGACCTTCGCGCCTGTCAGAAGGCTCATCCCAACGACGAGCTGGCCGTCGACGCAATGATGTTCTGCAGCCTTGCCGAAATTGGCGCCGAGGATCTCGAAAAGCTCACGCTAAAGGACTATGAGCGCGTGAAGCGCGGCTACTTTCGCATGGTTGAAGAAGACGCAGTTTGACCCGTCACTGCTGCGTCAGCTGGCCATACGTCTGTCCAGAGAAACGGGCTTCACTCTGAACGAGATCGAGACGATGCCGTTTTACGACATGGTGTGGTGGCTCAGCGAGTGAGCCACCCAGCATCGTAAAGCCGTGAGCGAAGGGCTATGAAATGGCAAAACAATTAGCGCTCGGCCTAGTGATCGGCGGCGCCGTCAGCAAATCGGTGGGCGTTGCATTCAAAGACGTGGAGGGTCGGGTCAAGAAGCTTGAGTCGACCGCAAGCAAAACCCGGGTGCTGCAGTCGGTCATCGGTGAAACCCGCAAGCTGCAGGACGAATGGCGCAAGGCGCACGCCGTTGGCTCGTCGTCCGCTGACGGGCTACGCCGCAAGCTCGAAGCGAATCTGGAGGTGCTGCGCAAGCAGGGCGTTCAGGTCCGCAACCTGGGTAAGGCCTACGAACAGATGGGCCGCAAGGCTCGCTCTGCAGAGCTGAAGTCCACTGGCCACACGCAAATGAAACAAGGCGCGGCTGGCCTGCGCAATACCGCTGCTGTGACGGCTGGGGCGGCAGCGGCCACAATGATCGTGCCGACCAAAGTCAGTGCCGAATACCGCGCGGTGGTACGAGACATCGCGATCAAGGCGGGCATTGCCAACACCCCCGAAGAACAGCAAGTCTCCGACAAGATTATCAGCACCTCCCGTGACACCGGCATGGCGCGCAACGAAGTCGCCGACGTCATCAACGCCCTGGTCGGTGCGGGCATGGATCTCAAGCAGGCGCTGGAATATGCGCCGGTGGCAGCCAAGTTCGTGATCGGGCAGGGTGCTGAAGCGACTGACACTGCGACGATGATTAATGCGTTGGGGCAGAACGCCCTGATCAAAGACCCGCAGGACATGCAGAAGGCACTCGAAGCGATCGCCTTTCAGGGGCAGGCGGGCAGCTTTGAAGCCAGTGACATGGCCAAGTGGTTCCCGCAACTGCTCTCGGGTATGGGGCGGTTGGGTATTACTGGCAACGACGCCGTTACGCAGCTGGGCGCCATGCTTCAGGTGCAGATGAAGACGGCCGGCAGTTCGGATGAAGCCGCGAACAACCTGAAAAACTGGATTGATAAAATTGGGTCGACGGACGTCGTCAAGGCTTACAAGGACGCCGGTATCGATTACCAGAGTTCGCTGAACAGCGGCCTCAAGCGTGGGCTGTCCACAGTCGAATCAAGTTTTGCCCTGGCGCAACGCTACATCGAGGCAACCAACCCGGCACAAGCCAAGGCCATGTCCAAGGCGATGGAGGACATCAGCAACGAGGCGGATCCAGCAAAAGCCCAGGCAATGATGACGTCACTTGAACAAGCGCTACGCACCGGCGACTTATTTGCCGACAGCCAAGTGAAGGCCGCTCTTGCCGCCTACATGCAGGGCAAGGGCCTCTACGAGAAGCTGAAAACAGACTCGGCAAGCGCCGCCGGCATTCTTGACAAGAACTTGAGGGAGCGGCGGGAAACCTCGGCGCAGCTCTGGAAAGAAACCAGCCAGGCCATGGACGATGCATTGCGCAGCGCCGGCGACGCCATGCAGCCGGTCACTGACAAGTTCGCCTCGGGCCTGACCTCCATCGCCAAAGGGCTTGCTTCCGTCAGCGATGAGTCTCCGAAACTTGTGACAGGTCTGCTGGGCATCGGTGCTGCCGTTGCGACGGCGGCAGCGGCGTATAGCAGCTTCAAAATCGCGAAAGGGATGATGAACGTCGCGCGCGGTACGCTGATGGGCAATCCCAACATCGTCCAGAAGGTTGCGATCGTCAGTGGCCTCGCCGGCGCAGGCGCAGATCTGGACGGCAGCGGCAGAGAAGGGCGCCGCAAACGCCGTATCGGTCGCGGTCGTCGGGCCGTCAGTGTTCCGGAGAAGCCAGTAACGGCGGCCAAGCCTCGCGTTCGTGTGTATTCGAACGGCGCGCCGCACGCGCCGAAGACGCTCAGTGATTGGAAGCCACCTGGCGCGACACCTAAACCGCTGGCCACCTCGGTTGGATCTGCCAAGCCGTCGGGTATTCGGCTCGGCAAGCTCGGTGGGTTGGGAAAAGGCAATCCTGCAGCCGCCGTGTTTGACGCGGCCCTCAACGCCAAAGACGTTTACGACAACGCAAAAACCCGCGATGAAAAAGCGGAAGGGTATGGCGATGCCGCTGGCACCTTGGCAGGTACGCTGGCCGGGGCCGCTGCCGGCGCTGCCATCGGCTCCGTGGTTCCAATCATCGGAACAGCGATTGGCGGATTGATCGGCGGCGTCCTCGGCGGCATGGGCGGCGGTCGATTGGGTGGCGTCGTGGGCAAGTCGCTGTTTGGCGGACCTGACACGCCTGCCGCAGCAATTCCACGGCCGGCGGTTTCATTGCTGGTCGGAGATCGTCCCGGGCCTGCCGTGCCAATGCTGACGAGCATGGGCGCATCGTTTGCTCCCAAGGACCCGCGTATCACTTCCAGTGCCGCGCTGGCAGTTCCCGCACTGGCGGACGTATCGAAGTCGCTGAAAAAAGCTGGCAACAACAACGCCCTGCCTTCCGCCTCCAGACCCAATCAAAAAATAACGGTGTCGCCGTCCTTCAGCATCACCGTTCACGGCGATGTGAAGGATCCCCGCGAGCTGATCGACAAGCTAATGCCGGACATCGAAAGGCGCCTTACCGAGACCGCGCAGCAAGTGGCGCGCCGCGACATGACGGATCAACCGGTGTTTTAAGGAGCACGAATGCCCTATCTGGAAAGTATGCAATCGGGCCTCAAGTACCTGGTACAGGCCGGCGAGGCAGGGCGCAAGGACCTCGACGGGATGCTCGGCCCGGTCAATGGCGCCATCGGCGAGATATCCGGAGCGGCTAACGAGCTGGAGAGCATCCCGTTCGTAGGTCCCCTGATCGGGGCCAAACTGCAGCGCGTCACCGGGGCGATCGGCGCGGCACAGGCGAAGGTGGGCCAGGTCGTCGCGATATACGGCAAAGCCACTCGCGCCGCCGCTGAGGTTCAGGACCGGATTCAAGTGCTGGGCGAGCAGGCGGCACGCGCCAAGTCGGCGGTGAACAAGCTGGCCGCCAAGCTCAGCCCGGGATCAGAACCGATTTTCGCAACGGCTGGCATGGCACCCAACGGCACGCCGGCGCCGGAAGCGGTCAAGCCATTCCCCCATCTGATGATCATGCAGCCGCTGACGCCCAATACCCCGCCGTACTTCTTCAACCTGGACACGGCGGCGTTTGATGAACTGAGTCGCTCAAGCGCTTTTCGTTGGGCAGCGCAAGAGCGCTTGACGCGCCGACCGGCGCAGCAGGCCGTGGCCATCGGTGAAGAAAAGATCACCATCAAAGGGGCGATATTCCCCTCTTTCAAAGGGGGCCTGAAACAGCTCAACACCCTGCGCAGCATCGGACGGCAACTGCAGCCGCTCATGCTGACGACAGGCTATGGCGAGGTGCTCGGCAACTGGTGCCTTGTGAACCTCAACGAAGAACAGAGCGCGCTGCTGCAGGGCGGAATCCCGCGCAAGCAAGCGTTCACCCTGGAGTTTTTACGCTATGGCGATGACCTGCAGAACGTCTGACGGCGACGTACTCGACACCATCTGCCAGCACCATTACGGCCACCTGATCGGCACCGTCGAGGCCGTGCTCGATGCCAATCAGGGGCTGGCGGATGAACCTCAACCGTTCGCGGCCGGGCTGCTGATCAGGCTGCCTGATGTGGCGCCGGCGGTGGATGAGGTGGTGACGCTATGGGGCTAATTGGAGGCTTTAGCGCAAGCGACCGCCTCTTCTTGGTAGCTGGAGTGTGCTTCTTTGAATTTGTCCACGTCGCCTCTAATCAGCTGCTGCCATGCAAGCGCCGCGTCGATAGACGCTGAGTTGCATGCATGCAGAGGAGCAAAGAGCACCCCAAAGCGGCGGCCTTCGTCTTGAAGCTTGTTTAAGGCGATGGCTTGGTTGCGGGCTTGGACGCCCGTCATTGTTCCCGACTGAGCAATCTCCAGGCCCAGAGCAACTGTGCCCACTAACCTGATCAGAAACTCCTTCGCTTCTTTGGGCGGAACCGCTGCGGCCGCCGCTTGAAAGCGTTCTATTCTCTGCCTCTTTCAAGCTGTTCGGCCGTAGGGTTCTCAGGCGCCAGGTCGATGACTTCCAGCTTCTTTTCGGCGTGGGCCGAGAACGCGCTCAGCAAGACGATAAAGCTCAACATCCATTTCATTTTTTTACTTCCTGTAGTGATTAAGCGCGGGGATTCTAGAGAGTCCCTCGGGCTTTGTCACAGGTAAAGGTGGCACATTGAGACCAGTCTTCCGAATCGTCGCAAACGGCAGCGACATCACCGCATTGATAAACGACCGGATGCTATTGATCCGAACGACCGACAAGCCCGGGGCCAGTTCGGATGACTTCGAGCTGCGCATTGATGATCGCGATGGCGCTGTCACCTTGCCAAAGCGGGGCGCCAAAATAGATGTTTACCTGGGCTACGAAAGCCAGAAGCTCACACTCATGGGCAATTACACCGTCGATGAAATAGAGCTTTCGGGTCCGCCCGACACCCTTGTCATCCGCAGCAAATCCGGTGACACCCGTAGCGACGCGAAGACGACGCGCAGCGGCAGTTGGGAAGGTGCGAGTCTGGCTACCATCGTGGCGGATATCGCCGGCCGCAATGGCTGGAAGCCCGAATGCACCGTGCAAACGCCTGTTGAGCGCGCGGACCAATTGACCGAGTCCGATCTGAACTTCATCACGCGACTCGCCAAGCAATACGACTGCACTGCGAAGGTGGCCAACAACAAGCTCATTGTGCTGCCGCGCCAAAGCGGCGTGAGTGCCAGCGGAAAGGCTGTGCCGACCCTGGTGATCAAACGAAGCGACGTAAGCCGCTGGCAATTCAGGCTGGGCGACGACAACGTCAAGAAGGCGGTAAAAGCGGCGTACGCAGACAAGAACGGCGACCTGGTCACCGTGCAACTCGACAACGACAAAATGACCGAGGGCTTGCCGCCGATCCATACCGACCGACACATCCACGCAAACAAGAGCGCTGCCGAGGCTGCGGCCAAGGCACGGCTCGCGGGCTTCAATCGATCAACTGCAGCCGTACGGCTGGAGATGCCCGGCCGAACCGACCTGTTCGCCGAGCGCGAGATCAACGCCCAGGGCTTCAAGAGCGGTCTCGACGGCAATTACTTGATCGATTCGGTGGAGCAGGTTTTTACGCAGGCCGGCTGGTCGACGACCGTCGAGTGCAACGGCGGCAAGAAAGGTAAAGCCAGCGCGAAAGGAAAGCCGAAAAAGCCGCTCAGGGTCATCCAGCTCTAACCAATCACTGCAATGTCACGCCGCCCATGGGCGGCTTTTTTTCGTCTGGAGAATATCGATGCCTGCAGTCACCCGAGGGGTTCGTAACAACAACCCTGGCAACATTGACTACAACCCCCGCAATCGTTGGATAGGACAGCTAACACCGGATCTGGCGATCGAGAAGCGCTTCGCCCGGTTCGAAACGCCGGAGAACGGCATCCGCGCACTCGCGAAACTGATCCTCGCTTACCGGGGCAAGGACGGTATGCCGAACGTCGGGGCGTCAGGGATAGACACTGTCCGGGAGATCATCAACCGCTGGGCGCCGGGGACAGAAAACGACACTGAATCGTACATCCGCGCGACGGCCGCCAGCCTAAGGGTGGCGTCTGATGCACCGCTTGATGTCCATTCGCTGCCAGTTCTGGTGGGCTTAGTGACCGCCATAATCAGGCACGAGAACGGGGGCGTGCCGTACTCCACTCAGTTGATCGAAGCCGGGGTGAGGAGGGCGCTGACATGACGATGCTGCCGGCGCCCAGAGCGGCATGGAAGCTTCCGGCCCTGATCGCGCTGGTCGCTGTGGCGTCTGGCGCGGCCACGGTGCTGACCTGGCAGATACAGGACTGGCGTTACGGCGCGAAACTTGAGCGTCAGGCGCGCCTGCACAGCGACACGCTCAACGAACTAACGCTCGCCGGCGCATCGCTTCAAAGGACGGAGCAGGAGAAACGACTGGTGCTTGAGCGCCGCTTGCAGGCCAGTGACCAAACTCATCACAGCGAGTTGACCAATGCGCAACAAACACAGAAACGTCTCAATGATCGCCTGGCTACTGCTGATCTGCGGCTGTCAGTCCTACTCGTCGCGTACGGTTCCGCTGGCGGTTCAGTGCCAACCAACACCGGCGCCGGCGGCGTGGTTCATGGAACCCGTCGAGCCGAACTTGACCCTGCGCATGCTCAACGAATTATCGGCATCACCGATGATGGGGATCGGGGGTTGATTGCGTTGAGGGCGTGTCAGCAGTATGCGTTGGATGTTTCATCTCAGTAGGCGCTCTCGCCTTGCAAGAGAGCGTCAAATTACAGACTACACAGCGTCTTTAATCCGTCGGCCAGTTAGGCTGATTTTCACTTGTGGTGCACCTACCACGGACCCTTCTAATGCAATGGTCCCGGCCTCATAATTAATGTTGCCACTGGCGTCCAATATGTAGTTGTCGAGGCCGGCAACGTTCGTATTACCTGGCTGCCACATCGACACGGTAAACTGCGACGAGAAGGGACCTGAAGCTGTCGGCACGTGGCCCTGGTAAAGATAATTGGCATCACCGCCATTCACCGCCCCGTCTTTTACTACGACTAAACCGCCGCCGCTGTCCGGACGGTTAGATTGGAACTGAACTTCAAATATTCCGTGGGACATTTTATTGCTCCTTGATTGAATGCTCGGGGAGTGTAGTCACTAAACTCGCTTTCACAAGATCGTGCCCGCGGTCATGCGCGTGCTTGATCCTCTGATGAGATTCTCCAAAGGAACGGTCAGCCCCAATGCGGCAACATCAGGGCTGACCACCAAACCTGCAGCTCTTACCTGCAAGCCTGGCCAAGGCTCCCGCTTCGTGCACAAAGCGAATCGAGTCTAGCGCCCGTCATCTTTCTTCATAAGGCTTGCTTACACAATGAATCACTCTCCCATCATTCCCTGGATGGGCGGCAAACGTCGTCTCGCTGATCGCCTCATCCCGCTTTTCCCGCCGCACGAATGCTACGTCGAGGTCTTCGCAGGTGGCGCCGCGCTTTTCTTTTTGCGTCCCCAGCCAGCGCCCGTTGAGGTACTCAACGATATCAACGGTGAGCTCGTGAATTTGTACCGCGTTGTTCAAAACCACCTTGAGGAACTTGTCCGTCAGTTTCAGTGGGCGCTCAGTTCACGCCAGATATTCGACTGGCACAAACACACCCGACCGGAAACCCTCACCGATATCCAGCGGGCAGCGCGGTTCTTCTTCCTGCAGCATCATGCATTCGGAGGGCGAGTCTCGGGCCAGACATTCGGGACTGCTACGACTGGACCTGCGATCAATGTGCTCCGAATTGAAGAGAAACTCTCAGCCGCTTGGCAGCGCCTTTCTGGAACTTACATCGAAAACCTCCCCTGGCTTGAGTGCGCCGAGAGGTACGACCGTCCTCATACTTTTCATTACATGGACCCGCCGTATTGGCAAACGAATGGATATGGCGTCGAGTTTGAGTTCTGTAACTACGAGCGAATGGCTGAGTTCATGAGGCGCTGCAAAGGCAAAGTCATGGTCAGCATCAACGATCATCCTGACATTCGCCGCGTTTTTGAAGGGTTCCATTTTGAAACTTTGGACATACGATACAGCACCGCTAACAACCGACAGACGTGTCCGCAGGTGTCCAAGGAACTGGTCATTTTGAACTGGACGCCCGAGGTCATGCGCGGTCTGTTTTAGACCTTGAGCTGCCGCCTTATGGCTATTGGTCCTCCGTTGCGCGCAGGCGATCTCCGATGGCGCTCAGCAGCTCAGGCATAAAGGATTGATAGGCCCCGTCAGTTTCCCTGATCCAGCTCAGCATCCTCTCTGGTGTGAAGATGCCGGCATCGTGCGGCACTACCTGCAGGTGAGGATCGCCCGACTGGCCGAAGGTCACCAGCCAGCGCTTGTTTCTCAGCAGCATGAGGGCCATTCCCGAAGCGACTTTCTGTTCAGTGGCGAGGCTCCAGGCGGGAGGCGTGCCACCGGTCTCGCGGATCGCCCGGCGGCAGTCTGCGAGATAGTCGGCGGTGAAGTCGGCCGATTCCTTTCGTAGTGAAGGCTCTGCAGATTCTTGAGCGTAATGTTGGCCCCGCTGATTCACCCAGTGCGCCCAGAGCACGTCGTCGCACTCTTGCTGATAAGCCGTCACCTTGCTGCGGATCTCCGCCCGAACTTTGGCCGGATGCAGCGTCATCAGCCAACCGGGCAATTTACGGAGCGGCAGACAGGACATCGCACGCTGACGGCCATCAGCTGCGACCATGGTGATTTCCACCATGGTCGACGCGAACCGGCCTGAAGTGAGCTTTGCATGCTGGCTTTTCCAGTTCAGCCCGATCCCCTCAACCACCGGCCTCATCGGCACGAATGGTTCTTCACCATAATCGACCAACAGCAGAGTGGCCGATTGGAAAGGGATCTTGCTCGGTACAAGCACTTGGGTCTTGGTCATAAAGTCCTTCTTGGATTTGGATCCGGCGAGAACTTGCTCTGCCGTCTGCCCTCAAGCGTTGTTGGAATGATCGTGCCCGTCAATCGGTCCTACAGACGGCCGAGGTGGCATCGTTCAAACGTTCGGCGAACGTAAAGGTGACGCTCTTGCGCAGTCTGTAGCTGCTCAACTTTCAAATGAAAGTGCTCAACCACGGCTGTTTCAGGGCTTTAGGCATCGGCAGTATGGACGCCGCATAGCGGTTATATCGACAGACTTTAGGCGAATCGGCCGAGGCAATTGTCAGCCGCATCGGACGCAAATGTCAGGCGTTTCTGAGGGACAGGAGGGCGTTCTCTAAGATATGTGGTTACACTATTTCATTGTTCTGTGAGCCGTTTGGCTTTTCTGAGCTGAGGCGGCTTCTTTCTTATTTTTCATATATCAGCATTGACAATTACTTGGCCTCGCTCATGAGGTGGTTGGTTGTCCACTAGAAATAAGGTTGCTGATCACACTGGGGGATTAGTCAGATACATGTGGATCCTTGGTCTCGCCCCAATTTAACGGGGAGCGCCATGTAACGCTCGCGATGATATTATTATTTTATTTGATTAGCATATGGCTACAGGGACCTTTGGGATGATAATACGGCCGCGTCAGTGCTGATTTATTCCTATCGCTTCCGACGCCAAGTGATGATGTGTCGGAAGCAATTCATTCACCATGCTGCTCAGATAAAGGGTATTCATAGAGCAATGATTTTGGTTATAACTTATTACCTTTGAGTGGAATGCGAACTTGAATGCTTCTTGTGAGCCGCTCAGTAGTGAAGGTTTTCACAAACTCCGCAATAGCATCGTTCCAGTCAATAGATTTTTCGGGGCGCGCATGGGCGTGGGATCGTTCGTAGAGCGCGATAGCAAACGCCCGATATAATGGATCGACGAATGCATATTTACCTGAGTCTTCACTGAATCTTATTAATGGTGTGTACTCAGAATTATACATTTGTCTTAAATATTTTGTCAGATTTCCTTGGGGGTAGTCCTTTTCATCCTTCACGATCCGTTTGAATACGTCGGCGCGGGTCCCTCCTTCCTGCGGAAGTTCTGACAATGCCTTAATAATTAGCTCCGGGTTGTTGTATTTTTTCACTTTCACTTGTTTTAGATTGTGTTCAAACGCTAGTTTAAGGGTGTCAGAAGCTTCATTTAAGTACATCTTTATCGCAGGTTGTAAAGCATTTTTAGAAAGTGGAAGTAGCGTCTCGCTGGGCAGCTCTAGTCCTAAATCCAGACAAATGTTTAGGCAAAGCGTATGGCAAATGGAAGGAAGCCCAGCAGCATAATGGCTTATGGTTGTCGTTAACGATGATTCAAATCTTAGATTCATTAGTTCGCAGCCTTTGATTATTATGTCCTGCAAACTATGAATGTCCATCAAAGGGACGTGGATTTCAGCAACTCTAGTACGCATCTCTTGATCGTACTTAACTACTTGCCTCGCAGAATCTACAGCCCCGATCGCTACAATTTTCAACGCAGGGTATTCACCTGCCATATCCACGAAAACCTTCATCGCTTGGGATAGTTTCGTGCGATCCTCTTCATTTATTTTATGAAAATCTTCCAATATCCAGCAGCACTTCGCCTGACCCATAAGCTTTGCAAGATTTTGTAGAGTGAGCTGTGGAGGTAAAGCTCTGTTGGACTTATCCCCAGCCTCAACGGTGGCGTTGCCGCCCAGCTGACTTTTAATGCCAGCGTATGTAGCCTCAAGCAAGGCAGTTTTTGTCGTGGACTTTTTAGACGTTGTCTCAGATGTATAAAATGGTGCCAGCTGGTCGAAGGCATCTAGAATTAGCTGCTCAAAGCTCATGCCCTGCATGCACCTTGAAACGACGTGGTCTTCATACAGCTGGAGAAGCTTTTTATTTATAATCGTCGACTTACCGGATCCGGAATGCCCGTACACCACCAGTTGCTTACCTGGAGTTCTGAGGGCGTTCACTAGGCTTGTATTAATCTCCTCGCGCTCGATGAATGTCAAATTGGCCGGTGTTGCGGGAGTGAAAATTTCGAATACGGTTGGTTGGTCATCCATGCTTTTGGTCCGACGCAATGAGCCTGAGGAGGCACGAAGCTACTACAACGGAGCCTGGCAGTCGATGAGCAGCTACCAGACGGTGGGCCGTAAGTTCTGTGTAGAAACTAAATCTTCCAAGATGGGCTCCTGCGTGGCACACGCACCTGTTCAAGATGGAGGCAAGAGTATGCGCAGTCGGGCATGAACTGCGGTGGCTTGGCGATCCCGGAACCGCAGCCTCGATGTGGCCCGTGGCGCCATCGTGACGCAGCCATCAGCTCCAAGCCAAATGCAAGCCAGTGCACGGGAGCTATCTGGCCGTCATCCTGATGCCGGATAAACCTAAATGACCTCCCGAGTACATGAGTTGGTGATCCGGGGTGTTATGAACGACGCCGCTTTGCTGGGAATCCCATCTGGCGGAGTAGGGGATCTACCGTAGCGGAATGCTCGGCGCTTGGTGGGATGCGATCGAGAAGCGGTGGCCACCTACAAGCAGCGCGCATCGGAAAAACGTAGGTCCAAACACTCCTATTGGATACAAGCTTCGCGTCAGCATCCGCACCTGCATGTTCAATCCCGAGGAAGCTAAGTACGCCAACGGCGCGCTGTTTGAGCTGCCGTACCCAACGAATGACGTGAGGCTGATGACGAAAGCCGCGAAAGAGGCGGTCAACCGCGGGTACCGGCCAGGTTTCAAATACAGCAAGGCCGAGGTGCTGCTGATGGATCTACGTCAGCCGGGGGAGTTTACCGATGTTCTGTTAGCGGTCTCGCAGCCCATCGGGGCGAACAAAGTGATGGGGGTGTTGGATGAGATTAATGACAAGTGGGGTAGGGGTACATTGCGGGCTGGTAGCGTGTCTGCAGATCCAGAGTGGAAAATGAAAAGGGAGCGAATGAGTAGCAGCTATACAACGCGAATAGAACAGCTTTGGTCCGTTCTGGCAAAATAACCGCGCCAAACTGGCTGTTGCTAATCCTGAGACTGGATTATGCGCTTCACGAAAGTTCGCAATGTTGGATCATGCGACGTCAATTTTCTCGACTGAAGGAAATTGATGCGCATGTATTTCCAAGGATGCACTGCAGTACACATCGATTTTCTCGACTGAGGCTTCATCAGTCCATTAGCTCATTTAGCATGGGTCCAAGCTTTTCATCCTCGAGGATGCACCATCTAATGAATGCAGAGTACGGTGCTTGCCTCTGAATCAGTACTTGGATTTTATTGATCGCCAACGCCTTCTCAGCTTCGGTTGCGGTGGGGCCATAGTAGTTATTTATCTGGTCAAGCAGTAAGTTGTACTGGTCATAGATCTTTCTGCGGAGGAAGGATCCTGATACTTTTTTGTTGATGGTGTGTTCACTGTTATAAACTTTTTCTAAGAGGTTGCAGGTAGATCTTGCTTTTTCGTCATCTGAAACTAAGATGATCTGTACGGACTTGGCGAAGGGGGTCGCGGCAGGTAGATGCTTAATAGCTCGAAAAACATCCTGTGCGGGGTTGCAACAATCCAAAATGTTATTATAAAAAGCATTTTTTATGTTGTTGCAGCGGCTGCATGCCAGATACAGATTGTGCCAATTAAACTTTTTATTAACGTCATTTTGATGGGCGTCAAAATGCTCGACGTTGATATCGTGTGGTTCCTTGGTTTCACAGATATAACACTTATCAAAAAAGATTTCACTAAGCTTGCTGTAGACATCTTCTCCGTCATATCTTTGCCTGGAATTTAAAGAAGGTGGTATTTCCAGCGGTCTAGTGGTATTGAACATTATACTTCCTTGTTGTGAAGCTTGTTGATCTGTATTTTGGCTCTTTTCAAAAATGTAGCCGACTCGCTGTCTAGAACATTCTCATGCTCTCCGATTTCTAGTACTAGGGATTCCATTTTATCTAAATGGTCAGTCGGCGAGCTTAACATTTTGCCTAGAGCTATAATTTTTTCTTTGAGTACTTCAGATACCGGAAGAACATTGAATAAGCCGGATAAAATTGCTTCGTATGAGTACATCGACAAGTCTTCAACCTGTTCTAGCGTTGATAAATCATATATCACTGCATTGCTGACTGAAGAAACGACAAACGGGGAATGCGTTGACACGATAAATTGGACTTTGGGGAAAGCTTTAACGAGAAATGACAGAATTTTTCGCTGTAAAGAAACATGGAGGTGTGCGTCTATCTCGTCAATGAAAACTATGCCATATAGCTCTTCAGGGGTGGTCGCGCGTAGCTGTATCTTGGTAAGTAAATTAGCGTAAATGGCTAATATGGATGAGAAGCCAGAAGATAGTTGTTGAAATCTATACTTTGATTTATTGTTTTGTTTTATATAAAAGCTTTGTGATGAAGAGTCGAATATAAGAATTAAAGATGGATCTTCGAAAAGTTCTTGGAGGTCGTGTTCTAGTTTTGTGAACCAGTCCGAGATTTTTTTAGCTTCTAAGGGCTTGTTGTCGATATTTGGCGACTCGGCGTATGCTTGCGCTGTTTTTTGACTAACAAGGTATTCTTCAAATAAAGATCCAGTGTCTGCGAGTTGAATTGACTCTTGTTTTAATGTTTCCGCGCTTCTAGATGAGTTCGCCGCTCTGATGTTTGCTTGCCGGGTTGCATCGAATTTTATAAGGATAGCGAGGTTGTCGTGGTAGTCAATGGTAAATTGCTCGATATTGCTGACCGTAAGTGGTGGCTCAGTTGCGAGCTTAACTTGTATCTTTAATGCGTCAATAGTGGAGACGTAAGCTTCATAACTAGAATCTGCTTTTGTTATGCTCTTTAGATGGCTTTCATATGTTGTAATTTGTGACTGAGCTTGGTTTATGTCAATATTTTGTCTGTTAACTATTCGCTGCGTTAAATAATTATAAAGATGGTTTATGAACTGAGTCTTTCCGCAACCATTTGCGCCGGTGATTATAAGGTTTAGACTGTCAAAATTTATTACGGCCTCTTTTTCTGAGTTGGGTATCAAGGTTTTAATGTGTGATATGTAGTTATTCATTATGTTCCCTCATTATCGATATTTATCAGAGTGTCCGGCCCTAATCCACTTGTCTTTATGATCCTATTGAAAATCCAGTCTTTATTGATTGCCGCCTTGACTAGTCAAGGCCTTTCGCATGAATACGTAAGTTTTAGTCCGTGAATTTACCAAGAATTTCTGTGAGAACGCAATTGCTAACAAGGTAAGAAGGTTCGACCCTTTGCACTACGATGATCGCTGCTGAAGCAGAGCATAATGGCCCGTGCAAAAGGTACGCCTCAATTGGATGTTGTGGTCGAGGACATAGGATGATCATTTATGTTTATTTAACGTGTACTTCGGGCAACCGAGGCTGACAAAGCCGACCTTCGGGGCGGCGGACGTGGTGACGGTGGACATTGACTAACCTCGGCGTAGGATGCCCGGCGAATAGCCGAAGCATTGACTGGGCGCTTGGGGCGCCTCTGATCAAAAAGTGCGCAATTCTAGCGGCGCGTCGAACGATTGACCAGTGTTATACAGAGAATTACGACGAGTGCTGCGCTATGCTTCGCGGCGTTACGCCCGGCGCCCCAAGTGGGCCGGGCGCATCGGAATTTACCGGTGCGGCGCAGGTCAATCCGACAACGCCGGATCGCGGTGATCGAGTCATGGTTTCAGGAGTGGTAAATGGGTCACGCAACGAGTCAGGCAGGGGTCGGGCATTCTTCGGCAAAACCGCTGAGTCTGCTGGTGGGCGCGGTGGGTGTAGCCTATGGCGACATCGGTACCAGCCCGCTGTACACCATTAAAGAAGTGTTCGTCGGCGGCTACGGCGTGCAAGCCGGTCACGACGCCGTACTGGGCATTCTGTCGCTGATCTTCTGGTCACTGATCTGGGTGGTCTCCTTCAAATACATGGCCTTGGTGCTGCGTGCCGACAATGACGGCGAAGGCGGCATCATGGCGCTCACGGCGCTGGCGCGAAGGGCTTCAGCCAAATACCCGAAGCTGCAGGCGAGCATGATCGTCTTTGGCCTATTCGGCGCAGCGCTGTTTTACGGCGACAGCATGATCACCCCGGCGATCTCCGTGTTGTCGGCGGTCGAGGGCATGGAGCTGGCATTTGACGGGCTTGAGCACTGGGTGGTGCCCATTTCTCTGGTTGTGCTGGTGGCGCTGTTTCTGATTCAGCGTCACGGCACCGCGCGGATCGGCGTGATGTTTGGCCCGATCATGGTGCTGTGGTTCGTGACCCTCGGCGTGCTCGGTGTCCACGGCATCCTCCAGCAGCCGGAAGTGCTGCACGCGGTCAATCCGGTGTGGGCGGTTCGCTTCTTTATCGATCATCCCGGCATTGGCGTATCGGTCCTGGGCGCCGTAGTTCTCGCACTGACCGGTGCCGAGGCGCTGTACGCGGACATGGGTCACTTCGGTCGCAAGCCGATCTCGCGCGCGTGGTTCGCGCTGGTATTGCCGGCGCTGGTGCTGAACTACTTCGGTCAGGGCGCCCTGGTGATCCAAGACCCGGAAGCGGTGCGCAACCCGTTCTACCTCCTGGCGCCGAGTTGGGCGCTGTTGCCGTTGATCGCGCTGTCGACCCTGGCGACCATTATTGCTTCGCAGGCGGTGATCTCCGGGGCGTTCTCGATGACGCTGCAGGCGATTCAGCTCGGCTATATCCCGCGCATGTACATCCAGCACACCTCAAGCGACGCCCAAGGGCAGATCTACATCGGCGCGGTGAACTGGGCGCTGATGGTCGGGGTAATCCTGCTGGTGCTGGGCTTTGAGTCTTCCGGCGCGCTGGCCTCGGCCTACGGCGTGGCGGTGACCGGCACGATGCTCTGCACGACGATTCTGGTGGCGGCGGTCATGCTGCTGGCCTGGAAGTGGCCACCGCTGATCGCGGTGCCGATTTTGGCCGGATGCCTGTTCGTGGACGGCATGTTCTTCGCGGCGAACGTGCCAAAAGTCCTGCAGGGCGGGGCGTTCCCGTTCCTGGCGGGCATTGCGCTGTTCATCCTGATGACCACCTGGAAGCGCGGCAAGCAGCTGCTGGTGGACCGCATCGACGAAGGGGGTCTGCCGCTGCCGATCTTCATCAGCAGTATTCGCGTGCAGCCGCCCCATCGCGTTCAGGGTACGGCAGTGTTTCTGACGGCGCGTGCGGACGCCGTGCCCCATGCGCTGTTGCATAATTTGCTGCACAACCAGGTGCTGCATGAACAAGTTGTATTGCTGACCGTTGTGTACGAAGACGCCCCGCGCGTGCCGGCAGCGCAACGCTTCGAGGTCGAGGCGTTTGGCGAGGGCTTCTATCGCGTGATTCTGCACTTCGGCTTCATCGATGAGCCGGACGTGCCGGCGGCCCTCAGCCTGTGTCACCTGAAGGAGCTGGACTTCAGTCCGATGCGCACGACCTACTTCCTCAGCCGCGAAACCGTGGTCTCGTCGAAACTGGAGGGCATGGCCCGCTGGCGCGAGGGTCTGTTCGCGTTCATGCTGAAGAACGCCAACGGCAATCTGAGGTTCTTCAAGCTGCCATTTAACCGCGTGATCGAACTGGGTACGCAGGTGGAGATGTAATCAGCTCCGTTTCGGCGCGATGGGGTTTAACCGGGAATGTGTCGGGTGTCACGACGCGAGATTGATGGCGTACGCACTGGCCTCTTCCCGGCTGAAGCCGGTCCTACGGGGAATGCGTGCGTCCAGTGGAATTGGCGGCACTGACCATTGTAGGACCGGCTTTAGCCGGGAAGGCATCAGGTGGCACGACGCGAGATTGATGGCGCACATACAGGCCTCTTCCCGGCTGAAGCCGGTCCTACTGAAAGAATGCGTACGCCCAGTGGGATTGGCGGTACTGGACCATTGTAGGACCGGCTTTAGCCGGGAATGTGTCGGGCGTCACGCCGCGAGATTGATGGCGTACGCACTGGCCTCTTCCCGGCTGAGGCCGGTCCTACAGGCCTCTTCCCGGCTGAAGCCGGTCCTACGGGGAATGCGTGCGTCCAGTGGGATTGGCGGCACTGACCATTGTAGGACCGGCTTTAGCCGGGAAAGCGTCAGGCGGCACGACGCGAGATTGATGGCGTACGCACTGGCCTCTTCCCGGCTGAAGCCGGTCCTACGGGGAATGCGTACGTCCAGTGGGATTGGCGGCACTGACCATTGTAGGACCGGCTTTAGCCGGGAAAGCGTCAGGTGGCACGCCGCGAGATTGATGGCGTACATACAGGCCTCTTCCAGGCTGAAGCCGGTCCTACGGGGAATGCGTGCGTCCAGTGGGATTGGCGGCACTGACCATTGTAGGACCGGCTTTAGCCGGGAAAGCGTCGGGCGGCACGCCGAGAGATTGACGGCGTACGCACTGGCCTCTGCCCGGCTGAAGCCGGTCCCCCGGGGATGAAACGTATCCCAGATGCTAACCGGCTTGAGCAGACCCCAAAAACAAAAAAATCCCCGCACTCGCAAGAGCGCGGGGATTTTTTATGGGGGCTGGATTACTCGGCGGCGGGCTCTTTGCCCTTCCACTTGTCGATCACCGCACTCAAGCGCTTGGCCAGGGCAGGGTAGTCTTCGTCAAAGTGATGGCCACCGGGCAGCTGCATCTTCTCGCCGGGCGCAGTGGCTTCGGTGCAGCCGCTTTCGTCCTTCTCTTCGATGCCGTAGACGCACAACACCTTGTCGCCGGGCAGCTTGGCCATTTCAGGCCCTGTCGCGGCTTCTTTACCGGCAGCGCCCAACCACCCTTCAACAGCGATCTCGAAGCTGCCGGTGCGGGCGAAGGCGAGCAGGATGATCCCGTCGACCCGCGCCTTGTCTTCTTCCGGCAAGCGGTTGTAGATCGCGGGCAGCACATCGGCGCCGAAGGAGTAGCCGGCAAGGACGAAGTGCTTGGCACCCCATTTCTGCCGGTAGTGGGCCATCAGCTCGCTGAGATCAGCGGCCGTTTGCTCGGGGGACTTGTGCTCCCAGTAATAACGCAGCGTGTCGATGCCGACGACTGGGTAGCCGCCCATTTTCGCCATGTCGCCTGCCACGTCCTTGTCCAGGTCGCGCCAGCCGCCGTCGCCGGACAGAAACAGCGTCACTGTGTCGGAGGGCTGTGAAGACGGCACCTCAACCACAGGAATGTTCAGGCCGCCGTTGTCATCACCACCAATCAGCCGACGGCGCACTTCGTTGTTCAGCACCTGCGGGTACTTGATGTCGTAATCGCTGATGCTGGTTTCGGTGTTGGGTGCGTCGCGAACCAGCGTGGCGCTTTCGTCGTCAGGCCCATCGTTCCAGGCGACCGTCCATTTGCCGTGCGCGGCGGCTTTCGGCACAGGGTCGGTGCAGCCCGGCTGATCACGGACAAAACCGACCGAGATAGCTCGGGCGTTGTCGTTGTTCTGACCGGCCAGCCAGCGCCAGGCCACCGAAGCACCAGGCCCGACACCGGCGACCAGATCAGGGGCACCGTCGAGCTTCTGCAGCGCAGCATTGAAGGTCTTGGCCTGAAGCTGACAGTCATCCTTCGGCAGTGTCACTTGGATCACACGAGCGGAAGCGTCGTAGCTCAGGGCGAGCAGTTGCTTCTCGGTCAGTGATTCTTCGGCGGTGACGGCCAGGGCGACTTGGGTTTTCACCTTGGTCGAGGGCACTACACGGATCAGCGCAGAGCCGTCGTCCAGGGTGATGTGTTCAAGGGTCGGTTGCGCGGCGGGGCGGTTCCACAGCCAGAAACCCAATGCCACCACCAGAATTACCAGGGCTGCGAGCAAAAAGCGCCAGTAGCGTTGAATCATCAGCGTTTCACCAATCCAGTCAGGCCGCCCGCGATCAGGGCGGCGGTATCTGCCAGTGCCACCAGCGGATCAAGTCCTGCGGGCACGGCCATATAACGAGGTTCCCAGTCAGGCTGGAATTTGTCTTTGAAACGGCGCAGCCCCTGGAAGTTGTAGAGCTGTTCGCCACGGCTGAACACCATCGAACCCAGACGCTGGGTCAGAGGTGCGCCACGCCGCGGTTGCAGCCCGGACAACGGCACCATGCCGAGGCTGAAGCGGGCGTAACCTTCTTTTTTGTAATGCAGGATCAGCCCGACCATCATGAATTCCATGGTCAGCTTTGGCGCTTCCGGGTGCGAGCGCATCAGGTCCAGGCTCGCCAGATCATTGCGCGAGGTCTCCAGCAGATTGGAGAACGCGACCGGCTTGCCCTGGAAATGGACGATGGCGATACGGAAATGCTTGAGGTACTCCAGGCTGAAGCGGCCCAGCGAGAAGCCTTTCTCGCGCACGTTCTTGCCCATTAGCCACGCATCGGAAATCACTTTGAGCTCGTCCATGGGCGCTTGACCCACTTCATAGATTTCCAGCGACAGACCGTCGCGCCCACCCCGGTTCCAGGTGTAGCGCAGGTCCTTCATTTCCTTGCCCTTGGCTTCGATATCGAACTTGTGCAGATCCACGCGGGCTTCTTCGCCCAGCTTGATAGCAGTCAGGCCGATGTCCATGTAGAACGGCAGGTTCTCGGCGCGCACCTGATAGAACACGGGACGGGCATGGTGAACGTCGCACAGATCGCGAAACTGCCAGATCAGCTCGGCCCGTTGCTGGGTCGGGCCAATCGGGTCGTACAAGGCAACCAGGCTGCGGCCACGATGGGCGTACATCAGAAAGGCGTTGCCGTCCGGGTGCATCAGCACCGCTTTGTCGCCGGTGAGGACCAGGCCGCCATCGGGCTGGCTGGACGCTTTGATGATCTCCGCCGCTTTGGCCAGTTGCGCCTCGTCCGGCAGGTTGATCACAGGGCGTGCGGTGCGCAGCAGCCAGGTCAGCGAGACGATCAACAGCAACACCGCGCTGCCCAGTGCCGAACGCAGCCCGCGAGGGGCGTCGGCGTCCAGGGTGAATTGCCACCACAGCTGGTGGCTGTAGGGCACGTCCTGGTAGGCGAACAGCAGCAGCCAGACCGAAGCCCCCAGTACGCAAACACTGGCGACCAGATACAGCGGCGAAAACGGCAGCTCCAGCAAACGACTCGGGCGGTAGAACGAGCGCCGGAAGATCGCCAGCAGGCACGCGGTCAGCAGCAGCAGGCTCGCTTCTTCCCAGTCGAAGCCCTTGAGGATAGATAGGATGGAGCCCACAAACAGCAGAACTGTCGTCAGCATCCATGCCGCGGAGAGGCGACGACGCAGGCCTTGGGCAAGCAGCAGGCAGAGCACGCCAATCAGGCTGGCGCCGAAGTGAGAGGCGTCGATCAGTCGATGGGGAATGAGGAACCCGAGACTCTCCAGACGGGTATCGATCTCGGGCGTGGAGCCGGAAAACAGCAGTACCACGCCGGAGAGAAACACCAGCAACGCCAGAATCGGGGCGCCAAGGCCTGATGCAACACGCATGGCCTGTTGCGCGAAAAGCAGTCGCTTGGCCTCACTGTAGAGCAGCACCAGACACGCGATCAGCAGTGGCATCACCACGTAAATCAGGCGGTACAGCAGCAGCGCGGCAGCCAACGGTGCAGCGCCCAGTTCGTCGGCAAATGCGGCGAGCAGAATGGCTTCAAAGACGCCGACCCCGCCGGGCACGTGGCTGAGAACACCGGCGGCCAAGGCCAGCAGGTAAACCAGCAGGAAAGCGCCGAAGGGTGGGGCGGAGGGCAGCAACAGATAAAGGACGGCCGCAGCGGCTGCAACGTCCAGCGCGGTGATCACCAGCTGCATCAGCGTCAGGCGCACGCCAGGCAAACGCAGCGTTCGGCGGCCGGCGCGCACCAGCAAGTTATGCGGGATCGTCTGTTCCGGCAGACGTCGGCGATAAATGGCATAACCGAGGATTGCGCTGATGGCCAACACCGCCACCGCCACGGTGGCCAGCACCGGCACCGACACATGCAGCGCCAGCGAAGCGGCGGGCAGGTCGCTCAAGGTCGCCAGGGCCGCCAGCGGGGGAAGTGCGCAACCCAGTGACAGGCTGGCGAAAAGGGTCATGTGGGCAACTTCGCCCGCACCCACTCCCAGTCGCGAATAAAGACGGTAACGAACCGAGCCGCCGGACAACATTGACAGGCCTACGGCGTTGCCGATGGCGAACGCGCAAAACCCGCCCATGATCAGCGACTTCGGTGGCAGATCGACATTGGCGTAGCGACTCGCGGACCACTCATAGCCCAGCAGAATCACAAAGCCGATCGCCGTCGCCAGCACCGCGCCCGCCAGAGAAGGCAGCGGCACGCTGAGCAGCGAATCCTGCAGGGCGTAGATGTCCAGCTCGGTCAGCATGTGCCGGCAGGCGATCAGGGCGACGGCGAACAAAAGGATGGTGACGCCCAACCCGATGGGTTGACGGTACTTGCTCACCAGTTCGCGTGGGCGCAATCGTTTCGGGGGAGCCGGAGGATGCTCCGTCACTGCTTCATTTGTGTCGGACGGGTTGGCGCGCATCAATCACTCCTTGGATCGTGCGCGACAGGATGGAGGTATACAGCCAAGTTACCAATCCCTACGCAAAAAATAATTCAGGATGTTAGCGCTTCAACGTCTAACGGGCGAATACCACGGGTACGTATCAGTGACCGTTCAGTCTAGGTTCAGTCGCTGGCCAGCGTATCGGCCGGGGCGATTAAAACTATTGCCCCGGCAACATACAGTAACAAGACCTCTCGGATGAGCGCACCCCGGTAATGGGATGTGACAAGGATTCCGACCCGCTGTTCGTGAGCTTTCAGCGAGGCAAAAAAAAGGCCACTCTTTCGAGTAGCCTTTTTAGATGTTGGTTGCGGGAGCCGGATTTGAACCGACGACCTTCGGGTTATGAGCCCGACGAGCTACCAGACTGCTCCATCCCGCGTCTGTGTGGCGGCATTCTACAGTCGAACCACAAAGTGTCAACCTTTAATGCCAAGGATCGACAAAATAACCGTATCGGCAGCGTTGGGTCGCCTAAGTGGCGGTTGGACAAGGCTTTTATCGACATCCGCGCCTAAGGGCAGGTCGCCGTCATCCATGGACCCGGTTTGATTCATATGAAGAGGTGAGGGGGGTAACGATGGGGGCGGGCCTGCTCAAACAGCGGCCACAAAAAAGGCCACTCTTTCGAGTAGCCTTTTTTGATGTTTGGTTGCGGGAGCCGGATTTGAACCGACGACCTTCGGGTTATGAGCCCGACGAGCTACCAGACTGCTCCATCCCGCGTCTGTGTGGCGGC